>CAYRFU010000514.1:0-3317 GCA_964423525.1 uncultured Burkholderiales bacterium | reverse complement strand
GCGAGTCGGCAGAGATGCTGATACAGCGGGGGTCTTTGTTGTCGTGGAAGAGCAGCCAGGGCATCGGCGGCTGCTTGAGTCCAGAATCGGAAATCAATTTCGAACTCTGCTTGAAGTGCCAAGGAGACGAAGCTTTGAGGGAGTTCGGTCGATGCCTTTGTGGCCCGTAGCCTCGCTGCCAAGCGGGTCAGGGGAGCGAGTGAAAAGTCGTGTAGACGGACTCGTTGTTGAAACAAGTGTTCAGAGAATTCGAGTAGGTGACGCTTTTCATGATCGTTGCGGATGATTCCGGCAAGATATCTATGGTCCGCGCCCGGTGGTAAAGTTCCCTGTGCTTTCTTAGTTCGGAAAGTTGCCAACCCTTCGGCGAGCAACTGTAATCGGACGGAGTCCTGTTTGGCTTGGAGGGTCTGCATCGCTTTCTCCTGTCGCTTTTGGCGGTCGCGAAGCGCCGCTATCGCCCTTTGTACCTCTTCAGACGTCGGGGTTTCTGCGAAATAAGCTTGAGCCGGTGACAGTCCACCGTTGCGTTTGCGCGGCCGGCCGTTTCGTCCTCGAAACCAGGCGGTCATGACGGTTTGCAGGTGCGAACGAGCGACGTCTCGTGCCGAGGTGCCCTGCAGATGTAGAGGAGGCATAGATTGTTGAAAGAGCCCAAAAGCCCCCTCTATCGGGGCTTTCGATTGGGGACGACCGGGTGTGGAGCGGAGAAGCAAAGTCTCACCCAGAGCTTCCTCCACGGCGGGCGTGTGATTACTCGGACGATTATCCAGGGTGAGTGCGAGAGGAAGGACTCCGGCCGCCGTCTCCACGCCGGATTCGAAAGCTTCAATGAGAGCCTGCTCGTCCTCGGCATCGGAGATGTGAAATCCCATTCCGGCATCGGATGCGACGTCGTGAAGATATTCCACGTTGAATACAAAGACTTGACCCAGATACCGAATAGCGATACTGGTTCCGTCGCCAAGCCACTGGGCACCGGGGAAGTGAGACTGAAAGGTTCCGACCGTCCAGGGAGCCTGCTCCTTCTTTCTACGACTCCTGGTCCGAAGCCCCGCAGCTTCCAGGGCATCGCCGATGAACGTTATGGTGAAAGGAAGCCGATGCTCCTTGGTGGCCATTTGGCAGAAATCGACAAAGCTTCCCTGCCAGGCGCCCCAGAGGTTGAAGAGTTGTCGCAGATGAACGTCTTTGACCGTCTCAGATACAGTCGGACGCTCTTTGGCCGCTTGCTCTCCTGAAGAAGGCGGTTTCGTTGACTTTTCCGCAGCCTTGTCCTGTTGCCCAGGATGTTGCTCCTCACTCGAACCTTTGCCCGGACCAGGAGGCTGCGGGTACAGCCAGCTTTTCAGGGTCCCCTCTGGAACTTGGCTGGCGTAAGCGAGGTCGACTAACGGAACGTCTTTTGCCGGTCCGTTGGGTCCCGCGAGCTTAATAATGAAGCGACGGTAGCCTTCGCTGTAAGAATTACGGTCTTCCTTGGCGCAGATAGAGCCGGGGTGATGGACGAGATAGTTGAAGCAGGCCTCCATCACAGCCATGACGGGATCTTTTTCCACGGCTTGGCGGGAGGGTCGTCCGGCTTTCCCCAATGTGGGAGGGGAGAAGGGTTTCAGGCGTTTGCGCATCTCAAAAGCTTGGCTTCTGCTACCGCCAATCCTTTTGAGCGTATCGTCGACGGAACCGAGACATTCAGCGATGGCGGGACACCATTCGCAGAGCAAGAGAGCGAGACCGCCCAAAACTGAAAAAGGAGGGGCACCGTTTGGCATCCTCCAGACTTTCAAGACGATATCGAGCTTCCTCGGTTGCGGAAGCCAACTTCCAGCTAAGATCCGGGCAGAGAGAAGCTATGACCGAGCAAAGAGAGTTCCAGACGACCACGGCAACTGGTGAGCCTTAGCAGGTCAAGCTCCCGATGCTCCACAGCCAGAGGCTCACCCAGTCCGTCGGGCCGCTGCCCTGACTCGATTGCCGCCATGACCTCGTCTTGGCGACCGAAGTAGCGGTCGGCCGGCACCAGCAAACCACCAAGGGCGTGATGAGTCCTGCGAAAGTTGTAGAAATGGATCCAGGCGGACAGACGTCGGGCGGCCTCACTGAGGTCAAAGAAGGTTTCCTGGTTAAAAAGCTCCTTGGCCACGTTGGCGTTGAGAACCTCGAGCTTTCCGTTTACCTGAGGAGTTGTCGCAATGAGCTGGTCGATCTCATACTCCTCCAGCAGACGGGTAAACTGCCCCACTCCCTTCCAGGCGTAAAAGGCGCTACCGCCGTCGGACATCACCTTTTCAGGTTTGCCGTGACGCTGGACGGCAGCTGAGAACGTTTCTGTGACGGCGGCCACCCGCTCGCCGTCCCACAGGGCACCTCCCACAATGAAACGTGAAAAGTCATCGAGGACCAGCAAAACGTAGACCTTCTGCTTGTGGATGTGGCGATGGAGAAAATCCAGGTGCCACAGGTGGTTCGGCCGGACAGCCTCGTAGCGCTGGTCGTGCGTCTCGACCCGGCGAGTTTTGGGAGTCACGTATCCGTTCTCTTCAAGAACACAGCGAACGGTGTGCACGCTTACTTTCATCCCTTGTCGACGCAATTGATTGCGAACTTGGCTGGGGCCGAGACCGGGGTGAGCCTTCCACTCCTTAAGGATTCTCTTATCGCGTGCAGAGGTAGTGTCTTCGTCGCTGCCGGTCACCGGGCTATCCTTACTTTCTCCTTGCGCGTGCAGCTTGACCTTGCGCTGCCAGTTGTAAATACTGAACCGCGTAGCTCCGTACTCCTTTGAAGCTGCAGTCACACCGTTGCCGGCTGCATACTCGAGGATCTCGGCACGTTGAGAGGGCGTGTAGATTTTAGCCACTCTCTTCTTTTTCGAGCTGGCTTCGCTCGACTCTTCTGTCTGAGCTGGTTGCTCGGGGTCAGCTTTTGGTTCGTTCTCTCCTGTTGCTTCGGGCAGGGGCGCTTCTTGCTGCTTACTCCTGGCAAACCGCCAGCCATAGACTGTCCCCGGCGGAATCCCGAGCTTTCGAGCTGCTGCCGTAGGACCAAGCTCCTCAGACAACTGCAGGGCTTCCTCACGCTGGTCTTTTGAGTAGGTGCTTTTTTTCATCATAACCATCCTTATTTGTAGCCGGGCTCCGAAGTCCGGAGTTAAGCGGCTATATTTGGATGTTCAGAGTAAGATAACGGCACCTAAGGGAGACCCTGGTGATGGATTTCGAAAGATCTATTTCGATCACGATAATTTCGACAATGTCATTTCGGTGAGGAACGACCTGGGGCACGAGGTGCAGACAGCTTACGACGCAATAGATCGA
>CAYRFU010000513.1:0-3327 GCA_964423525.1 uncultured Burkholderiales bacterium | reverse complement strand
TAGGGCTATTTCATATTGAATCGTAATTTTACCGACGTTTGGGATCAGCACCCCCGAAAAAGAATTCAGGAGAGGTTAAGGTCGCCGAACTAGTTTTACGAAATGAGCGAAATCCGTAGCCTGAGACCCAGCGAGCAGCGGCCGTTCCGTCGCCTGGCCGAGCAAGCCTACCCCGAGCAGCCAGAGAAGATAGAAGACTCTGTCGAGCTGATAGGGGAGGCGGTGGAGAAAGGACCGGGGCCTCTCCAGAGACTCGACAGGCGGGCCAGGCTGTCGGCTCTCCAGCTGGCCCTAGAAGCCTTCCCGGCCGGTCCTCAGAGTAGCTGGCTCGGAGAGGAAGCCTTCCCTAGGATGGCTGACGTCGAGAGGGTCCGCAGTCAGGAGGAGCTTGATAGCCATCGACTGTCGCTCAACGGAATCGGGTATAACATCACGAATTCACCCCCAAGTCAGAAGCCTGGCTTCGAGTCTGCTCTCCAGGACTACCTCGAGTTGAAGACCCTGATCGACAATTCGGGCTCAAATCGCTGGAATAAGAGGCTGGACACCCGCAAGTCGCTCGAGTATCTCTACTATCATTTTCAGGATGAAGAGGACCAGGCGACTTTTAAAATCTTACTCGGGAAGACCGGAGAGTCGTTTGCGGGCGCCTGGGGAACCCACTACATCAACGAGAAAGGGGGCGATTTGGACAGAATCGGCCAGCTCGCGCCGGGATTGACTACCGTCGACCTCTACGAGCTGGTTCCGTTGAGCGGGACGGCAGAGCAAGCGGTTTGGGACAAAGTGGCCGCCTCAAAACACTACCCTTCGGCGGTTCGAAGGGCCCAGATCTTAGAGAAGATCGACCGCCCGCTGGAGCCCACCTGGGATCAGTTTGAGAGTTTTGAGAGAAGCCTGCAAGATGCCGGTCTGAGCGAACACCAGGTCAGCGGCTTCGTAGAGTGGTTGGGCGATCATTTTGAGCTGCTCGAGAAGGCGCTCCCCAACGAAGAAGACCTTCCGGCTAAAGTCGTCGAGGTGCTTGAGCAGCGCTGGCGGGGCCCGATTGAGCAGGGACAAGAGTTTGTGGAAGTGATGGTTGCCCAGCAGCAGGAGGGGGAGTCTTGGCAGGACTGCGCTCAACGCTTGGCCGATGCCTACTGGCTCCACGGTAGTTACGCTGGGCGAGAGAAACAGTTGGAACAGCTGGCGGGCCTGGTTGAACTAGGGGAGCTTGAGGCTGTCGACTTTGCTCACGCCCTCCAGGAGTTTGAATACCGCCTTCGTCTCGAGAGGGTGGTGGGACGTTCTCCGGAGGAGGCGGTTTCGGCTGCCTTCGAGAGCCTGAGCCGCCGCGACCAGCCGGGACCCGAGCTGGTCGTGGAGGACGACCTGATCACCATAGGCGGCCATCCCATCCTGGTTGAAGATTAGGCTGCAGGAGCCGTCATACCCTCGGTGAAGACGATCGAGATGACGGGAGAAGAGCTCTACGCCTTTTGGCGAAATCGCCAGAACGGTTTGACCGCTCTGCTGGACGAGTTCGCCATCACCGACTGCGAGTACCGGGTGGACCTCGAAGAACGACACTTTTTCTGGGTTTGTCCCGACGGTAAGCCTCGGCTCGTGGCCGACACCAAGGTGCTGTGCAGCTATGCCATGTCAGACTTCTCACTCCTAGCCGGTTGGGCTAACCGCCACTTGGCCGCAGAAGCCTGCGTCGAGCCGGTCGAGACGGTAGCAGACCGGATGTTTGACTGTTCTGAGGAAGACGCTTGGGAGATGGCGATGAAGATCGGCTATGCCGCCGAGGCAGATTTTCTCTATCGGGCTCCCGGCCCTCAGGTCACCGTTTTCCTGGGCCTTTGGAACGTGCGACCCCCGGCCGAAGATGAAAAGTTCAAAGCGGGCAGCCCAAGAGATTACGTCGTCCGGATTTTAGATGCATTGGAAAGGACTTTGAGCGAAGCCGAAAGACCGATGGGGGAGATGCGGCGTCTCCTTCTCAACTACGGCCGCTCCCTGGCTGAGAAAGCTCACCAAACCCACCGTGGCACCCAGGAGGCCGCCAGGCTGACCCAGACCGGCAAACGGTTGGTGGCTCTCGGTGATGCTTACGAAATCGGCAAAGAGGCCGAAACGCTGGCGGCTCTCGGCGAACTCAAAGAATATTGGGAATCGAGCCCCTGAAAGCCAGTAAAGCTGTGCTATAATCGTGCCATGGGCAAACGGGGTATGACCATCGGGGCAATACTGCTGCTGGTCACGATTATCACCTTAGCTCTCTTCACGGTAGTAGCCGTGTCGTTTTTCCACCTCAACCTGAGCAATCAGCTCGTCGACCAATGGCAGGCTCGCAATCTGGCCGAGTCGGCCATCGCCACCGCTCTCGGTCAGGTTTGGCAAAATCAACAGTTCGGCCAAGCCCGGGCCGTGGGGGAGACGATCGAGGTGGCCTCGGCCTACGCCCCCGCTGAGTCGGAAGGAATTCTTACCTTCAACAAAGCCAAAGCCTCTGAGCTGGGTCTACCGTTCTCGACCAACAATTTTGAGTCGGCCGTCTCGGTCCAGGGCGGGAACGGGCGCCAGATTCCCGATAGCGCGGTTCACCTGGTGGCCCTCGGCCGATGCCTGAAGGCCCGCTATCGACTCGAGGTGATCTATTATATTCCTCCCTACCCGAACGCCCTGGCGGCCACCGGCCCGGTTCTTTCGAGTGGTGGCTTGCTTGTGGCTGGGGTGGAGTCGACCAGGACCTTCGCCAACGTCGGCTCTACCAGTTCGATGGCCCAGGAAGAATTGCTGGCCGCTCATATTGTCAGCAACAGTCAGAAATCACGCGCCATCCAGATCGGAGCCAACTCGACTGTCAAGGGAGATGTGATCGCGGTGGGCGGCATCGACCTTCACCCTTCCGTCGAGGTGGCCGGCGAGGTGCGCACCCTGGCTGGAAAGCAGCCGGTGCCCGACCTCGATGTGGAGTCGATCTTCACCAAGTTGGCCCAGGTGCCGGGCGACACTCAGTTGGCCGGTGGCGGTTCCCCACTAGGGGACCTCCAGATCGATTTCTTTACCGAAGCCCAGCAAGAGATGGTCGTTCACGGCGATATCTATCTCAATGGAGGGGTGTTGTATTGCCATAAAGACCTGCACGTGACAGGGAAGGTCCACGGCAACGGTGCGGTTTTCGGGCTGGGCAAGATCACCATTCAGAGCGGAGCCGATGTCTCGGCCATCGATACGGTGGCCCTGGTCTCCAAGAAGGCCATCCATCTAGAAGGACTCGACAAGGGGCGCAACCCCGTTTTCGTGTTATTCTGATCCTTTTGACTGCAAGGCACGGCA
>CAYRFU010000512.1:0-3329 GCA_964423525.1 uncultured Burkholderiales bacterium | reverse complement strand
GCCAGGCGAGCCGCGACCCACACCGGCACCGTGGCCACCAGGCCCTGGTTGCCGGTGGCCACACCCAGGGCACGGCCCAGGCCGATACCGAGAAGGCCGAGGGTGGCCGCTCCGTCGATGCGGGTCAGCCAGTCGGCGGTCACTCCGGCTCCCGTGTAGAAGCCGTCGACGCGGGGATTGGGATCATTAGGCTCACCCTCTTCCGGAGGAGGGGTGGGCTCGGAGTAAGCTGGACGTGAGACGGTTAGAGTTGAAATTCTCATATGAGAGCCTCCTAGTATGCTGGTGGCATCCTCTTTTTCTGGGATGAACCCCACTTTGCCGGGATGTTACCAGAAGGGCTCATCGAAAACTCGCTTCTCCCTCATCCGCGCCCTTTAAACTCCCCTTAGGAGGTCAAAATGAGAACTGCCACCATCGCCCTGATAGCCGAGCCCAACTCCAACATCTTCTTTGAATCCATCGAGAATCGAGAGCCTGAGTTTCTGGGTCCGGCGCCCCTCGATTTAGACTACGACTTTTGCTTCGAGGCGACCCGGTGAGTCGCTGGCTGCCTGCCCTGGTCGGCGTCCTGGCCTTGGCTGGGGTGGCCGCCCTGATGGTCGGGCGCCAGCCGATGGGGCTTTTAGCCGGGCTGTTCTTAGTTGCCGTGGTCGTCAGTAGTGGCCCCGAAACAGAAAGGAAGGAACATTTATGAGAGCTTTTTTAGCCCTGGCCCTGAGCCTGCTTTTGTTGGGCGCCGGTCAGGCCGATGTTGCTCGTCGAGCAGAGACCCAGGTCAACTCTCAGCTGAAGAAGCTAGTGATGACGAGTCAACCTCAATCTCTCCAGCTCGACTCCTATCGACAGGGCGCCCCTAGCCTCGATGTCGCCACGGACAGGGAGCGATTCCGAGCCGGTCGGTTGGAACTCCCCCCCCAAAGCTGGCCCTTCCCCATGGTTCATCTCGCTCCCCAGCCTGTCTTACCAGGGACCGCCGGCTGGTAGATTGACGCCGCCTCAGCCTCGTGCTACCTTCACGCTGTGGTGACGGTAGAGCGAGCGGCCGAGTTGTTAGCCAGCCAGGAGCTGGTAGCTTTTCCCACCGAGACCGTCTACGGGCTGGGAGCCGATGCCACTTCGGCAACGGCCCTGGCCAAACTCTATGAACTCAAAGGACGTCCCCTCGGCCACCCTGTCATCGTTCACCTCGGTTCTCCCGACTGGCTCCCCGATTGGGCTATCGTGGATGAGCGGGCCCGTTGCCTGGCCCGCGCCTTCTGGCCAGGTCCTCTGACTCTCGTTTTGAAACGTCAACCCCAGGTCCTCGATCTGGTGACAGGCGGTCAGGACACCGTCGGTCTTCGAATGCCAGCCCACCCCCTAGCTTTAGAGCTCGTCACCCTTTTGGGCCGAGGAGTGGCTGCCCCCTCGGCTAACCGGTTTGGCCGCATCAGTCCGACCACGGCCGCCCACGTCCGGAGCGAGTTTGGGGAACACTTACCGCTCCTCGACGGAGGGGCCTGTAAGGTTGGGGTCGAGTCGACCATCGTCGACTTGAGTGGCCCGCAGCCTGCTGTCCTGCGACCAGGGGCGATTTCGGCCACTCAACTGGCCGAAAAGTTGGGCTTTCCCGTGAGCTCAGGCAAAAAAGACGTGAGAGCGCCGGGAGGGTTGAAAAGTCACTACGCCCCCGTGACCCCGACTCGACTCGTCTCTCCTAGCCGGTGGCCTGAAACCGTCACCGAGATGGTCGAGCAGGGTCAGCGCATCGGGGCCCTGAGCTCCCAGAAGATTGGCCTGGAGACGGTGTGGATCGAGGCGCCCTCAGCCGCCGAGGATTACGCGCATAACCTTTACGCAAATCTCCGTCGCTTGGATGCAGCCCAGGTCGATTGGATTCTCATCGAACTTCCCCCGGGAGGGGAGGCCTGGGAGGCCGTTCGAGACCGGCTCAGGCGAGCAGCCTCACAGGGAGACTAACCACCGCTCGGTTTGACCTGGCCAGGTAAAGTGAGAAAGTGGGCCGCCTCGCTCCCGGGGCTCCCAGGACACAGATCCTCTTCACTGGATGGCTGGCAGCGGGTGGCGAAGAAAAAACTCTAACATGATCTTGTTGGCTGGGATGTCTCGGTTCACGCGTCCGACCCCTCCGGGCCCCAGTTCGGTAGGACCCATCTCAACATCAAGCGGCACCACCCGACCGTTGGGCCAGGTGTGGCCCCCGTCTCGGAGCTCCCACAAAACCACCTCACATCCCGCCTCCCCCCCGTCGTCATAGACCTGGCTAATGGCTTGACCGGCTTGCTCGGAGCGTTGGGGCCGAAGCTCGCAGCGATTGAGCCGAGCCCACTGAGCGATCTGCTGCTCAACCGGTGGAAGGTAGCGACTGTTGTAAAGCTCGTTGGCCTGAGTGTAACCACCGTCCCAGGGAAACCAGGTGTCGCGACGGCCGTGGAAGGCTATGGTGGGAATCGGTCGTTCGGGATGACGAAAGTAGGTCCCGATCTGCTCCGGACCGGCCACCGGCGCGATAGCTGCGATCCGAGTCGGTAACTCGCAAGCCAGCCGGTAAGTCATCTGCCCCCCGTTCGAAATACCGGTGGCATAGACTTTCTGGGCGTCGACGTTGAAAAAACGAGCCAGGTCATCCAGGACGGTGGCGATGAATTCGACATCGTCAACGGCCCGTTGGTCCTTCTTCGGTTTCGGACCGACGTTCCAGTAGAGCTGCTTGGACCGATAGAGACGGTGGCTCCCGGCCGGATAGACCACGATGAAACCCAGTTCATCCGCTATCGGTTCGATGTTGCTTTGAAAGCGAGCACCAGACGGGAACCCCGCCCCTCCGTGCAGGACCAGCACCACGGGATGCGGCTGGTCAGAACTGTAGTCAGGGGGGATGTGAATCTCGTAGTAACGCTTGCGACGGTCGTGGCGAAGACGCCGACCGTAGTCCCCCGGGCCGTAGTCAGGCAAGCCCTCCGTCTCAAGTTGGCTGAGCCAGGTTAAGGGGACAGCCATTTTCTCCAACCCAGGAGAGCGACCTTGGCGGTCGGCGCCAGCCGGGATGAGCAAGGCCAAGGCTATCAAGACCACCCAGCTTCTCACTTTCTGACCTCGGCTGAGGTCAGAAAGTTGGCTCCGATCAGGGTCACGAAAAAGGTCAAAAGGTAGAAACCGGCCGCCGGAGCGGCCCTCTCCGAGCCGAGTTGAAAAAGCCCATAGCCAGCGACCCCTAGGGAGAAGACGAGCCAACAGAGGGCCACCATCGTATGGCGGGGCCAACCCTGGTCGCACCCGGCGATGGCCGACACCGCGCCTAGCTGGGCGCCGGCCCAGCCACCCGC
>CAYRFU010000511.1:0-3335 GCA_964423525.1 uncultured Burkholderiales bacterium | reverse complement strand
GAGGCGGACTGCTGGAAGTAGGTGAACTGGGTGATCTCCATTCCGTCGAGCCACACCTCCCAACCCAGGCCCCAGGCCCCTAGGGCCGGTGACTCCCAGTTATCTTCGACGAAGCGGATATCGTGCTGGTCGGTGTCGATACCGATCGCTTTCAAGCTCTCAAGATAGCGCTCCTGAGGATTGCCTGGATCGGGCTTGAGAATCACCTGATACTGGGTGTGCATCTGCATCCGGTTGGGGTTCTCCCCAAAGCGCCCATCATCGGGTCGATAGGAGGGTTCGATGTAACCCACGTTCCATGGCTCAGGTCCCACCACCTGAAGGACGGTAGCCGGGTTCATCGTACCCGCTCCTACCTTCTCGCTGTAGGGCTGCCAGATGAGGCAACCTTGCTCGCTCCAAAATTGGTGAAGCCTCAAGATCAACTGTTGGAAGCTGGTGGACACGCTATTCTCCTCCGCCGGTTTTGCGGCCGGCTTCTCCAAGCTCCTAAAGGGCCCCTCTTGAGAGAGCTGGAATCCCAGCGTGATGAGATTTGTGTTGTGGTCTGCCTGGCTCGCCCTTAGCCTGGCAGTCTGCTTCGCCCTCGGCCCAGCTGCCTACATCCCGGTCGCCCTGATGGTAGGAATAGGGTTCGGCATCGTGGCCGTGGCCGCCCGCCCCGTCACCCTCCTCGTCGGATTGATCAGTCTGGTGGCCACAGGCCTCGTCTGGCTTGGCGAGTTGGTGTGGGTAGCCCCCGAAGGACAGCCCCAGTGGCGGGTGGTGACCCTCAACGTTGACAGCTGGAACGCTGACCTCGAGCCGATCGCCGCTGCCCTGGCCGAACTCGACGCCGATTTTCTATTCCTCCAAGAGGCCTGGTCGAAAGAGCACTTCGCACGGTTTCAAGAGGCCCTCCCAGCCTATCACGGAGTACGGGGCCACGGTGGACTCAACCCCCCGGAAGACGCCTATGACCTGGCCATTTTTAGTCGCTGGCCCCTGGCCGAGGTGGCCCCTGGCGCTCGGATTCCAGGGGCCTTGGTGGCTCGTTCTCGAGGCTTACTCCTGGTTAACGTCCACTGGCGTAATCGGGTGCAAGGCGGACTGGAGCCGTGGGGTCGCTATCAACGACAGTTGAGTCAGGCCCACAAACTTCGCAATCTTCTCCAAAATCAGACCGGGCCGACCGTTTTGGCCGGAGATTTCAACGCCCCTCCGCGAGCTGCGCCGGTGCGTTTAGTAGCCCGAGGGCTTCACGATGCTCGTGGGGGAACGGGTGTCGTCTGGGACAAGACCTTTCCGGCCACGAGCCCTCTTTGGCGACTCGATTCCGTCTTTCTCTCGCCTCAACTGAAACCGACCTCGTGGCGGACCTTTGAGGCCGGCCAGACCGATCACCTGGGGGTGGTGGTGGAAATGACCTCCCTGAAAAACTAGCCCCAAAGCTCTCGAGCAACCCTGCGAAGGGCAGTTCTGGCTCCGGTGGTGACTTTCTCTTGAGTTAGCCATCGCTCCAGCACCCCCCTTTCAGCCGGAACGGTCAACAGTTCCGACTGCTCCCAAGCTCCGCTCCGACCCCGTCCTTTCAACTGCTCGAGAGTCAGCTCAGTCCGAGACCAGACGATCACCTGATAAACACTGTCGGAAACCACCTCCAGAACCCCCAGACACCACAAATCTGTCATCTCCTCGGGGGCTAGCGCCAACTCTTCTTCAGCCTCCTGAAAGAGCGCTCCAGCCAGGTCGCTTGGGGGAATTACCGTGCCCGAGGGAAGAGGGTGGTAAAAGCCAGGCTTAGCCGCCACCTTCGGGCTTCTCTTCTCGATCAAAAACCCGTCCGGGCTCTGAGTGATCCCGCACACCGCCAGGGCCCCTGAACGCACGCCCCACTCGGGATGGGCTTTGATTCCGACGTGTTCAGCGTAGTCCGTCAAGCCCACTTCGATCACCAACCGCTCACCGGCCTCGAATCTCAGGACTCGATAAAGGGGACCGGGCTCGACCACCGCTCCTTCCTCTCGAAGATGGTCACAGGCTGCCTCGATGGCCAGGCGCTGGGTGGTGGTGAACTGATGTCGCTGGTCGACAGGACGGAACTCAACCTGGTCTAGCCGACCTCTCCCGTCGATCACGAGGGGGGCTTCTTCTTGTCCGGCCCGACAGGTCTGAAACATCAGGTCCGGGCGTGTTGATTGAGGCCGCTCAAAGCTTCCAGCGTTGGCTCGAGACTCCCGACCGGCTGGATGCAGACGTGGTCAGCTCCCGCATCCCAGTGCTCTTGAAGCCTTTTGGTGATGGTCTCAGCTGTTCCCCAGGCGACCATGGCGTCAAGGAAGCGATCTGACATTCCGGAGTAGTCTTGCTGACTGAAACCGAGCCTTTCCCAGTTGCGTTGGTAGTTGGGCATCGGGAGATAAAACTCGAGAGCCTCCCGGGCGGCTTGACGGGCTTTGACGGCGTCACTCTCGAGGATGACCTTCTGCTCAACGTAGAGCTTCTTGTCAGGCCCGATCAGCTCTCGAGCCCAGGCGGTATGGTCGGGAGTCACGTTGTAGGGGTGGGCCCCATCAGTCAACTCGGCTGAGAGCTGAGTCATCTTAGGCCCGAGCGCCCCGATCACCACTTCGCCCCGGCCCTCACCTTCGGGGGCCTGGTAAACCGCTTTCTTCATCGCCTCGAGATAGTTGCGCATCCGGGTTAGAGGCTTCTCGTAGACGTGACCTCGCAAATCCGTCACCAGCGGTTTGTGGGAGACTCCCAGACCCAGAAGATAACGATTATCAGAAAGTTCTTGAAGGGCCTTTTGACCGGCCACTGTGGCTTGAGCGTCGCGAGCGAAAATGTTGGCGATGCCGCTAGCGACCACGAGCTTTTCAGTCTTAGCTAACAGCCACGAGGCCTGAACGAAGGTGTTTCGCCCTACCGCTTCAGGGAACCAGAGCGCTCCATAGCCGAGCCTTTCAAGCTTCTGAGCAAACTGGGCCGCCTGGGGGGCCGTGAAAGTGTCCGTAAAGAAAAATACGCCAAGTCTACCGATGTTCATGGCACCCCGGTTCGAACGCTTGCGAAGCTTCTCCTGTGGCGAACCATCGGAACAAACTGAGTCGGAACGAGACTAACGTTACGATGAGAAAGCCGATTATCGAACTTTTCTTGGTGGTGGGGGTCGTGGCTCTAGGGTTGTGCCTTTATCCTTTCCCCGATCAAGCCAAGCCCCTCCCCTCTCGGTCTCTTCCCGCCGCTTCGCCCGTGGCTCCATCCACCTACCAGACACGATGCTGGCTGTCGTCCGCGACGTAGACATCCCCATTGGAGGTCACGTGGATGTCCCTGATATTCCGGAATGGCCC
>CAYRFU010000510.1:1819-3342 GCA_964423525.1 uncultured Burkholderiales bacterium | reverse complement strand
TCTCTCGACCTTCCTTAAGTCATTTGAGATGTCTGCAGAACGGGGACCATTTCACAATTTCTCTTGCCCTCTCTCGAGTCTTGCCCGAACATGATATCATCGTCATCGTAGTGGCCTCCTTGAAGTGTTAAGTTTGGATCTCAACAACTTCGTGCTTGGAGGCCATTACCTTGCCCAGGGTCGGAACAGATTAGGGCTATTTCATATTGAATCGTAATTTTACCGACGTTTGGGATCAGCACCCCGCTTACAGTTGGAGCGAACCGCAGTAGACGCAGTTGGCCCGACTTCGGTAGTTGGGTCGGCCGCAATCCTTACAGAACTTGGACTGCTTGGTGCTAGGATCGGCCTCTTCGGCGTCTTCTTCCAGGTTGATCTCTTTGGCTAGCTCGGCTAGCTCGGGGAGAGTGATGATGTCTTTGCTGATCAGGAGGGTGATGAGGGAACGGTTGAGCACCAGCACTCTAGCCAGGTCCTCTCGCAAACGCCGGATGGTGGCCTGCTCCTCGACGGGGTCTTGAGCCACCCCTTCGAGCCGCTCCTTGTCGATGCGACGTTCTTCTTCTCGCACGCGCTTTTTGAAATCGGAGTCGAACAGATAGCTGAAGAGGGCCATCCTGAATAATTTGAGGGGAACTCTCTCTTTCCTACCCGGCGAGGTGAGTTTGACCGCCAGGAGAAATACGATCGGATGGTGCCCGGCCGATGTTACGACTTTTTGATGGACCCTTTTGAGCGCTGGGGTCTGGCCCAAGCACGGGCCCGACTCCTTTCTC
The DNA here is from genome assembly GCA_964423525.1 of uncultured Burkholderiales bacterium. Taxonomy (GTDB): domain Bacteria; phylum Vulcanimicrobiota; class Xenobia; order Xenobiales; family JADMJV01; genus CAYRFU01. The sequence continues at coordinate 2,566 of CAYRFU010000510.1, read as the reverse complement.
ATCTGGAGGGCGACATCCTCGACCTGGGAGCGGGCACGGGAGCCAACTTCCCCCATTTTCGCGACCCTACCCGGGTGATAGCCGCTGAGCCTCATCCCGACATGAGGCGAGCGGCTCAGGCCAGGGCTCACCCGGGCATCCGCTTTGTCGACTGCCCGGGTGAGTTTTTGGCGCTCGAGGACGGTTCGGTAGATCACGTCGTCGTGACTCTGGTCTTCTGCTCGGTGACGGATAGGACTCGATGCCTGGCTGAAATTTGTCGGGTTCTTCGGCCCGGCGGTTGTCTTCATTTCTTGGAGCACGTCCGGGGCGAGGGTGCTATCGGTCGGCTTCACGATCTTTTCACTCCTCTGTGGTCGAGTCTGGCCGGAGGCTGCCACCTTAACCGTCGCGTTCTCCCTATTTTGGCCCGATCGGGTTTCGTGGTGGAGTCTCAGGAGACTATCCTCCGCTTTCTGGGAACCCCTTTCCTGGCCGGTGTCGCTCGCGCTCCCTCGTCCTAGGACCGGGGGCCCGGTTTGGTCTGGGCGTTCCGACGTGGAAGTCTCCCTTAACCAAGCCGATGACCCTCGAGGCAGAGGTCTTCTGTAGAACTAGAAGCGAGTAACGACGCGACCGTAGAGCACCGGAGAAAGACGCCTGGAATTGCTGGAAGGAGCCAGGGGAAATCCGAGATCGAGGCGGACCCGAGTTTGGTCGAAATTCACCCGAAAGCCGAAACCGGCGCCGGTCAGATTCTGGTGCGAG
>CAYRFU010000510.1:0-1809 GCA_964423525.1 uncultured Burkholderiales bacterium | reverse complement strand
CAGCGCAACTCGCTCGAGAGGGTGTAGCCGGCATCGCCAAGGACCTCGGCCTGAGGAAACCCGCGAACCGAGTCAGGACCCCCCAGGGCGAACTGTTCAGCCGCAAAAAGAGGCTGCCCGCTCAGCTGGGCTGACCCGCGGAAAAACAGCTGCAAACTCTCGTCTAGGTTCTGAATCCTGGCCAGGTCGACCCCGAACTTGGTAAAATCCGCACCGGCCCCCACCCGACTGGCTAGCGGGTCGCCGCGCCCGGTTCCTCCTAGTCCCTGACTGAGCACCCCGCGGGCGATGGTGCGTCCCGAGAGATCAGACCACTGGCCTAGAATGTCGAGGCGCAAAGCCGTGTAGATATCGGTCGAAAGCGGTTGACCAACAGCCAGATTGCGCACCTCGTTTTGGCTGAAAGAAAGACCGACATCGGCGCTGTGAGTCAGAGAACGCCTGAGAGGGTGAGAAACCCTCATCGTGTAAATATCGGCATCTCCGCGAATATCGAGCAGAGCCAACTCTTGGCCGACGGCGAATGCTCCACTGGCGTAAGAGAACCCGAGGCGAGTTCCCTCCTCACCCACCGGAAAGTCGTAGCTGCTTTGAACCAGATTGGTCGACGAAGAGGGAGTGGAGAGCACATCACCTACCGCCAACCGGTCTCCCTCGGTGAACAGGCTACTGAAATCGGTGGTGAGGCCGAAACGATGCTCACCCGTCGAACGGGTTCCGAAGTTGTTGTAATCGAGGGTGAAATGGTAATTCTTGTCCTCTTCTGCCTTTAAGACCACATTGGTGGTGCCCGCCTCTATCACCCGCTCGGAAAAGGGCCTTGACCTTCAGGTCGGGCAGTTCGTTGAGCAGCATCAGACTCCGCTCTACATCCTGAGCGCGGTAGATCCGGTCGGGGATAGCCCCCTCAAAGCGATCACGCAGAAACGACTCCGAGTAGCGCTGCTGGCCCTCGACTTCGACCTTGGCGATACGAGACTCGATCACCTGAAAGACGACCAGGCCCCCGGTAGGTTTCTGGGGCGGCAAAGTGACTTTGACCAGGATGAATCCGGCCTCGCGGTAAGCGCTCTCTAGAGCCGTGACCAGAGTCTTGAGGTCTTCGATAGTGAGGTCTTGTCCTTCGTAGGGCTGCACCACCCGCCGGATCGTCTCCTCCGGCAGCAAAGTGTTGCCGAGGACCCTTATAGAGCGGGCCTCGACCCGGGGAGGGTCGGCTAGAGGAACCGGTTGCTCGGCTAGCGTCGGGCTCCCCAAAAGTAAAAGAAGAGCCACTAGGGCTCTCAGAATCGCGGGCTTACTTGCCCACGCCCACCGGAATGTCACCCAGTTCCCCCACTTTCAAGTCGAGAAGGTTGTCTGCCGAAAGACTCGGATTCATCAACTCCAGATCCTCGGTCAGAACGTAGTCTCCACCGATCGGCAAAGTTCCCAACTGATCGGGGTCGAGGTCGAGCAAGGCATCGGCGCTGACCTCCTCCTGTTCCAGGGCCAGATCGAACGGGCTCGGCTGAGCCGTCACCACATTGATGTTCTGATACTGAGCCAGGTTCAGCTTCATGATGGTCTGAGTGCTGAGTTGGTTCAGATTGAGACCGAGTTGAGAAATGCGAATCGGGTGCAGGTCCAGGAGTTTCACAAGATCGTGAGCCTGAAGAGCAAGTTCCTCGTCGTAAGAGTCTGTCAGAATGGATACCGGCGGAAAGAGGCGCCCAAAGAAGAATTCCCACCACTCACTCTCCCCGAGGTGATTCCCAATTCCATTGGGTGTAACTCTCATTTCTCTCAGGCGGCATCCTCCAAATTCTG
>CAYRFU010000509.1:0-3397 GCA_964423525.1 uncultured Burkholderiales bacterium | reverse complement strand
ATGCCAGCCTACGGCGGACGGATCGCCATCGCCTTGGGAATCGTCTCCATGGCTGGTGCCGGATACTGGCTCTACAAGAAGGGTTTGTTCTCACCAACGCCTTGCAGGAAAAAACCAAAGCACCAATCAGTCTGGCAAAATCGAGAATAGCAGGGCTACTCTGTGACCAAACAACTGCGATACAGTCAGTTGGATCTCTATCGTTTCCGACTCCTTCCATAATCTTTAAATCGGCTACGATCAAAAGGCATTACAGCAAGCACCTTCTTCGGAAACCAGATTCCAAGGTACTGAGGCGAGGGTCGGTCAAACTTGCGGATCAAGGAGCATAATATCGCGCACAAACTGGTCGGGCGAGATGTTCAGGGCTCGGGAGAGCGCAAAAAGAGTGGCGAGGCTCGGAAGACGGTCGCCGGTTTCGTAAAGCGACACATTGTTCCGGTTGATGTTGGCCTCGTAGGCGAGATCATGCTGCGAAAGGCCGCATCGTTTCCGGTGTCGCCTCAAAACAGTCGCGCATGCCTCTTCTAATTTCAATACCCACGATTGTAGGCGATTGGGGCTTGCTTTCTCTACCCACATTCATGGGTCTAAGCGGTCTGGATAAATTCGGGTGCGGGGTGGAAGCCCACTCTCACGTCTTTCTCAATTCAGTCACTGAAAGTTCACAGTTCTGGGGTTCGACCTCGTTAAGATAACCTGCCAATCTTCAAAACAGATTTCTATATGGAAAAGTTTGTAAAATTCCTGATTCTGGTTTTGGCCATTACCTTATCTACTGTTTTGCACGGCCAGGAACTGGCTACCCCCGTTCAAAACCAACCCATCGCCGAGGAACTGCGCCCGCTTTCCAGCGACCGAGCGGATGCGATCATCGCCGAGCAAGCCGAGGCCAAGGAGCTGCGGGAGGCTGAGCGGCTGGCCCGCCTGACGAACCGGGTGAACTTTCGGGTGCTGGAGCGCATCGAGAACGATCTGGGAGAGCGCAGGATCATAATGAACCGGGTTGCGCCACCGGTGCTTCAGGCTCAGCTGGTCGAAGAGGCGAAAGTCGAGTCCGAACGGCCGCAGCTCTCCGAGGCCGAGATTCAGGAAACGATGCGCCGCTATCAGGAGAAGGAGTACCGCACCATCATGTTCTCGGCCACGGTCTACGACCGCCAGTTCACCGAGCTGCGCTGGACCTACGAAGGCGAGCAGTTCTTGGCCTACAGCAGCGTCGACTTCAACTTCATGCGGGGCGTCACGGACTTCGAGACCGATGACGCCTATTACTTTTTCTTTCTCGGCATCGGCAACGAGGACACGGCGACCATCGAGGAGCGCAACCGCCTCGCCAAAGAACAAGGCTGGGAGGGCTATGTGGAAACACAGATCCCGCAGCTGCCTGCCTTTACGCCGGGACGGGCGGAATACGCCATCGTCTCTGATGACCCCGACATCATTAAACAAGACGATGTATTCGACCCCATCGACGCCCTCCACGCCTACTTCGAGCAGAACGAGCGCAGGCTGCGCATCGAATACCAGCGCACCGAGGCTCTGAACGAGGCCCGCAAGCGCTACGAGGCCGCCAACCCCGAGGAGCCGAAGGATACCGTCATTAACTTCTGGCCGGTGCGCGGAAGCGTCTATCAGCAGCAACCCAGTCGATAATCTTTCCAGAAGTTTGCCGCCATGAGACGCTCTTTCGCTTTTCTTTTCTCCACTTTGGCCTTGGTAGGGTTCGCCCAAGGCCAGACTGCCAGCAACCTCAACGAGGGCACCCGGCTGACCCGCGACTCAACCAACGACACCTGGTCGTTCTCCTGGTGGGGCCGGACTGGCAGAACCTATTTTATCCAGCAGTCCGACGACCTCATGTCGTGGCAATACATCCCGATCATTGAGCCGGGGCAGGAGGACGTGGTCGAGTGGGGCTTTGCCACCAATGCGAACCGTTTCTTCATGCGCCTCAAATACACCGATGTGCCCACGCTCGACCCGTGGGGCGATGATTTTGATGGCGATAATATCGGAAACTGGGATGAGCTTTTGCAGGAAAGCGACCCCTTCGCGACGCTCGATCTCAACGGCAACGGCATCCCCGACGACTGGGAGCTATTCTGGGATTCGGAAATGGCCGTTTTTCCCACGCCGCTTGAACTGGTCTTGAATTGGGGCGAACAGAACAACAAGAGCCTTTACCTGAACAATCCAACCGCTTCTGCTGCAAGCTACTCAATCGCTGTCGCCGGCGACTCGGTCACGGGCTATTCATGGGAGGATTCACTCACCGGCACGATTGTCTATAACTGGACCGACATCAGCAGCACCGGCACGCTGATGACGACCATCTCCGATGTCGATAACGACTCGCAGCTCATCACCCTCAGCCAGTTCGCCTTCCCTTACTACGGAAGCAATTATTCGGAAGTGTGGGTTTCTAGTAATGGCTACCTGAACTTCAAGGCGGAATTCAACGACGTCACAAACGAGCAGCTACCGGAGATTGGCCAGCCCTACGGGATCATTGCTCCGTTTTGGGACGACCTCCACACCGGCCAAGCTGGTGACATCTACTACAAGGAGGAGGCCACCCGCCTGATCGTCCAATACGACGCCGTCAAGCATCACAGCTACACCGGAACGAACTCATTTCAGGTCATTCTGAACGCTGATGGCTCCATCGAGTTTCACTACAAGGAGATGGGAAGCTCCAATCTCAATTCCTCTTCGGTGGGGATAGAAAACACCATAGGCAACCAGGGCATCCAACTTCGTTACAACACCGACGCCTCGAATCAAATCACCTTTCAGAACAACTACGCGGTCCGTTTCAACCCGACGAAGACGCTCTACACGCTAGCTCCCTTGAGCGGCAGTGCGTCCGCCGGTGGCCCTACCGAAATAATCGCCTCCTTCGATACCGCAAATGTCCTCCCCGGCACCTACACTGGCTCGATTTCCTTCACCCACGACAGCACGGGCATCTCGCCGTGGAACGTCCCAGTCGAAGTCCAGGTGCCATACGCGAAGATGGTTTATCCTGCTCCAGGAACAACTATATGGGAGGGTGAGGACTTCGACAACTGGGATCAAGAGCCTCAGGCCCGAGTCATCGACACCCCATCTCCCATGGTCCGTGTAGAATTCCTTTACGGCGACGACCTCTTTATCAGTCAGGACACCGTGCCTTCAAACGATCTCTACGATGGGGGAGATTGGGATAATCCACCCGCAGGAGAGCATCAGTTATTTGCAAGGGTTTTCCTACAAAGTGGAGAAACGAATGATTCGGCTCCGATCACAGTTTTCGTGCTGCCAGACGCCGACGGCGACCGCATGGACGACCGCTGGGAAAAGCAGTATTTCCGTGGGCTTCAAGAAGGTCCGCTCGAAGACCATGATGGCGACG
>CAYRFU010000508.1:0-3439 GCA_964423525.1 uncultured Burkholderiales bacterium | reverse complement strand
GAAGTCGTTCCCGTGGTAGCCCCGCCAGCGGTCGTCGTCGCGCCCCCCGTCGTTCCCGTAGTAGCCCCACCTCCACTCGTCCCTCCCGAGCTTCCATTCCAACGCCTTCTTTGGCTTCGATCGTTGCCTTGACCGTCGTTGTAGGAGCCATCCTCTGCAGAATTCCAAGCATCGACTTTGGTCTCGGACAGACGAAGGATGGAACGTGAGTAGGCAGCGTCTTCAAAAACGGGCCGAACTTTGCGAGCTGTGCCAACTACGCCGGCCAAGTCAACCGCTCGTCCATCTATCAGATTCCGTCCTGTCGCTTGCAGATAAACGTGACCGGGTTCCACTCTGGTAGAGTCTGACGCGATCAGAACGGTGCCACTACCCCCCTGAAGATTGTTGGTAATCTCAACCTCAAGCTCGAGCTTGGGATTGTGGGGCAAAGTCTCTCGATGGATTCCCGTGTTGGTAGCGGCGTTGAGGGTCTGTTGGCCCTGATAGTGGTCGTCTTTGCCCAGCTCATTCATGACCGCTTCTAAGCCGGCATAAGCCGCATACTTGGTTTGTTTTCGTTGAGAGGCGCGAGATTGATGGTGGAGGTTACTCAGGGTCTGCTTCCCGACGATGGCGACCATCAAAGCCAACACACTAATAATAAACAAAACGGTCACCAGGATAGATCCCCGCACCGTGGTCCCTGAACCGTTCATAAACGACCTCGCCAACACACTACCTTTAAGTATAGCACACTCTCGACCCCGTGCAGGCCTGCCTTCATAATTTCACTGAAACACGATGTGTTCTCAGCAGAGTAGCCTCTCTCCAGTTGGCTGTTGTTACAAAACCCGGACAACCCAATCGAGCTCCGTTCTGTCAGAAAATGTTTACCTTTTCTTAACCTCTGTAACGTCCTCGGAAAATCTCTCGGAGGAGGCTTGGCTTACTCTAAAAGGGCAGGCGGCTCAAAACCAAACTCGCTCCAGCCAAACCACCCAGCAGATCGCGACCTCAGAAGCCACCGGAGCGCGAGACCAGGTTAATCAAGATGGTGAAGAAGTCGGAGACGCCCGGAAAGCAACCCGACAAAAAACTCAAGAGGTCGTCCTCGCCCAGTCCGATGTCAGCCAGGCTTCCCACCAGGTGGCCGTCGCCCATGCCAAGCTGGCTCGCCTCGACCCGGACAGCGAAGCTCCCCAGGCTGCCCGTCGCGAAGTTGAGCGGGCTCAGACCGCCTTACAAACCGCCCGTGCCCGCCTTCAAGAAGCCGAACAGGCTAAGATTGCCGCGCAACAGGAGCAAACTCAACGAGAGTCAGACCTGGCCACAAATCGGTCCGTTTTTGAAGTGGCCACCCGTCGCCTGACCGAAGCCGACCAGGCCCTAACTCAGGACCGGGGCGAGCTTTCTCTCAGCAAAATCGGACCGACCTTTCCAACCTCCGGGTTCGAGAGTTCTCGTCTCAGGCCCTCAAGACTCGAGGACGATTCTTAACCGCCCTCGGAGCGGAGCGCCACATTACAGGGGAAGTCGATGAAGCTCGAAAGAGAAAGGTCGAGATCGAAGACAAACGGGAAAGAACCGAGGACCGAGCCGAAAACGGCAACGTCGGCAGGAGAGCCGGAGTGTTCGCAGAGACGACACGGATTTCCAGCGTGTAACCCCAAGCCCGCCAGGCCATACGCGTTTTCTGCGTATACTACACGGGTTTTGCGGGTGTAACCCCCGAAAATGAAAGCGCCCCCCGAACCAGTTCGGAGGGCCAGCATCTTTCAGACTCTTTTTTGCTCATTTATTGGCAAGAGCGGTCGCCTTCTTTTGTTGGGCGATTAGAAGCTTAATAGCCTCGCGGGCTTTGGAGAGGTCCTTGCTCGCGCTCATGCTGACTCACCTCCTCTCGGTGCTAAGATACTAACACAACGAGAGAGGACTTTGGCAAGCGTTTACGAGGTTTTTTCCGAAAAAGTGTGATTTTAAAAATTTGGCAACCTCCACCTCAGCAGAAGCCGACCCTCTGGACGGACTTTAACGAATCGGTAAGAAGTCTTGAGAATGAAGAAGAGGCTGGGCCGGCTCGACCTCGTCTGCTTGGGACTCAACTGTGTCGTAGGCTCGGGCATCTTTCTTACAGCGGGAGATATTGCCTTTCATCTCCAAGGCTGGGCTTTACCTGCCATCGGCCTAGCCACCCTTCTCTGCCTGGCCATCGCTGTGTGCTTTGCGGAAATGGCGGCTACCGTGCCCGGTACCGGTGGAGCCTATCTCTATTGCAGCGAAGCGTTCGGGCCCCGAGCTGGCTTTATGGTAGGCTGGGTGATGTGGCTATCGGGCCTACTGGGAGGTGCCAGTGTGGCTGTTGGGTTCGGCGATTACCTCAACGGTTTAGGACTCCCTTCCAGTGCCCTTTCCCTGGCGCTGGTTCTTGTGTTGACTGTCTGCAACTACTTCGGTGCTCGCTTGGGAGCCTTCAGCAACGACCTTCTGGCCGCTCTCAAGCTCGCTCCCCTGGTGCTTTTCGCAGTCTGGGCCCTGGCTCAGACCCGCTGGAGCGAAATCACCCGACCAGCCACGGGGGAGACCGATCTCTTGCTAGGTTTTCTGCTGATCCTCTACGCCTTTAGCGGCTTCGAGTGGCTCTCTGTGCCGGCCGGAGAAAGCCAGAATCCCCAACGAGATGTGTTGGTGGCTCTGGTGAGTGTCCTCTTGCTGGCTGGCCTTCTCTATTTCACTTTGTTGGCCGGAGTGCTCTCCTTGGGTCTAGCGGGCGCTGAGGCCGCCCTGGCCAAAGCTGCTTCACCACTTGCCTGGCTCAGCGTCCTGGTGGCCTTCGCGGGGGTTGTCAGCATCGCTAGCGTCAACGCAGCCATCGCTTTCACGAGTCCAAGAAGCCTATGGGCACTGGCCCACGACGGGTGGCTCCCCACCTGGCTGGCTTATCGAGACGAACAGACCGCCAGCCCCACCCGAAGCGTGATTGTCAACGGGGGCTTGACCTTGTTGCTAGTCGCCTTTGAAGACTTTGAAGCTTTGGCCAGTTTTACGGTCCTTATTAGCCTGCTTCAATACCTGGCAACTATCCTGGCTCTTATGTGGCTTCGCTATCGTCAGCCCGAGCGAATCCGACCTTATCGAGTGCCCGGGGGTCTGGTCGTTCCCCTTCTGGCCCTGATGGTCTGTCTGGTCCTGTTAGTCACGACTAGTCTCTCCTTGCTGGCTGAGATGGGGGTCGCCCTGGGCTTCGGTTGGGCTCTTTCCTGGCTAGGCATCCGCCGAGAGCCTGGCCCAGACGAAGGCACCTAACCTGACGTTTCCGCCCACTCGGCGGAGCGTGCTCCATCGCCACGCTGGAAACTCGGGCCAAACGGGCCAGTTTCCGCCCACTCGGCGGAGCATGCTCCCTGGCCGCGCTGGAAACTCGGGCCAAACCGGCCAGTTTCCGCCCACTCGGCGGAGC
>CAYRFU010000507.1:0-3443 GCA_964423525.1 uncultured Burkholderiales bacterium | reverse complement strand
TAGGGCTATTTCATATTGAATCGTAATTTTACCGACGTTTGGGATCAGCACCCCCAATTCTGGGTGGTCACCTAGGGTTGGAGAGGAGTTCTTCGAACAGCTCCTCGTTAAAACCGACCACCAGCCGTCCACCTATGAGCATAGAAGGGGCTCTCAGCGTGCCACTGCGTCCCAAGATGACGGATAGGGTTTGTGAGACGTCGCTGGACCGGTCGAAGGATAAGACCTTCTTGCCTCGCGTGGCCGTGACGGCTTCGACTTTCTGCAACAGCTCTTTGGCCCGCTCTTCGTCAATGACATCTTTTTTACAGTTGACGATCCTCTCGGGCGACAGCCCGACTTTCTCCAGATAACTATCTGTCTTGGAGCAAGTCTTTCAACCTTTGCGGTGATAATACCAATCGATTTTGGCCACGATACCCTCCTCGTTTTTCGGGCTACTAGCTCTCCTCGGCCAGAAATCCTCCCTGCACCACCGCCCGGGCTGCCTGAAGGACGTAGGTTTTGTAAGAGCTAGGTAGAGGATGGCCTTCGACCAGAAATCTCCGCAGGCCGGCCAGCGGGATCTCAACCAGAGCGAAGATGAGCCTCTGTTGTTCGACTTGCAATCGATCTGAAAAATCTTCGAAGAAGTGCTCGAGTTCCGAGCGCAGACGGTGGGCTTGATGGCTAACCGAGTCTGGCCAGGGGCCGTCCAAAAGGTCATTACTTCGGTAGAGAGTGAGAAGCTGAGCCCGAGCGGGATTCCGCTGAGACCAGTCGAGTACATACAAGACCACGTCATCTATTGTCTCTAAAGTTCTCAGGCCGCTTTGGAACCGCTCTACTGTCTCGAGCCACAGTTCCGCTAAGAGCTCGTCGCGCCCAGAAAAACGGTGATAGAGGGAACCACTCGGTGCCTCTAAGGTTCGAGCAATAGAGCTCATGGTGACGGCTCTGGGACCTTCCTCTCGAAGGAGTCTCAGGGAAGCCTCGAGGATTTGGTCTCGACTGTATTTTGGTCGTTTGCCCATCTCTTTCTATTTCCAGAGGGCACGAAGCAAGCGCACCCAGCAGGACCAGCGAGCCGGACGAGGCGGCGCCAGGCCCAACTCTTGTTCGACCTGGTCAAAAGCATCTTCGATCAAAGCGTCGTGAAGCCACCGCAGAGCGACCATCCACAGGAGTCTTCCTTTCCAGGTGGGCTGAACTTCCAGTTCATGGCGAATCTCGATCTGGTTGTCGAGCCGGAGTAACTCTAGGCGATGCCACCCCCGCCAAAGGGTTGGGTCGGTCATTGCGAATCTCACCTGACTGCCGGGAACGTAGTCGACAACCTGGTAGCGTATGGGTCCGTGACCCCCCCGAGCACCGACTGCGAGAGGGCCGTCGAGGCGTAGTCTAGGCCACTGCCGGGCAGGCCAAACTCGGTCTTCTGGTCCAGCCAGACTGTCGAGTAGACGACCGAGTTCTTGACAGTCGGGTAGGCGGCGCGAGTGGATATTCCGAATGGTCATAATTCTATAATAGAGAGATCTCTCTATTATGTCAAAAACGAAAGGCCCGCTTGGGGCGGGCCTCTTCCTTTCTGCCTGAAAAAAGCTAGACTTCTGAGCCGGACCTGGACTTCTAGGCCCGGCTGCGAGCTCGGGTCACTAGCACGATATCGATCAAAGCGTCCAGGTCGCTCATCACTGTTTCCAGAGATTCGGGTGGACGCTTGAGCAGTCTATATTCGCGGGCTGTCATTTCCAATTCAACCAGCGGTTCGAGTTTTTCGACCGGTTCCACGATGCCGCGGACGATCAGGGCAGCTTCGGCTGCATCACCGTCGGTTCGCACCACGTAGCGGTCGTCGAAGTCGGGGAGTTCGGTTTGAATTCGGCCGGCCAGGCCTAGCGCATCCAGTTCACGGGTCACCGCCGACTTGGGAGAGACGAGAAGTCTCTGTCGAGGGATGGCCGCGATCACGATGAGCAGGTGCCTCTCTTGAGGCAGATCTAGCCAGACATCGTAGTCTCGATAGCGGAGCCAGCCGTGGTCGGCTTGCTCCATAGCGAAGCGTTGAGAGAGGTATTGGACCTGTTCATTACGCGTCATAACACCGGCCCCTTCAAGTCGACGCTGGTCTACCCTGCCGGAAGGATGCTGGCCCTGGAAATCGCGAAACCCGCTAAATGGGACCAAAAAACGAGTTCCAGAGAGCGAATGCCGAACTGGGTCAAGCCTGGCCTGGTGGTGGCGACAAGCCGACTTCGGCCGGGGGCTGGTCCGGCTTAACAAGTTCCCACTATCAATTTTTAAACCATTTCCAACTGCCCGACGTTAACACCGAAGACCTTGAGCTCGTGGTGATGACCGAAGCCGAGAACCCCAAGCCGGTCGGAGGTTACCGAGGGGCAGCCAAAGTAGCTGTTTTCGACGACTTCCGGCTCGACCAGGAAGACTACAATCATGGCCAGACAGTGGAGACGATCTTGCTCCAAACGGGAGGTTTTGAGCCCTATCTTGTCCAGGGTTTTCAGAACACCCCCTACATGGAGCCGTTGGCCCGCAACCTGGCTACGGTCGGTCCCCACGTTTTTGGCCACGCACTTCACGCCTATATCGAGAAGTTTCCGGCCGCTGGTCTGGCCCAGACCAGCATCAATCTCGAGGCTCTCCTGAGCGAGGACTATCCAGAATTGGTGGTGGTCAATCAGTCTCAGGCGATCAGTCCGTTGCAGGCCACTCTCAGTATTTTGGAGCTTTCAGGCGTGAACGTTTTGTCGGACCGTCCGGCTGTGGAAGGCCACTTCGGAGAGCAGCTGGCCGCCCATCTTGGCTATTCTCTCGAGGTAGACGTGACCGAATTCGTTCAGGCCGTCAGCGAGCACGTCTATTCAATCCAGCACGAAAGTGAACTGGTGGCCGAACAATTGGGGCGTTATGACGAGTTGAGCGAGCTGGCCTTCAGTCACGGCGTCGGATACTTCATTGCGGCCGGTAACAGTGCCCACCAACTGGAAGCTATTCGGGCTCTGGGAGTTCAACTGGCTGAGGATTTTCATCGAAGTTGGTTCAAAAACGATTTTAACCTGGTGGTGGGAGCCAGCGATGCTGAGGGGAGGGAGGCTTTTTTTTCCACTCCTGGGGCCGATCTGGCTCTCAACGGAACTCATGTCCTGCCAGGGTTTGATGGGACCTCCTTCGCGGCTCCTCAGGTGAGTGCCGTCTTTGTGTCCCTTCGAAAGTCGCGCCCTCGTCTTGAGGTGGAGCAGTTGTATCAGTTACTTCTGGACTCCTGTGTTCCCGGTGACGAAAGGCTTGGAGCTGGAATTCTTGAGGCCAACCGCTTTTTGCGGGAATCCGATTCACTCTAAGGGCCTTTGCTCGCAGCTCACCGACCCGTCCCCTCGGGTGGCTGACTTGGGCTAGAGGGCCTGTTGACATTCGACTGGCCGAGGAAGAAGGGTTATAACACG
>CAYRFU010000506.1:2436-3451 GCA_964423525.1 uncultured Burkholderiales bacterium | reverse complement strand
CCGGTGGCCGAGAGCAGTTCGATCTCAGCCCCGTAGGCGGCCAGGGCGGGAGGGGTGTCGGCAGCGGGGGAGGCGTTGGCGATATTGCCTCCCAGGGTTCCGCGATTCTGAATGGCCACCGCTCCAGACTGGGATGAAGCTTGACAAAGCATCGGGAACTCCGCCTGCAGAGTGGGATGATACCGCATGTCCGTATAGGTTGTGAGGGCTCCTAATTTGATGGTTGATTCGGTGACGTCGATTCCCCGAAGCTCCTTCAAAGCCCCGATGCTAATAAAGTTGTGGTGGTCGAGTTGGCCAGCATTGTAGAGGACCATGACGTCGGTGCCACCAGCCAGGGGTCGATAGCGGCCCGGTTCGGTCGCCAGCAGGTCGAGAGTCTCCTGGAGACTCTTGGGCGCCACCAGCTCATAGCCGGGAACATAAGCCCTCAAAGCTTCACCTCCAGAACCGAGTCAAAAATCTTTTTGTAGCCTGTACAGCGGCACAGATTTCCGGCCAGACCATCCTGAACAGCGGCCAGGTCGGGCCGGGGATTTCGCTGAAGCAGATGGTAGGCCGCCATCAACATTCCAGGTGTGCAAATCCCGCACTGGGCCCCGCCGTTCTCCAGAAAGGACTGCTGGAGTTGTCGTCCCAGGGGGTCTTGTGAGAGGGCCTCGACGGTGGTGACCGTCCTCCCCTCTAGCTGCAGGATAGGAATGAGGCAACTGTTGACGACTTCACCGTCTAGCAACACCGAGCAAGAGCCACACTCGCCTTCTCCACATCCCTCTTTTGAGCCGGTGAGCTCCAGGTCCCGGCGGAGAACGTCGAGCAGGCGGTCCATCGGGAACACCTCGACCTCTCGCTCCTCTCCGTTGACTTGGAAACGGACTGGCACTTTTTCAACCGACATGGGCGGCCTCCATCGCTTTCATCATCACTTCGGGGGTGGCCGGGATATGAGTCAAAGCGTGCCCGGTAGCCTGCTCCACCGCGCTTAAAACGGCGGGGGCCGGTCCATCGATGGGCA
>CAYRFU010000506.1:0-2426 GCA_964423525.1 uncultured Burkholderiales bacterium | reverse complement strand
CCCCCGAGGACCGCCGGCGTAGGGCACTTCATGGAAAAGGACGCGGATCACGGGTAAGTCGGCGGCGGTCGGCATAATGTAGTTGGTCATCTGGTTGTTTTTGACCTGACCTTGATGGTAGACCACTTCCTCAGAGAGGGCGTAGCCGATTCCCTGGGCCACTCCGCCCTGCACCTGCCCTTCGGCCAGCACAGGGTGTACGATCTTGCCGATCTCCTGCATGGCCACGAAGTCGGTGACCTGAGTTTCGAAAGTGCGACTGTCAAAGCTCACCTCGGCCACATAAACGGCCCACCCGTAGGCGGCGTAGGCGTCCCCCCGATAAGTCTCGTCACTCCAGCGGATGTGGGCCGGCTGCTCGTATTGGGCATACCGCCTTAGAGGTCCCCGGCGCTCCACAAAATCCTGGCAAGCTCGTCGAAACTGTTCGGGTGTGTAAGGTTCGCTGAGAGTCCCTTCTTGGATCAGCGTTTGCTTCAAGCCAATGGAGGCCGTCTGAAGCAATTTTCCTACGATCATACAGGTGCGCGAAGCCACCGTCGGACCGCTGTTGGGGACGTTGTCGGTGTCGGGTTGGGCCACTTCGATCTGGTCGTAAGGGAGGGCCAGCGTGTCGGCCACGATCTGGCTGAAGATGGTGTTGGTGCCCTGGCCGATTTCGGTGCTGGCGGCCAAGACTCGCACTTTGCCCTCGGGTGTGCCCTCCACTCCGGCTACCGAAGCCAACTTCTTCTCTCCGCCGCCGGTGAAACCGGAGCCGTGAAAAAAGGCGGCCAACCCGATACCTTTCTTGACCGGGCCCGGCTGCGGTTGGGAGTATTCCTGGCGCTTGCGGTAGTAGTCGGCCGCCTCCAAAGTCTCCTCGAGCAGCAGCTTCATGTCGACTCCGTCTTGGACCACCTGGCCGGTGGCGGTGGTCTGACCGTCTCGCAGGAAGTTGCGACGTCGAAGCTCTTCCGGGGCCAGGTTCAGGGCCTGGGCGATTTTATCCATATGTCGTTCCAGGGCAAAGAAGCATTGGGGATTTCCGAAGCCTCGATAGGCCCCGTGGGGTGGCGTATTAGTAGCCACCGCCCGGCCTTCGATGCGGACGTGGTCACAGCGGTAAGGACCGGCGGCGTGGATGGTCCCCCGCGAAAGCACGACAGGGCTTAAAGTCACGTAGGCTCCCCCGTCCAGGGCGAAATCGATTTCCATAGCCAGCAGTTTGCCGTCTCGGGAAACGGCGGTGCGATGGCGCGTGCGGCTGGGATGGCGCTTGGTGGTGGCAGCCATATCCTCTTCCCGGTCGTAGACCAGTTTGACCGGCTTGCCCGATTTCAGGGCTAAAAGGGCCGCGTGACCGGCTATCACGGTGGGGTAGTCCTCTTTGCCTCCAAACCCGCCCCCCGTCTCGGTCTGGATGACGCGCACCTGGTGGCCTGGCAGAGCGAAAAGGGCGCATAATCCCGGGTGGACGTAGTAGGGGCATTGCATGGAGCCTCGCACCACCACTCCTTCGTCGGGGGAGTAGGTGGCGATCATGCCATTGTTCTCGATGTAGAGTTGTTCTGAGGCCCCGGTGGTATAGGTCCCTTCCACCACCAGGTCGGCCTGTTCGAAGACCGGAGTTGGGTTGCCCTTCTCGATGGTGATCCGTTTGAAGATGTTGTCCTGTCCCCAGATAATGGTGCTACCCGCCAGCGACTCTTCGATGGTGAACACCCCTGGCTCGGGCTCGATGTCGACCTCGACATAGCGGCGAGCCAGGGCCACCAAGTGGCGGTCAGGATGGGCGATCAAGGCCACAGCCTCGTCGGCATGGTTGACCCGCTCGGCGGCCAGAAAGGGTTGATCGTCGACCAGCAGTTTCACCACATTCTGGCCGGGAATGTCCTCAGCCGTGACGATGGTGAACTCTTCCCAGGGGATGTCTCCAGTATAGCGGACTGCTCGGATTTTGCCTCGAGCCTTAGGGCTTCGAATGGTCGCTCCGTAGAGCATGTCGGGAAGGGTGTAATCGTCGACGTAGCGCGCTTGCCCCATCAGCTTGGTCCAACCTTCTTTGCGGGCTACCGAAGTCCCGATGGTGGCCTTGGTCATACCCTCCGATTCCGGCCGAGACGAAGCCGTTCCTTCACCGCTCTGCAGGCTGGCTGTCTGGCACCGATAAGGTAGCCTGATGGACGACTACTGGCGAAAGACCGTGACCCTCACCGTGGTGCTCCTGCTGGTGTGGTTTGCGGTCGGTTTTGGCCTTGGCGCCCCAGGGCGGGGGGGGCAAGTGTAGGCGCCGCCATGCCGCAAGTTGACTTGAACCGGGCCTCCCAGGGAGGGGGGGTGCAAGTGTAGGCGCCGCCTTGCCGCAAGTTAACTTGAACCGGGCCTCCCTGGGGGGGTGCAAGTTTAGGCGCCGCCTTGCCGCAAGTTAACTTGAACCGGGCCTC
>CAYRFU010000505.1:0-3510 GCA_964423525.1 uncultured Burkholderiales bacterium | reverse complement strand
CCGGGGGCGCAGTCTAGCCTGCTCCTCCCGGTTGACGAGGGTGGCGGCCCGGCCTAGCCTGCTCTTTCCCGGCTAGGCGGCGATGAGAAACTGCTGCGGGTCTAGCATGGAGGGGGTGAGGTTCCAGTTGCCATCGGGGACCAAGCGGAAGGATGGATCGGATTCTAGAGCCGCGGGTTTGGTCTCTGGTCTCTTTCCGAAGGCTACGACCTCGAGGGAAGGGGCCTTCCTTTCCTCTTCAGCCATGGAGTCGGGAAGGGTGCCTCCAGCGATTTGCCAACCGATGCCGTTGTTGTCGTTGTCGGCGGTAAGGGTGGTGAAATCGGGGCGCCAACTCCACGGGGTTTTCGCAGGTTCCGAGGTGCGAGGTTTTTCCTCTTTCTTGGACCTGGCTGTCCGGTGAACCCCGTGGACCTGATCGGTCAGGCGCTTTTCGTAATCTCCGTGGTCGACGCCCTTGTCTTCGCCCAAGGAGGAGCGGTCAACGTTTCGGCGACCGTTGAGGGCCTCACCTTTATCGACACGCCCAATCTCCTGCACCTCACGCATCTGGTGCAGTTGAGTCCATCGGTCTATGGGTGAGATCGCTCCTAGCATCTTGAAAACAGTTTAGTTGTCGAAGCTGAAAGATTTCTGAAATATTTCGGGCTAGACATAAACCCCTCGGTAATATCTTACGTCATGACCGTCTGGCGATCTTTGCAAAAATGTAAATGCCTTTTCTCGATGGCGAAGTTTTGTCCGGCAGGTGGGGAAAACAAGTTCTAGAACTTCGGGAACTATCTGAAGGGGAAGTGCGTTCATACGAATGAACCAAATCTAGGAGGGTAAAGAAATGAATAGAAGAGAATTTACTAAAATGATGGCTGCCGCCGTCGCTGGTATGGTCGCCGGAGCGAAGGTGCTTCCCGCCCAGGCCGGCGAAAAAGGTTGGATGGCCGATAAAGATGGATGCAGCGGCAAAGATGGCTGCAAAGGCAAAGATGGCTGCAAAGGCAAAGATGGCTGCGAAGGCAAAGACGGCTGCAAAGGCAAAGATGGCTGCGAAGGCAAAGACGGTTGCAGCGGTAAGGACGGCTGCAAGGGTAAAGACGGTTGCAGCGGCAAAGATGGCTGCAAAGGCAAAGATGGCTGCAAAGGCAAAGACGGATGCCCCGGTAAAGCCTAACACAGCCCGTTTTCTAAAAATTTGGGGGAGGCCACCTGGCGTGGCCTTTTTTTCTTGGAGCATTTTTTAGGAGGAGAGTATGCAACCGAACCGCTGGAATTTACCGGACTTGGGCTTGGGGATGGGTCTGCGAAGTGTCCACTACGAGTACATCCTGACCAACCGACCGAAAGTCGACTTCTTTGAGGTGATTTCTGAGAACTTCATCGACTCCAAAGGAAAGCCCCTCTACATTCTGGAGGAAGTCGCCTCCCACTATCCGGTCTTGATGCATGGAGTGTCGATGTCGGTTGGGAGCACTGATCCCATCAACTTCGACTATCTCAAGAGGTTGAAGACACTTGCCGATAAGTTGAAGGTGCCCTTTCTTTCCGACCACCTCTGTTGGACTGGTGTCCTGGGGAGGAATACGCACGACCTGCTGCCGGTGCCACTCACCGAGGCTTCCCTCAAGCATGTGGCTGAGAGAGTTCGGGTCATTCAGGATTACCTGGAACGGCCGGTGGCCCTCGAAAACCCGTCCAACTACCTGGAATTTAAGATGTCTCAGATGAGTGAAGCGGAGTATCTCACCCGGCTCACCGATATGGCCGATTGCGGACTCTTGCTCGACGTCAACAACGTCTACGTCAGCGCTTTCAATCACGGATTCGACCCAGATGAGTACATCCAAGCTATTCCGGTGGAGCGGATCCTCTATCATCACGTAGCCGGGCATACCCACAAGGGCACCCATATCGTCGACACACACTCTGATCACGTGGTCGACAAGGTCTGGGAGATGTATCAATACCTCCACGCCAAGCATGGCGGCAGAAGCACCATGGTGGAGTGGGACGCCGATATTCCAGACTTCGAGACCGTCCATCAAGAGGTGCTGAAGGCTCAAGTACACCGCGACGCCGCTGAGGCCGAAGCGAAAGAGGCTGTCGGTGGCCGCTGAACTCGAGTTGCGCGACCTGCAAACCTGGCTCCAGACCTTCATTGTCGAGCCTGGCAGCACCGAAGAGGCGCTCCATAAAGCGGAGGAGGCCACGGGTCTCCAACAAGACTCGGCCCAGAGTCTGGTTCTTCCTTCGCCCACTCTCAATCCGACCGAACGCCTCGAGATCTATCGGAGTATGTATCTGCTCCGAATGGAAGAGGCCCTCTCCATCGACTACCCAGCCGTCCGCCATTTCCTGGGCGAGAGGCCCTTTTTTGCGCTGGTGAGCCGCTACGTGAAGGAGCATCCTTCGCGCTCTTACACCCTGGACCGTTTGGGAGATCGCTTCGCCCACTTCTTAAAAGATGACCCGTCTCTCGACCAGAGGGGATTCCTCCACGATCTGGCCAGGTTGGAGTATGCTTTGTGTGAGGTGTTCCACGACGAAGAGCAGCCCGTGGTAACCCCGCTAGACTTAGCCGCCGTCGCTCCCGAGGACTGGGAAAAAGCTCGTTTGGTCCCTATCGCGGCCCTGCGGTTGTTGGCTATGGATTTTAATGCCAATGACTACTACAAGGCGTTTAATCGGGATGACGAGCCACCTTTGCCCGAGCGGTGCCCCGACTGGGTGGTGGTCTGGAGACAGGATTTCCGAGTTTGGCGAATGCCTTTGGGAAGGGGTCCCTTCAGCTTGTTGAGCAGGCTAAGGGATGGAGCCACCCTGGGAGAGGCGATCTCCCTGGTCTTAAGCCAGGAGGACTTGGCTGAGGCTCAGCTGTTTGAGTGCTTTAGCTCCTGGATCGGGGAAGGGATGTTCACACGAATCGAGACCGATCCCGTTTGAGAAAGCTGGTGCTTCTTCTTTGGTTGCTCGCCTGGCCGGCTCAGGCCCAAATGGCCAAAAACCAGGTTTTGGAACTCGAAACGGGGATCTGGACCTGGCGAGCTCAAGTGAGTGGGCCTCCGGGAGAGCTGATGAAGGTGAGCTTTTTGACCCAATCTCACCGGTTTACCCTGAGTGAAAACCCCACCTGGGTGGCCATTACCTGTCCTTGGGCAGCCGGTTGGGGAGAAGCGAGACTGCGGGTTGAGGCTCCCCAGAAGGTCACGATCGAGGAGGAGGAGACCTTCAAGATCGACTTCGCCGTCGTCCCCGATGTGGAAGCCAACGACCAGGGTCAACCCAACATTCGCTTTCAGTTTCTGGGTCAACCCCCGGCCGGCTCCGACCTCCAGGTTCCCGAGCAGCCGGACGCTGGTCAGATCGTTAGCTGGACGGTGGTCGATCAGGATGGCCGTCCTCTCCACGCTGGAGGTCAAGTTCGGGCTGTCCTTCGATCGACCGAGTATAAGGTTTGTGAAATCGAGGTGGAGGCCGAGGTCGAGGCGATCACTTCTCAGCCTTTTCCGGCACGTC
>CAYRFU010000504.1:616-3520 GCA_964423525.1 uncultured Burkholderiales bacterium | reverse complement strand
TGAAGGACGTCCCGTCCACATCCTGGTCCTCGAAACGGATAAGGCCTTTGGCGTAGAGGCTGACCGGTTGATCTCCGCTGCTGTAAGCCGTCTTTTGAGGGTGGCCATCAACCTCTTCGAAGGCTCCCGAGACGGTGGTCTCTGAGTTGGTGAGGAGGTTGCGCTCAAAGTCGGCAGGCACCCGGACGGAGGCTCCGTTGGCGTCGTCTTTAAGCAAAGCTCGAATCTGACCCTCGTTTCCAGCCGCAATGACGACCGAGTTACGCTGACCTTCAAAGCGACGGACGGCCCGGTCGTATCGTCTCTTGGCAGTCCTGAGAGCGGGGTCAGTTTTAAAGACCTTGTCGACCCGGTCGACGACCGCTTGTTGAAGTCGGAGCCTCTCTGGACCGGAGACCTCGGGATCCTGGCTGGTCAGCTTGGAGGGATCGAGGCTAAAGGCCTCGGCGAATCTTTCGAGCGTAGGACGGGCTTTGTCTGAAGCGGGGTTGTGCCAGGCGGAAGCAGGTCCGCCATACACCGTCAAGACTGTGGATGCCTTACTGCTCCCCACCGACAAGTTGAGGGCCGAGTTCTGGGTTCCGGCCTGGCGGGCCTGCTCAAGCACCATTGTTTGGTGATCCAGGAGTGGGAGGCTAAGATTGACTATGCCTTTGTCAAGCTGATCGAGAAATTTCTCCGACCTTGCTTCGCTCTGGAATAGCGGGATTTGGGGCTGGTGAACGGTCACGATGGGACCTTGGAATCCTGAGGCCCGAGCGGCGGCAGCGGTGAACTCTCCGTGGCTGGGCCTTCCGTCCGGACCTCTTTCGAAGCCGTCAGCGATAATGAGCGAGCCTGGTTCGACCCCGTTTTCGAGGTCTTCCAAGGGGATGCCGCTCTTACGGGCGGCCGCTCGAGCTTCTGGGCTAGGTATGGGTGTGAAAATGATCGCCATGGCTTCAGGCTAAAGCCTGCCCTCAACTGACGGGGTAAAATTTTTCGAGGCGATGTTAAAGTTTTATGAACTTTTTAATAGGGCTCCTCCATCAACACCACCTCTCCGTCATCGTAATGGAAGGTCATCAGGTGCCGATTCCAACCGTCTTCGAGAGCCAGGTTGTCTGAGGTGATGCGAGCCACCCAGACGAAGACAACCACCCGGCCCCGGCCGGTGAAATTGCGGGCTGAGCGGGCTGCTACCCGCTCCAAGGTCGTCCGGCGCATTTCTCCCATAAGAGGCTTGGAAAACCGCATCCACCTCATAGGGAGAGATAGGACTGGAGGATGAATCCCCGGATATTGGGAGGAAAAAGGTCGCTCATCTCCATTTGGTGCTCCGTTCCGTCTTCCTCGATCCTTTTGATGTCGTAATCGACGTAGAAGTTGAACCGGTCGATCCAGTCAAAGAGATGATACTCCTGAGCGCTCCCCATAACATAGAGACTCGCCATACACGGTTCATAGACTTTCTCGATCACGGGTATCCCTTTGGACATGGCCAGGCTCAATATCATCAAGAAGACTAACGCGAAGAGCTCGTTCCAGGCGAGCTGTGGCGACGGAGTGGGTGGTTCAGGGTCCTCGGACTGGTCGGGCACTCCGTGATGGCGGGTAAGAAAGTGGCCGATCTTTTCCTGAAAGACCAAAATGAGAGCGATGACGAGCCCCAGGTTCGCATAGGGAACTCCGATAGTAAAAATGATCCCGAGATGGAAGACGATCCAGGTGATGGCCCCCAGGTAGCGGACCGGATGACCCCGCCGCAAGAGGATGATAAAGGGGAGAATCGGTTCGAGAATCAGAGTGAGGTGGTTGAACAACCAGGTTAGCTCAAGGTGCTCAAGACCCCACCAGCTACTGGAGCGGGCCAGAGGTAGTCTGAGGATGGCGTAGAGAGCGTAGCCCTCGCGCCAAAGCGGACTCCATAGCTTGGTCAGCCCGGCTGTCAGGTAGTAGATAAAAAGATTGGCGTAAAAGAGCCGCACCACGAGCCCGGGCACCTTCAGGCTAACCTCTTCTTTCCAGCCACGAAACCTGCCAGGCACCAGCGTTGTGCCGGTGGGTAGCAAGAAGAGCCAGAACATCACCAGGTGGGGTCCTGCGTCGTCAACTGTAATGAGGGCGAAATTCCAGCGTGACAAGCTGACGGCCAGAATTAAGCACCACAGGGCATTGAGACGCGGGGCCCGTCCGAGGGTCAGGGCCAGAGCTGAGAAGAGGCCCGAAAAGAGGAGGCTGAACATGAGCCATTCAGGCATCCAGGGGCCGAAAAGGCTGACCGCCGAAAACCAGAAGACCCGTCCCAAGAGCTCATGGTCTAGCAACCCGTCGCGAACCGTGAAGGTCGGGAACTCGAGCAGGAGCCGAACGAAATAGGCCAGGATGAATGCTCCGCCAATGACGCGATAGAGATCGATCGCGATGGCGTAGACCTCGGGTCGGCGATAACGGCTTATAGCTTTTTCGAGGCGATGCCACACGCCGCTAGTCTAATTCACCCGGGAGAACTTTCCTGCCTTTATGGCCAGAAGTTTTGGCTCCGGCACCCATTAGCGAACGCTTTGGAGCACTCCGAGTTGGCGGCGCTTGGGCCCCGGTCTGTTTAAGCCGGGAGGAGCAGGTTAACCCGGGCCGTCGGCCCAAGCTAGAGCGGGCCCTGCCTGTTTAGGCCGGGAGGAGCAGGCTAAACCGGGCCATCGGCCCAGGCTAGAGTGGGCCCTGCCTGTTTAGGCCGGGAGGAGCAGGCTAAACCGGGCCGTCGGCCCAGGCCAGAGTGGGCCCTCGCCTGTTTAAGCCGGGAGGAGCAGGCCAAACCGGGCCATCGGCCCAGGCCAGAGTGGGCCCCCTGTGGGTCTAGGAGTTCTGAGTAAGCCGGTATCGCTTTTGTAGCCTACTAAGCTCCTGGCTCAAGTCTTCAGAGGC
>CAYRFU010000504.1:0-606 GCA_964423525.1 uncultured Burkholderiales bacterium | reverse complement strand
CATAGCCCGCGTCCCGGGCCTGCTTCTTGAGCTGGCCAAGCTGGTCACCAAGTTCCTTGGCCCCTTCCCCGAATCTCTTCCACTTCTCTCGGCCCGAGCTTGCTTCGACCTCGCGACAAACCTCAGCGCCCTGGCGGCACAGGGAGGCCAGGCTTTCACCTACTTGGGACCACCGTTGGTAGCAGTCATCGAGCTTGCTCGAGAAAGCCTGAGCCGGTTGGGGCGCGGGTATCGCCTTGGCTCGTTGACGGCTAGACTCAAGTTCCTTAAGCTGCTTCTCAAGATCAGAAGCCGCCGTCTCCAAGCGTGTTGCCACCTCCTTCAGGTCCCTTGGTCGAGTCCCGAAACGGAGGTCGTCAAAGGCCTTCTCGGTCTCTCTACCGAGGGTCTTGAGGTGAGGCAGCTCGGTGGCCACCCCGGTTAGATAGGTCTGGACCTGACGTCGCTCTCCGCAGCCCACTAACACCAAGAAACAAAAGAGAATCAAGAAAGTCCGGCGCATCTTGTCTCATTCTGAGGGCAGGGGTTGCGGGCCTCTGAGAAGGCGAAGGTGGGTGCTGATCCCAAACGTCGGTAAAATTACGATTCAATATGAAATAGCCCTAA
>CAYRFU010000503.1:319-3550 GCA_964423525.1 uncultured Burkholderiales bacterium | reverse complement strand
ACGGAGGGTGTGGGGAAGTTCTGGAATGGCTGTCGGTCAAAATCTGAGAAAGGTCGTGACTTTCCGGTGACCGTGCGTAAATAGGCATCAATCGTAATATTTCAAGCATCATACCGTTGGACGAAGGCAGTTTGTTGTAAACTTGAAAACGTAAATTCACAGCCTGTCTATGTACACGGAGGGTATTTCTAAGGTTGACTGGCCTCGACATGGGAGCTGGAACGCTAAAGAAGACAAAATACACCTTCAAGAAACGGAAGCGGAGGTTGGCCGACCCGGCGGCTTTCGATGCGGCGGTCGATCTCGTCCTCGCGGGGAAGCCCCTGACTCCGCAACAGCTTAAGGATCTTGACGCCGGCCGCAACGACTACTTCTTCATGCTGTCGCTGGAGCGCCAGGACGAGTCTTCATCTGCGATTCTTGAGACGCCATCGCGGCCTTTAAAAATCGACCGGAACGTGCTCCTCAAGCTGGCCACAGCGACCACGCTCCAAAGCGCCGGTTTCGCCCTGGTGGCCACCTGGTTGGGCGCCGCGGCGTGGGTATCCACGGACCCCCCGAAAAAACGGGAAAAGAAGCGGAAGAAAAGCAGTAAGGCCAACGGTCGACGAGGGCAGGGAGACTTCCCGAATGCCAAGAGAGTCAGGGTTTCGCATCCCACCCTAATGCCCGGCATGCTTTGCTCGACCTGCGGCGAAGGTAAGGTCTATCTTCTTAGCCGGCTTGGCCAGTTTAGACAGTTTGTAGGAAATCCGATGATCGAGGTGACTTTCTACGAACTCGAAGAATATCGCTGCAACAACGCCGCCTGCGAGGCCGTATTCAGGGCGCCCCTCCCAGAGGGTATGTGGCCCGAGATCTATGATCCAACAGCCATCAGTACGGTGGCGGTTGCGAAATACGGAATGGGACTGCCGTTCATCCGGCAAGAGCGTTTCTTCGAAATGATGGGCACACCGCTTTCCCACTCCACCCAGTGGGACCTCATGAAGGCAGCGGCGGGCAAGCTCAGGCCGGTCTGGGAGTATCTACTCTGGACTGCGGCTCAGGGGCGCTTGGGATATTTTGACGACACCTCTGTGACAATCCGTAAGGTCGCGCGGGAGGAGGACGACGCGAGAACTGGGGTATTCACGACCGGTATCCTTTCGGTGAGCGAGGCCTACCTGATCGCCCTGTATCTGAGCGGCACCAAGCACGCGGGAGAGAACTGGGCGGAACTCCTCGCCAAGCGCGAGCCCGAAGAACTGCCGATGCTACAGATGAGCGACGCGCTCGCAGCCAACTTTTCGAAGCTGAGCAAAAAGAGGCTTATCCTCGACGTGATCGCCTGCTGCCTACTCCATGGACGCCGCAAGTTCGTAGCGTTGATGAGTAGTTTCCCTGACAAATGCGGCCACGTCATCAGGCTGATCGGGAAAGTCTATCACAATGACGAAATCTGCAAAGAGCGGGGCTACAACGACGAGGAGCGACTCGACTTTCATCAGAGGAAGAGCGGCCCTGTTATGGAGAAACTGAGGAAATGGCTGGACAAGATGGTCCTGCGCAAGAAGGTCGAGGAAAACTCGAGACTGGGCGAGGCCATCGCTTACATGAGAAAGCACTGGAGGCGCCTTACCCTGTTTTTACGGGTATCTGGTATTCCACTGGATAACAACCCGGCGGAGAGAATTCTCAAGACCGCCGTACTCAACCGCAAGAACTCTCTCTTCTACCAGACCGAAGGGGGGTCCCAGGTCGGTGACTTCTTTATGAGTATCATCCAGACTTGCCGCCTCAACGGTGTGAACGCCTATGACTACCTGAGCGAACTGCTTCGGAATCACCAACTGGCGGCGGACCAGCCAGAACACTGGATGCCCTGGAAATACAAGGAGACTCTCGATGCAAAAACCCAAACGCCGTAAGAAGAAAAGAGAACGGCAGCACCAACGTCGAACTTCAAGCCCACCCGGACGCAGCGCGCCGGATAGAACCGAGTGCAAGGAGACACCCTTGGACCGGTTCCGACGCAAGGCCACGGACCTGGACCTGGAAGGATTCAATGACGCAATAGATGCTGCTCTTGCGGGCGAGCCCTTAACCGAAGAACAGGGTCACCTCCTTCGGTTGGCATCTAAGCACCTCAATGAGTTCGAACTCGAGGAGCAAGCGGAAGCAGCTACCGAAGAAGAGTGACCCGGTTATTTGTCCGCCTACCCTGGAAGAGGCATCTTCCGAATACTCTTCGCTCCACCCGCGTGCCCACCCTTGGGCCTGGATGGAGCTGTCTTCATTGGATCTTCGGGGGAGACGGACTTCCAAACGGGAACTCCATCAACAGCAGGGTCACCCGCCGCAAGCAGAACTTGAACCTGATGGGGCAGAAGGGTCGCGCCGGGACCCTCAGCCTTCGGCCACCACTTGAAGCGGCCTTTGGCGAGGCGCTTGGTGGCCAGCCACCAGCCTTGTCCATCAAAATTCAAGACTTTTAGCGTGGTTCCTCGCCGGTTACGAAATATGAAGATACCACCTGAATAGGGATCCTCTTTCAACTTTTCGCGACAGAGTTGAGCCAGGCCGTCGATTCCTTTTCGGCCATCTACGGGCTCTACGGCTACTCGGATCTTCATTTGAGGCACAACCTGCAGCATCAGAGATTCCCGAACTCTCTGCACAGAGTGCTGAGTCCCACAGCGTCGAGACCGCTGACATCAGCGCGCATTCGGCCACGGGCAGACTCGACCTCGATGACACACGAGATCGCCCGCGGCAGGGGAGCGGCTAGGAACTCCACGAAGGTCGGCGGCTGCTCCATCGGAACCATCATCGCCTCCCCCTGGCCTTCCTCCAGCAGCTTCTTGAGCTTTCCGTGGTCCAGTTTGGCGGTTCTGGCCACCGTCCCCACCCCGAAGTTCTTTGCCAGAACGATGGCTTCGCTCCAGAGCTGGTCGGGAATCTTCTTCCCCGGGCGGCCATCGGCTCGCCACCGCTCCAGGGTCCGTTTTAGCCGTTGTAGACCTTTCTCACTTTCATCTTTCGACACGATTCGTCGCCTCCTTGGTATCTGATGGGCAGAGGCTATCAGTAATCGAAAAGGTCGATCTAGGAGCAGTTACCGGACGACGCTTAACGCAGCCCAGCTATGACAGGGTCCTGAGCGGGCAATATCAGGAAAAGGCCTATTTACGCAGACCAGCCGGAAAGACACCTTTGAATCGCCCTTGAGACAAACGCTTCTGGGCAAGC
>CAYRFU010000503.1:0-309 GCA_964423525.1 uncultured Burkholderiales bacterium | reverse complement strand
GAGTTCAGGATTGAAAGCCCGATTATAAGCAAACTGTTCCTCTAGTGAAAATCGAATGTCGAGCTCCCCGGTAGGGGCCGATTGTGCATGGCCAACTTCTGAATACACGCGATTTTGAAGTATCGGCACCCGGCTACGGTAACAGAGCCGGCAGCTGCTCTTGGTTTGGCCGAATTCCCCAGCGTCGCTCACCTGGTTAACTCCACTCTAATGTCACTTAGGATATGTCGCTGAATGCGCCAACCCAAGTCTCTCAGACGAGAGTTGCTGCCTAAAACCAGGGGAGGAGAGCCAGGGTTCCGCTTAGCC
>CAYRFU010000502.1:0-3550 GCA_964423525.1 uncultured Burkholderiales bacterium | reverse complement strand
TATGCGGGGGCAGGCTCGCATACTATGCCGGGCTAAGCCCGCATACCCCAGGGCGTGGTCGACTATGCCAAGCCAGGCTCGCATACTATGCCAGGCCAAGCCCGCATACCCCCAACCAGTTAAAGCGCCTGAAGGAGTTGAGACATCGGGGCTAAGAGAGTTAAGACGAGACCACCGACGAGCAGCCCGGCCACCAGCAAAACGAACGGCTCCACGAGAGTCAGGGCTCTCTCGATATCGTGGGTGAGCTCGTCCTCGGTAAAGGAAGCCGCTCGGCGCAAGAGAGCGTCGGGTTGCCCGGCGACTTCTCCAGCCTCCACCAGGGAGAGTGCGGCGCGATTTCCCGGCAGCAAAGGGGCAAGAGCCTGAGTCAGGGTGCTCCCCTGCCAGAGGTCCTTCACGGCCTGAGCACCGAGTACAACCTTTCGGTCGCAGCCACAGGTCGCCGCTGCCAGGGGGATCGCTTTGGTAAGGCTCAAGCCAGCTCCGCAACCTAGCGCGAGCGCGTTTAGCAGCCTGACCTGGGCAGTCCGTTCGAAGAGGCGACCTACACCGGGCAAGATTCGCAGGGAGCTGGACCACTCGCGGAGGTTGCGCCAGAGCAGAAAACCGAGACCGATCAAACCCAGCCAGGTCAACGGAGAGGAGATGATTTCGGAAAGCGAGACAACTCCCTCGAGTAGGGGCGGGGTCTTCTGTCCGGCGACGCTGAGGGCCTCTTGAAAGGGTGGTAAAACCCATCCCGGCAGAAGGCCCAGAGCGAGGACCAGCAGGGCGACGACGATACTCGGATAGATGAGAGCGGCCTTGAGCTGCTCCCGCAATTCTCGCCCACGACGCTCGTAGTCGGCCAGCATCTCAAGCACCTTGTAGAGCGCTCCGGTCTGCTCCCCGACTCGGAGCAGTTGGATGTGCATTCGGGGGAAGGTGTCAGGGAAGGCTGCCAGGGCCTCGGAGAGGTTCTTACCCGCATAGATCTGCCATACCAGTTGCTCGCCACCAGCCAGCGTCAGCGCCCGGTCAAGTCGGACACCAGCACCGATCGTGGTTGCCAGCGTTGTGTAGAATGTCGCCAGGTCCTGGGTCAGGTGCGGGGAGGCCGCTTCGAGGGCACCAGCAGCCCAGGGTTGGGAGCAGGTTCGGGGTTCTTGTTTCCACCGATGACGGTGCAGCTCGTGACTATTGATAACCCATGTGGTCGCCATTTTGAACCTCCTATGACTGACATTCTAAGAATTCTGGTTGGCCTGGCTCAGGCTAGATGTCCAGCTGGGACATCAACCGATAGCTGTTGCTGAATCGACCGTCAGGAGTGGCCAGGACCACATCGACCACAGGACGGTCGACGTGCACCTCAAAGCCCTCTACCGGAGAAAGTTGCCAGCTAACCGTGTCGGGCCTGGTGGACGGGACTACCGGTTCAGTGACCTGGCTGTGTCCGACCGTGAGTTGGTCTCCTTCGTGTTGGACGATCAGGGCCTCGGATGACCAGACTGGGCGACCCTGAGGGTCCACTCCGGAGAGTTTCCTGACTATAAGAGTCCGACCGTCGGAAGAGCGAACCACGCCATCAGAGCGGGTTTCCTGAAAAGCCTGATGAAGATGGCGGTCAAAAGAACTGAACTGTCGAGCCTGGTGGGAGATGTTCAGCGATCTTTGGTAAACGCGGCCCGTGTAAACGAGAAGCCACAGCAACAACAGGCCCAACAACAGCCCAAGAGGAAGGCTAATGAGGAGTTCAGGAAGGGTGATACCACGGTTCTTCTTCATAGAGTCTCCTTAAGGGCCAGTCGAGTGCGGGTGAGGGTGCGGCTTCGGCCTTGCTCAGACCAGCGGATGTCGACCCGAACCTGAACCAGCTGGTCGTTGAGTTCTTCGATTTTGGTCTCCGCTTCGAAGCCAGCGGTCGGAGACAAGTTCTCCCTCTGGAGAAGGTAGCTCTCCGCCAGCCGACCGGCCTTCAAAAGATTTCGGTTACTGTGAGCACTACGGTAGGCGATCACACTGGATTGAGTGGCAGCGGATGTCATCAGGGCGACGACGAAGAGCGCAAACACCTTCTCGAGCAGAGCGAATCCTCGGCGATTTCGGTTCATCATTCCTCCTAGACACAGGATAGTTCACGAGCCGGGTCGGGGCAGTGACAAGCCTCACCGGCACAAGCGATCTCGAAGGCCGCGAGGGCTTGCTCGACGCTTTCATAGCGGTCCTCAGGCCGGTAGGTCATCATTCTAGAGAGGACCTCGCCGACCTGATGCAGTTCAGGCCTCACCGTTCTCAGCGGGATCGAGTTGTTCTCTTCGCTGAGTCGGCCCATCATCGTTAGGTCACGAAACGGCGACTGACGAGCCAGAGCCTCATAGAGCATGACACCCAAACTGAACTGGTCAGTAGTTTCCCGGACATCGCGGAAGTTGCAAATCTGTTCGGGAGAAGCATAGGCCAGGGTGAACTTCGACTCCACCGTTGCGGTCAGATGACCCTCGTCGAGCTCTTTGGCCAGCCCGAAGTCGAGGACCTTAACGGAGCCGTCGAAGCCGACCTGGACGTTTTCCGGTTTCAGGTCGCGATGGACAATGTTCTTTGAGTGGGCGTATTCGACACCACGACCGACCTGTCGAAAGACCTCCACAACCTCGGCCAGGGTCGCGTCTTGCAGCGCCTCGTCTAAACCACGCCCTGGGGCATACTCCATTACAATGAATTCGAAGTCTTGATAGGAGCCATAGTCGAGAACCCGGATGATGTTGGGATGCCTCAGCTCCGAACAGATTCCCATCTCGCGTTCGAAGAGCTTCTGCTGCTTCTCGTCGCCTCGTTCTATCAGTTTGATAGCGTAGCGCTTGCTGTCATCCAGGCTGGCATCGGGTATGGCCAGGTAGACGGACCCGAATCCTCCTTTGCCCAGAAACTCTACGACACGATAGTCCTGAATTCGTCGACCGATGAAGGGTCTCCACCAGCTGCGGCTCGGATCGTTCTGAGTCGCAGCTCTCGTCGCTCGTGATGGACTAGCCGCACAGCCGACATCAGAAGCACCACAACTCCAACCAAGCCTACTGCCGCAGCGCTCCTTTCGACTCGCCAGAGGTGAAGGGCCCAGCCTTTGATGCCAGCCGGAGACAAGCGGATGAGGCCTTCTTCCGGCCAGGAACGACCTTGCAGGGCCTCTTTGGAGACGGTCACGCTTTTGGGGTGGTAGCCCTCACGGCTCAGGACCAGATGGTGGACTTGGTCGTCCCCCCAGGAGGTCACGAGAGATCGGTAGATCGGACACGCCGATCTCCTCGGCCACCGGGAGTTGGAAACTCTCCAGGCTGACCATCACCCGTCGCGGGTGGGTGTGGATTAGCAAAGAGCCTGCAGTCTCCCCCGAGTAGTCGGGGACTCCCGGTGTAAGCACCCCGTAGCCACTCAAGACCAGGAGCAGAGCCCCCAGGAAGACTCCGGCCAGGTTCAGGGATTTTTGCATGCGGTTCAACCTCCTCGCCCAATTTTGGACTAAACCGCTGACGCGGTAGAAGTGTAAGTCCGTTCGGGCATTGAGCCC
>CAYRFU010000501.1:0-3609 GCA_964423525.1 uncultured Burkholderiales bacterium | reverse complement strand
AGCGCGAGTTTTCGATGGGTCTATCCCGGACATTGAGTGGGAGCAGCAACACCCGTTTTTGCAAACTCAGGCCTTTCTCGGTGTCGTTACGGTTCTGGCGGCGCTGATGATGGCCTTTCCTTGGTATGGGCATCTCGTTTACCCCAAGGGTCAATCACAGGGGGTGATCGTTTCCTCCGAACAGGTAGAAACGGCCACCTTTCAGGTCGCCGGCATGACCTGCGCCAGTTGCGAAGCGCATGTCAAGCACGGGGTCGGAGAACTCGATGGGATTGTCGACATGTCGGTTGATAGTGTGACCGGCACGTTGTGGTTCGTTTTGATCGCGGACGAACAAACGCGAATTTGATCAGGGAAGCGATCGACGCAACGGGTTATAAAGTGGAAGCCAGGGAGAAAAGCTATGAAGAAGTATGACTTGATCGTTATTGGCGGTGGCTCGGCGGGATTCGCGGCCGCTATCCAGGCGCATGAGCTAGAAAAAACCGTTCTGATGGTGAACGCCGGCACCATCGGCGGGACCTGTGTCAACGTGGGCTGCATCCCCTCGAAGACTATGATCCGTGCCGCCGAGTCGCTGCAAAAAGGACGTCGTCAAGCTTTTGCCGGAATCGAAGGCCGCGCTAGCCTGGTCGACTTCAAGAATGTCGTCCGCCAGAAAGACGAGCTGGTCACCCAGCTTAGACAAGCAAAATACGTCGATGTTCTGAAGGCCTATAATCGCGTCGAGTTAATCGAAGGTGAAGCACGGATTGAGTCACCCTGTTTGATCCGGGTGAGAGGGCGGTTTTACCAAGGCTCGGCCATCCTGGTCGCCACAGGTTCACGGCCGTGGATGCCCAATGTTACCGGGCTTGCCGAGAGTACTCCACTGGATAGGCCCTCGGCTCTTGAGCTGACACGACTACCGAAGTCCTTGATCGTGCTGGGCGGCCGTTACATCGCTCTTGAACTCGCCCAGATGTTCGCGAGGTTGGGCACTAAGGTCACCGTGTTGCAGCGCAGCGAACGGATTCTCCCCACCGAAGACGCCGACGTGACGAACGCCTTAACCGGGTATCTGAGGAATGAAGGGCTGGGCATCGAAACCGGAGTCCGGCTCGCCAGTGTGAATCGTGATGCTGACCGAGTGCTCGTTCGCACCCGGATCGGTGACAAGAATAGGGAGTTTTCGGCCGAGCATATCTTGTGCGCCACCGGCCGAAGGGCGAACACGGAGGGACTGGGTCTAGAGGCTATCGGGGTGCATCTTTCCGACAAGGGTGAATTCTTGGTCGACGAACATCTGCAAACCTCCCAGTCTGGAGTTTTCGCCGCCGGAGATGTCATCGGCGAACCCGCCTTTGTCTACACCGCGGCCTACGAAGGGCGTCTGGCCGCGGCCAACGCCCTTGGCTCGAAGCGCCGAGAGCGCGATTATCGGGCGCTGCCCTGGGTCATCTTCTCAGATCCGCAAGTAGTCGGGGTCGGCCTGAACGAAATAGAGGCTTCCCTTGCCGGAATCGAGGTGGACGTCGCCAAATTGGAACTCAAGAATGTTCCCCGAGCCTTGGCAGCGCGGGATACTCGTGGCTTCATTAAGCTGCTGCGACGTAGGGACTCCGACGAACTGCTCGGCGCTCGCATCCTGGCTCCGGAAGGCAGCGAGCAGATCATGGAAGCCGCCTTGGCGATCCGCCACAAGATCGGTGTTTCCGATCTTGCTTCTGCCTTCCACCCTTATTTGACCCAGGCGGAAGGTGTCAAGCTCTGCGCCCAGACCTTCGGCAAGGACGTCGCCAAGCTTTCGTGTTGTTCGGCGTAGAAAGTCCTCAAGCTAAAAGAGCTTACCAGACTCGGGACAGCTCGTTGAAAGATATGTCGGCTGTTTTGGCTAAGGCTAACCGGCTCTGAGAATGAACGACGACTCACCGACAGAACACGTTGAGTTGATCCCCTGATGCCCCACGGAGATCAGATGGACAAAACCCGGGGCAACAGTGGTCCCCGAGCTGGCGGCTTGGACCATCTAGAGGATCCAATCTACGGGCGTAACTGTGTAGGCCGCCTGCTTCCGAAATACTTCGGCTTGATTGATGGTAAACTCACCGAGCGAGTCTTTGACTCCTTCGGCTGCTCTCGAACCGAGGTGCTACCCATCATCCGGGTCCACTTCCGGATCGAAAACCACCGCCTCGAAAATTTCGTCTAAGGAGATGGAGCAAGCCAAGATCTCAAGTTTCGCGTCGCCGCCTTCGCTTCTGGTGTAAAGCCACGAAGTTTCCGACTGCCGGCTGTATTGCTCTACCAGGGGCCGATCTTGATGCACCAGCAAATATTCTTGGAGTGAGGAGATCTGCTGATAGGTGAGAAACTTGGGGCCTTTGTCGCAAGACTCGGTGGAGGGGAGAGCACTTCGATGATGAGGTTTGGGTTGAGGACTACGTCCTTTTCTCCATCGTTGAAGATAGGATCCCCGCAAACCGCCGAAACATCAGGATAGAAGAAACGCCTACCTCGTCTGACCTTGAGGTCACTGGGGTAGATCTGACATCCACGAGCGCGCAACTTTGGTCCGACCGCCATAATGAGGTTCGCTACAATAATGTTGTGAGGAATGCTGGCTCCCGACATGGCTAGCACCGTACCATCCCAATACTCGCTTTTGCTCTCGGCCCGGCGCTCCAAAGCCAGATACTCTTCCGGGCTTATGATCACATTCGTATCTGCTTGCGGTTGAGTGGCCATGGGGAAGGGTTCGAGAAAGCAGAACCCTTCCCTTGACATGGTGAGCGAAAAAGATAACGGGCAAGACCGTCCTTGTCATCGCCTCGGTATCCCAGTTCCAAAGATGGTAAAAATCGCCATCCGGGGAACGCTAACGCCTTCGGTGAACCGATGAACAGACTGATGTCGGCCGCCTCAGGTGTTAACTTCTCTCACCGTACGAACGCTTTCAATATCACAGCTCGCCGGACGCTTTGCTGCGTTCAAGAGAGTGCGTTATCGAGTTCCTTGAGGGCCAGGGGCCAATTTTCCGCGTGACCGTCTCGTGACTTCTCGCTTGCGTGGCCGGAGTGAGTCATGCGAAGCTTTGTCCCGCTGCCTTCAGGATAGAGCTCTACCCGAATGATGGTCTCGGCGCCCTGGGTTCCCTCGGACGTTCCGTCGCCGGTCATCCAGGTCATTTCGACCAGCTCATTCTCTTTGAGCGTCAGGAATCGTCCGTAGTGGGGGTCCCTGCCCCAGTCGTCCGGGGTATAGAAGAAGAACGGCCGGCCGGGCTCGGCCACCATGGATAGGGTACCCTTTTGGGCAAACCAGAGGTCGAACCGTTCGGTCCAGGCTTTGTAGACCTTGTCGGGGGCGGATTTGATAGTGTACTCGCAAGTCATCGATAGAGGGCGTTTGCTGTGGTCGGGGCGAGGTGTGGACTCGAGTGAATTCATGGAATGGAAGTCTTCTTGAAGTGATGTTGGAGCCATGGTAATGAGGTCTCGATAAGCAAATGTCAAAGGGCCAAAACGGCGATCCCCACAAGACCGGGGTTTCCGATTTTGCTTCTGTATTCCACCCTGGTTGTGGAACTTCCTCTCGGTGTTACTCTCAGATTCAAAGGGGTGGCCTGAT
>CAYRFU010000500.1:0-3679 GCA_964423525.1 uncultured Burkholderiales bacterium | reverse complement strand
TCAGTCGGCCGGCCCCGGACCAGCTGGCCCAGTCTAGTTAGTTAACGGTGGTCCGACCCGCCCAATGGGCGAAGGTCTGGGTTGGTGCCTCCTGGAGCACCGCAATTGCCTGGCCGGGCTCGACCTCGATAGACTCGGTCAGAGAGTCAACCAGGAGCTGCTCGACTTCGTCACTGTTCAGGTGTCGGTTCTGACAATGGAGGCCGGTCATGGTTTTGGCTCCGCGAGGAGCGGCGAAGGAGGTGCCCGCGTCCGACCCCAGGTCGCCGTCTGCGAAGAAAGCGTTGTGCTCAGACAGGCTGGTATAGCCAGCTACCCGGACCTCGCCCGCGACGGTGGTGACCGCCCCGACGGAAGTCACCTCGTCGATGGAGAGGAGGTTGACCTCGAAATCTTCCGGAAGGACTAGGCTGAGGCCTCCATTGCGGAAGCTCAGGTTATTGTTAATACGACCGTCATTGGCAGCGGCGGCTACCACCGAGTTGTGGCGAGATTCAAAAGAGTTCACGCTGGTTCGCCAGTTCTCCCGAGCGGCCTCCACCGCCGGGTCGTGGTCGACGACTCCCGAAACGTGGTCGACCAGGGCCTGCTGGAGACGCTGGCGCTCTGGCCGATGCCTGGCAGGATCGGGGTCCATCAGGGTGTCGTAGTCGAGGTCATAGGCGGAAGCCATATTCCCCAGCAAAGTGTTGTACTCAGGTCAGTCCATCCTCCAGGCAAAAGCCGCCTCGCCGTAGAGAGTCTCGGTCAGTTCGGCTTTGGTCAGAGCGACCGAGAGATTGAGGCTCGAATACTCCAGTTGAGGGGCGACCCCAAAACCGATCTCGGTTGCCGTTTCGTTGTAATAGACCGCCGCTCGTCTTTGGATATAGGTCCCAATCGCCTGGTGGGCTGAGCCCTGATCTAGGTCCGACTCCGACATTGCGCTGAAGTAGTCTCGACGCCCATCGAACAGCCGGCCCGAGCGGTTCTCGCTGAAACTTTGGCGAATCGCCGGACTGCCGCTTCCGGTTGAGTCAGCCGCCAGGCTTACCTTCACTCCGTGGGGTTCAGGTTCTTGACTGGTGGGTTCAAAGTAGTCGATCACCAGTGTCTGACAGGTTAGCAGGCTCACCGAGTCGGGATTTGGGGTCAAGCCGGCCTCGGCTTGGGCTTGGTTGCCGAGCGCCAGTGCCAAGCCCAGGGTCAAAGCCCGTAGACCTTTCCCAACGCTTTGACAAGAGCTTCCTGGACCACAGACCATGGTCTGAGAGTAGCAGCTCGGGCTCAAATTTTTCTGCAACTCACTGACGGTCAGGCACGATAGAGCCCCCCGCGAAGGTACTTCAGTCCACTATCGCAGGCTACCGTCACGATCTGAGCCTCGGGCCCTAGCTCCCGAGCCAGTCGTAGGGCAGCAGCCACGTTGAGTCCGGTCGAGGTTCCGGCAAGAATCCCCTCGACTTGAGCGAGGCGGCGCGCCGTGGCTCTTGCTTCGGACTCGTCCAGGGCCATCACTTCGGTGATCAGCTCCCCGCGAAAAAGTGGCGGGATGAATCCTGCAGCCGTCCCGTCAATGTTGTGTGAACCGGGTGGACCACCGCTCAAGACTGCCGATGCGCTCGGTTCGAGGGCTACCAGACGAATGGCTGGATGAGCCTCGCGAAGTCTTTCCCCAACGCCTACCAGCATTCCGGCTGTCCCCACAGCTCCGCAGAAGGCTGTGATGGTGGCTGGCAACTGTCCGAGGATCTCGGCCCCCATTTTGCGATAGCCTTCCAGGGCATCGCTGTTGTGGAATTGATCGGTCCAGTAATGTCCCCCCTCGGACACGAGCTGCTGAGCCCTTTGCCGCATTCGAGGCCAGAGATCGGGGGTGACCCGCCCCTTTCGACTTGGTTCCAACACCAGGTTGGCTCCCAGTCCCCTTATCAGATCCAGCTTCTCCTGGGCGTAGGCGTCCGAACTGATGATCGTGCAAGGATAGTTCTTGACAGCGCAGACCAGGGCCAGCGCCGGTCCCGTGCTGCCCCCGGTGCATTCGACCACAGTTGTTCCGGGTTGGAGTTCTCCACGCTGCTCGGCCTCTTCGACCACGGCCAGGGCCATTCGGTCTTTGTAAGAATGGGTGGGGTTGTAGCTTTCTAGCTTGAGGTGGATGGTTGCCATTCCTGGCTCGCCCATCTTGCTCAAGCGGACGAGAGGTGTCCTATACTGCAAGGGGGTAGACTCCGCGCGGTCGAGGTGATTTGAGCGGCATATCCTTACTTTACTCTAGTGGGTTGAGGCTTTCAATATTTTCTGATGTTGCCAGCGCTGTCATTCGGGGCGGTCTCTGGATAGGCGCTGGGCGCCTACCCAGAGCAAATCTGGCCTAACGTCGCTGACGGATACGAGGAAAGTCGGGGTAGCGGTCTTTTCGCTGACGGGGTTTGCTGGCACGCCGCCCAGATTCTACCCTGAACAGGTGTTGTTTCACCTTCATCGACCAGGAAGCGGACTCCTTGAACAGAATTCATGAAGAGCATGAAACTCAGATTTTTTCAGGCTTTGCTCCTGGTCGCGTTGACTCTACCCGGGTTTTCCCAGGTGAACCATCAGAAGGTTCAGGTGCGGGGGATACCGATCCACCTGGTCACAGTGGATCTCAACGATCCTGAAGTGACGGTGAAGCCGATTTTGGCCCCTCACGGGGAGACCGCTTCCCTCCATTCTCTGGTCAGTCGGTCCCGTCCGACGGTAGCCGTGACTGGAACGTTTTTCGATACCGTTTCCAGAGTGACCGTAGGGAACGTGGTGGAAGACGGTCGGCTCTTGACCGAGGGCTCGGTCGGCAGCGTCTTTTCGATCGACTTGGAAGGGAAGGCCGAACTCCGGTCTCTCAACGGCACCATGGGGCGGCACATGAGTTGGGAGGGCGTCCAGTTTGCCATCTCAGGAGGACCGACGCTGCTTGATGACGGCCAGATGGTGGTGGCTCCCCACGGGGAAGGGTTCCGTGA
The DNA here is from genome assembly GCA_964423525.1 of uncultured Burkholderiales bacterium. GTDB lineage: Bacteria > Vulcanimicrobiota > Xenobia > Xenobiales > JADMJV01 > CAYRFU01. The sequence goes on along the minus strand of CAYRFU010000500.1, from coordinate 698 downwards.
CCCCGGACTCTTCGGCTCGCGCCAGCGAGCCGCCCTGGGGGTGACAGCCGCCAACAAACTGATGATCGTGACCACAGGCCACCCGGTCAGCCTCCACCGACTGGCCAGGATGATGGCCGACCTGGGCTGTCGTGAGGCGATCAATCTCGACGGGGGAAGCTCCACCGCCCTCTACTACCAGGGCCAGGTGCTGACCCGCCCCAGACGGAGCTTGACCAATCTGGTCGCTATCTACACCAAGACGCCGCCCAGCAACAGCGAGGCTCTAGGCACTCAGTATGCCCAAGCTTACAAGCATTTCTTGAGAGGGCAACGCCTGTTCGCCAGTGGTCAACTGATTCACGCCCGCTCTCAGATCCGCAAAGCTCTGGTCATGGCCCCCGACCGAGCCCCTTATTGGGAGGGTTTGGCCCAGGTCGAAGCCGCCCGCGAGCAGACCGGTGAAGCCACCGAGGCCTACCTCAAAGCAGCCGACCTCTATTTGGGCTGGTCCCAGACGGAAGGGGCTCGGCGGTGCGTTACGGCTGCCTCGCTCCTCACGCCTGAAGACGGCCACATTCAAAGCTTGCTGGCCGAGTTGGAAAGGACTTAGTTCTGTGCGAAGACGTGGTCGGCGACTTTCCAAGCGGCAAAACCAGCCGCTCCGCCTACCGCGAGGGCGGCGGCGCACCGGCTGTGCGCAAGCTGCCCGGCCGGGT
>CAYRFU010000499.1:0-3694 GCA_964423525.1 uncultured Burkholderiales bacterium | reverse complement strand
GGGTCCCGTCCCGGGACTAGCGTCCCCCGGAAGATAGGAATTCACCACTGTTATCGGCCCTGAGCTCCCAGGCGCCTGAATGGGTCCACTACTTCTCTTGATCGGTCCCGAATGACCCGGGTTGGTGACGGGCCCCTTTTCCTGAGGCTTGAAAGTCTCGATGGTCACGGTTGCCGGCTGGGGGTGAGAAACGGGTTCTTCCTGACCTGCTAGCCTCGTTGGTGAATCACGCAAAGGAGTGGGTGCCGGCTCGAGCAGTTCAGACGACGGGGACCGAGCGGTCGGGGCTCGGGGATCACCGGCAAAGACTCTGTAGTGCGCTCCACCTGCTCGAGCGACCGAAGCAGGCGACCAAAGACGGCTTCCACCTCAGCGGCGCTCTGGTAACGCTGCTCTCGTTTGAGGGCCATCAACTGCCCGATCACCGGCTCCAGCCAAACCGGCAAGAGAGGGTTCCACTCGCGTAAAGGAATTCTCTCCTCTTCCAGGGCCATCACTTGGATCGGATCGGGAGGTGCGGTGCTGGTGAGAAGGTGAAAAAGAGTAGCGCCCAAACCGTAGAGATCGGAGCGAGGACAGGTCCCCGTCTGGCCCGAGTACTGCTCCAAAGGCGCGTAACCCTGGGACCCCACCCCGACCAGGAAGGTGGTGGTATCCTGGCCAGGGTGGAAATGACGGGCCAACCCAAAGTCGATCAACCTGAGCTGGTCGGCCTCATCCACCATAATGTTGGCTGGTTTGAGGTCTCTGAACAGGACCGGTGGCGACTGGGAGTGGAGGTGAGCCAGCACCGAGCTGAGTTGGAGGCCCCACTCGAGCACTTGAGCGACGGGAAAGGGGCGCCCTCGCAGGGTCAGCTTCTCCTGAAGCGTAATCCGGCCACATAGTCCATCACCAGGTAGTCCTGGTCCTCAACAGTGAAGAACTGCCTATAGGCCACCAGGTTAGGATGTCGGAGTCGGCCTAGGATTTCCGCCTCTCGGCGAAACTGACGACGCGCCTCGGTGCCCTCCAGACGAAGTTCTTTAATAGCCACTCTTCGGTCTTTTCGATCGATGGCCAGGTAGACCACGCCCATGCCACCCTGACCCAGAACCCTCTCGATCCGATAGCGGTCGTCAAGACAACTCCCGCTGGCTAAGAACTCCCGTTGGCACACTCTGCTCACCTTTTCAGAGTAAAGGAGAATTGCTAGAATTTCCCGGCCAAACACACAGAAAGTGTTGTGATCCACAACAAAACGCTGTATTGCAATCTAGCTGACACCCCAGTAGACTGCCTGTAATGACCGAAGAGCAGGCCGTCGGGCTGGCCCAGAAAGCCCTCCAGAGTGACCGTCAGCCGAGACAGGCTGAGTGCCGAGAAGCCGGGGGGAGAAAACTGTGGCAGATCGCCTTCGCCGGTGATGAGGCCCCCCCCGTGGTAGTGACCATCGACGACCAGAAGGAGGAAGTTCTGCAGGTCTTTGAGCCCCTCAAAATCCAACCTCCCAGGGGAATTATGGACATCGTTGTCAGCACCGACCCAGAGAGCTTACTGGAGGAGTAGGCCTACAACCGGAGGGTCAGGAGTTGAAAGATCGGCAAGAAGATGGAGATCACAATGCCTCCCACTACCAGGCCCAGCCCCAGCAGGATAGCTGGCTCGAGTAAACTCACCAGGTTCTGCAAGCGCATCTCGGCGTCTTCTGAGAGCACTTCCCCGAGTTGGTGGAGCTGGTAAGGGAGTTGATCGGCCTGAGGAGTGGTCTCGAGAGTGCTCCGAACCAGCGAGGACAGTTCGCTCTGCTCAGCGGCGGCTTGTCCCAACAACTCCCCTTGAGTGACTCTCTCCGTCATGGTCTGGACGGCCTGGTCTAGAGCGGGTGAACCGGTCGCTCCAACCAGGCACCGCAGCGCGGGCACCAGGGAGACTCCATTGGCGAGCATCAGAGCCAAAGACTGACACAGCTGGGCTGAGGCCAGGTCTCGATAGACCGACCCCAACAAAGGCGTAGCGAACTTGAGCCGATTCAACAGAGGTGAAAGACGCCCCAGCCGCTTGAGAATCACCACTCCCACGAAAAACGTCAGAGCCAGACAGACCATGATCAAACAGGCTGCCAGCACCACTGCCGGATAGGTGAGGGCCTGTACCAACCGACCACGCAGTTGCCGGGTCCTCTCCAACCGTTCGTGAAGAGCCTGAAGTCGTCGAGGCTTGCTCTTTGAGCTTACGCAAGCCTCTACTGAAAAAGCCGATAACCTTCTGGTAGCGGCTCCGTTCCTGGTCGCGATGGAGTAACCGACTGACGGAAACCAACAGGTCTCTCATCGAGAACGGCTTGTAGAGATAATCCTCGGCCTCGATCTCGATAGCCCTACCGGGAGCGTCAGCGTACCCGGTGATGATAATGGAGCGAAGATCGGGAAAAGTTCGGCGCAAAAGCCTCACCGTCTCGATGCCGTCGCGATGTTTCATGCGGACGTCAGTGACGATCAAGTGGGGTTTTCCTTTGTCGGCCAAACGGATGGCCTCCTCGCCGGAGGCTGCCGCCAGGACTTCGTAACCAGCGTCTTCCAAGCACTCCTCGAGAAGCTCTCGAAAGTCGTCGTCGTCTTCGAGCAAGAGGATACGGGGCTGGGACACGTGCCTCCGGTTCGGGGAATCCGTGGCTGGTTCCTCGAACGCTAGGGCGATGCATTCTGGACCCGGCCAACAGTTCCGGACCAGTGAGCTCCTGGCAGGAGTCTCGCTGACAGCGGTGGCCCTGGCTTTGATGGTGCTGCTACCGTGGCCCGGTTTCAGTTTGGTTATGTTGCTAGCAGCGTGTGCCACCCTCAGCCTGGTCTTGGGAGCGGTCAAACTGCCGGTGACCGGGTTCTTTGATGCCAGTCTCGCCCTGGTGGTGGCCACCGCCGTGCTACCAGAAGCGGGGGCCGGGTTTGCCAGCCTCCTGGTCTGCTTAGGTTTAGGCGTTCGCACCCTCAACTCCGGGCGGCCCACCTCGACTCTGGTCGACGGCGCCTCCGTCCTGGCCGCCACCGGTGTGGCGGCTTCGTTCGACTCGACTCCCTTCTCGGTGATCGAGGCTCTTCTTTGCTCGGTGGTGTTCTCGCTGGTCAATCTCCTCGGTCAGGAGACGATCAGACCCCAGCGGGCCGAGGAGCGGTTGCTGATGGCTCGCCTCAACCAGGAGTTACGAGCCAGTCGAGCCTGCCTGGCGGCGGCGGCCGTGGTGGTCGCCGTGCTGGCCAGTTCTCAGGCCTGGCTGATACTCTTGGCCGTGCCGATTCTCCACGTTTTTCACCTGGCCGCCAGCAATACCGTTCACCGTCTTCACGCTCGCGAATCTCACGGAGCCATCGAGCAGCTGCAACAGTCGAAAGCTCACCTCAAAGTGGCCGAAAGGTCGGCCAGCCGGGCTCGTCAGGAACTCGAATTGGCCGAGCAGCAGCGCCAACTCTTAGAAGGCTTGGCCGAGCATCTGGCCAGCGACCCCGGACCGGAAGAAGTTTTTCAGGCGATCGTGGCCACCGTCCGGCTGGTGGTTCCCTACCGAAGCATCGTGTTTTTTCTCAAAGATGAGGAAGGCGGCCTTTGGCCCTCTCGCTTCGACAGCCCGGAACGAGAAAAACTCGAAGACGCGCGCCTCTATCGCCTGACGGAACCTCTAGTAGAGAAAGCCTGGAAAGACCGAAAGCCCCTTCGAGTC
>CAYRFU010000498.1:3254-3700 GCA_964423525.1 uncultured Burkholderiales bacterium | reverse complement strand
CGACTTGCCCGTTTCTCTCCGCAACGATCCTGACCAGACGAGGGCGCTGCTGCTGGACCTGGGGGTGGGGGGCGCGCGAGTCCAGACCCGAACTCGGCAGGAAGGGCGGGTCGTCCTTTGTCTTGGTCCCTGGTCGGAGCTGCCGGCTCTGGATCTCCGATGCGAGGTGGTGTCGTGTCAGCAGGACGAACTGCCTGAGGCTTGGTTCAGCCGGCTTCGGTTCGAGCCGCTTCAGGAACCCGAAGTCCGTGCCCTGGGCCACTATATCTTGAAGCTTTTGCGCGAGTCTCTCCTCTGACTAGCTTTCACCTCCAACTCCAGGAAGTCTTGGCTGGCCAGGCTGACCCCCAGGACTTCACCCAAACCTTCCTGGAGGGCTTGGCCCAATGGGAAGCCGGGTTTGAAGCGAGTCTAGACTTGCATCCTCCTGAACTCTTAGAAGCTGT
>CAYRFU010000498.1:0-3244 GCA_964423525.1 uncultured Burkholderiales bacterium | reverse complement strand
AAGGTCATATCGAGCGCGTTTCGAGCCTGCTCGAGACCTGTCGAGGGATGGCCGAAGAGAGTCTGGATGAGCCGACCCTGCTGGCTGAACTACCGGCTGCTCACCAGGCCCTCGACCAGGCCGCAGAGTCGTTGCGCCAGGCTCTCTGGCAGGCGTTCGGTCCCACACCAGTAGGCTGGGTGAATCGGATTCTTGAAGGAGGGCGAGGCTTTCTGGCGGGGGCGCCCCTGGAGCGGTCGTTGAGTTCGGTCATCGACCATCATCATGTCCGCCTCAGCCAACGCAGCCCCAAGCCCCCGGCGGTCGAGCAGTTTCTCGACTATCTGAGTCGGCTGGGAGGCTGGGCCCGGGGTCGACCGGGGCTAACAGGGGGGGAGTTGGAATCGTGGCTCCAGGGCCTTGAGGCGACTTGCCTGGAGGCGGCCGATTGGTTGCTAGCTCCAGAGGAACTCGGGCTGGCTCGGGTGCTGGAGTTGTTGGAGAAGGAAAGCGACCCCGAGCGTTTCCTGTCTTGGCTCGAGCAGGGCCTGGAAGAGGCCCACAGGATGGCCTCCCGTTTAGAAAGGGCGGCCAGTCGAGCCCGGGGGCTCACGCGAGAGCTGTGTCTTGAAGTGTGTGAAACCCTGGCTCATCTGGAAGAGGTCTTCTCTCTCACCATCGAGGAGATCGTAGCCGGAGCCGAACTCCAGCTGCCGGCTGATCTTGAGGAGCTGCGGGCCGAGCTGGCCGACCAGGTGGTGCACCTTTCCCTCGAGGCTCAAGGAGAGGGAGCGGCACCCTGTCCCCATTGTGGACACCTCAACGAGTTGGGACGCCGTCACTGTGGTCACTGCTCCGTCAGCCTTCCGGCCATCTCCGGGCTGGAGCATCGCCTCATCGACCTCAGCGAGAGCGACTCCGGTCGGGCTAGCGAGCCGGAGAATCTGGTCAAGCTTTTGGAGGCCTGTTTGGCCTTTCAGCAGGGTGGTCTAGACCTGGAGAGCTTTCGCCAACCACTGCGCGAGTTTCAGGCTCGGTTGGAAAGGACTCATCAGAGCCTTGCTCGCTCGTCGAAGGCACCGTCTGAAGGGGAATACCTCAAGATGGCCTTGGAGGATCTCGAGGAAGCTCTAGAACTCTTACTCTCTGTCGAAGTCCCTACAGACCGTCTGCTAGATCGAGGCCTGAGCCTACTCTTTCGAGGAATGCGACGTCTCCAGTCTGTCGTAGCGGAAACAAATTTGTAACCTGGTGTTAATGTTTTCGCTTGTTCTTTCGAGTCTTGCTTAGCCTGCCTTTCCTAAGATATAATTAACATCCACCTATGTTTGAAGTTACTCAGAGGCTCTCGGCCGCCAATCACGCCAGCTCTTTCGTCCACCAGACCCCCCACCAGTTTGGACTTGAACACCTTTTGGGGCCCCAGGTTTATTCTCCGACGGGTGGCCAACACTTGGACTCCAACCCTTTCTTGATGAGCCTTTACTTGATGAGCTACAGTCAAAGCGTCGCTCAGTTCGGAGACCTCGCTGCTCAGTTTCCCCAGACTTCTCATCACGACCCTAGCGGCTTGCGTCAGGCTTACGAGGATCTCCCTTTCCACCGCCCTCAGGAAGGCTCGGCTCAAGACCAGATCCGAGCTGCTATAGCGCGGGGAAAGGAGCAGAGCCAACCTCCAACCCCTAGAGCTGAACTTCGCCAGCAAGAGGAGCAACCCGCCGCCCGGAGCGCTCCCGATCGTTCCCCTGAAAGGCGAGAATCAGAGCCCGTTAGAGGGCAGGACGGCCAGGCCCCCGACCATCCTGAAACGAGAACCCGCGACTACGACCCCACCCAAGATGCTACCGAGCTTTATGAGGCCATGAAGGGAGGACTGACCGGGTGGGGGGTCGACCAAGACCGGGTTTTTGAGGCTCTTGAGGGCAAATCGCCAGAAGAACTCAAGGCTTTAAGGGAGAACTACCGCGACCACTACGACCGCGATCTCCTGGAAGATCTTCAGGGGGAACTCAACGACACGGAGTTTCAGGGCGCCCAATCTCTTTTCGAGGGCAACCAGGGTCGTTCTGATGCGGCCGCTTTAAAGAAGGCGATGTCGGGGATGGGGGACGACGAGGAAGCCATCTACCGCACCCTCGAGGGAAAGTCTCCAGAGGAGATCGAGGCTATCCGCCAAGAGTATAAAGAGCTGACGGGCAAAGACCTCGACGAGCGACTGAAAGCCCGTCTCAACGACACCGAAGAAGCTCGGGCCTTCGCTTTGTTGGAAGGCGAGGGGGCCAAAGCTGATGCGGCCGCTTTGAAAGAGGCTTTATCCGGCTTCTCGGGAGACGACGAAGAGGCGGTTTATCAAACCCTGGAGGGGAAGTCGGCTGAGGAACGGGCGGCCATCGAAAAGGAATACGAGGAGCTGACCGGCCACTCTCTGAGATCCCGGATGGAGCGACGCCTCAACTCGACCGAGCAAACCCGAGCCGAAGGCCTGCTTGACGGCCAGACGGCCACTTCCGATGCCGCTCTTATCCGCGATGCCCTGGGTGGTTTGGGAGCTGACCAGGACGAGGTCTATGCCACTCTGGAAGGCAAGAGTCAAGAGGAGCGAGAGGCTATCGCGGCGGCCTATAAGAGTGAATACGGGGTGGAACTCTCTGAGGCCCTCCAGGGAGAGTTGGGTGGAAACCAGTTGGAGCGAGCGGAGCGTCTCCTGGCCGACGGTGAGATCAGTGACGCGGCCCGCCTCAAATACGCTATGGAAGGCTGGGGCACCGACGAGGAAGCCGTTCAAAGTGCGCTGGAGGGGAAGACAGCGGCCGAAATCGAGGAGCTCAAAGCGGCTTATCAGCAAGAAACAGGCCGCAGTCTGGTCTCCGACCTGGAGAGTGACCTGTCTGGTCGCGATGAGTTTGACGCCAAGATGGCTTTGAGAGGGGTGGCCGAAACCTCTGAGGAGGCTCTGGCACAGGCCAACATGCGCCGGGATTACGAGCGCAAAGGAGCAGCCAATTTCGTCAGCCGCAACGTGATGGATCTTTTCACCGACAAAGGAGAAAGACTCGACCATAACACCGACCGAGCCAACGCTCAGTACGAAGCCTACCAACAAGCCGTCCGAGAAGGGCGCACCCAGGAAGCAGCCGCCGAGAAGGCTCGGCTCGACCAGCTTCTGGGCTACTCCACGGCCGATGTCGACACCTACAGAGAGGCTGAAGACAGCGCCGCCAATGCGGCCGGGACCGTAGCGGCAACCGCAGCTGCTGTGGCCGTG
>CAYRFU010000497.1:0-3722 GCA_964423525.1 uncultured Burkholderiales bacterium | reverse complement strand
CCTCGCTTCAGGGCTTTTGCCGGCTCGTCGGGCGGCCGCTCTCAAGCCCGCTGAGACGCTGCGACGTGGCTGACGGGAAGGAATCGGTCTTCGGTAGTAGAATTGGCTAAGCCACCCGCGAGCCGATCAGCTTGCTCGCGGCCTATGAAAGGGGGTTCCCTATGGACAATCGCAAAGAAGGGCTAGGATTTCTCTTCGGACTATTGGTCGGAAGCCTGGTGGGGGCTTCAGTGGCGATTATTTTGGCCCCACAGTCGGGTGATCGAACCCGCGAAATGATCAAAGATAAAGCTCAAGACTACAAAGAGCGGGCCTCAGATTTCGCTCAAGACTTAAAAGAAGACTATGAAGAGCTTCTCGAGCGCGGCAAAGCCATGTACGACGAAAAGCGCACGGCTGGCAGCAACGGAAGCCAAGATGATCAGGAGCCCAGCGACGCGGCCGAAAAAGGCTAAGCAGCTCCTCACGAAAAAGAATCAAGACTTGAGAGGAAAGGGTTTATCCCTTTTTTCTCCTATTTTAGCCATATGGCATTGGAGGAACGGTTTTGGACATCAAAGTAAACACCCGAGCCATCGGTGACAACGCTCAAGCGGTGGAAGTCCAGGGTGAGATTGACGTCTACACGTCGCCTCGGGTGAAAGAGACCATCAACGAACTGATTGAGAAGGGGCACTACCACCTCGTTATCAATCTCGAAGGCGTACGCTACATCGACAGCACCGGTCTGGGAGTCCTGATCGGTGCCCTGAAGAAAGTCCGGGAGCACAACGGGAGAATTCTCTTGATCTGCACCAATCCTCAGATCAAGAAAATCTTCAACATCACCGGACTGGTCAAGATCTTCGAAATCTTCAAAGATGAAGAAGAGGCTGTCAAAGTCCTCGCTCCGGCTGGCTAGCTGGTGAGCGAGTCTACTGTCTCGGATATCCGGCTCTCCATTCCGAGCCAACCCGAATATGTCGGGGTGGTTCGTTTGGCTGCTGCCGGAATCGCTCACCGTCTTGAGTTTAATCTGGAAGAGGCCGATGATCTCAAATTGGCCGTCACCGAAGCCTGTGCCCGGCTTCTGGAGAGGGCCGGTCCAGACTCGCCTATTCATATCGAATGGGTCATCGGCGACAGCTCCCTGGCTGTGACCGTCCGCTGCGAAACCCTCGCCCCACCTCCTCCTGGAGAAACAGACTGGTCCGAGATCGGTTTGTTCTTGATCCATGCGTTGATGGACGAGGTTTGCGAACTGGAGCCAGAGCACGGCCTCAAGATGGTGAAATACTTCCAAAGGACTGGCGATGGGTGAGTCTAGTAGCGGCAGATGGGACAGAGAACGTGCCCGACAGCTCCTAACCGAGTATGCCGACAACCGAGACCCAAAGATTAAGGACGAGCTGGTCACCCAGCATCTCAACCTGGTTCGATACCTGGCCGGCAAATTCGGGAACCGTGGCGAGAACCTCGAGGATCTGATCCAGGTGGGGTGCCTCGGTCTGATCAAGGCGATTGAGCGGTTCGATCCTGAGCGAGGTACCGAGTTCACCACCTATGCGACTCCCACCATCGTGGGAGAGATCAAACGCCATTTCCGGGATAAAGGCTGGGCCATTAAAGTCCCGCGTCGCCTTCAAGAGTTCAATGCTTCGGTGGCTAAGACGACAGAAGAACTCACCTCTTCGCTGGGGCGAGTCCCTACGGCTGACGAGATCGCCAAGAAGCTTGACGTCACAGCCGAGGATGTGTTGGAGGCCCAGGAGCTTGGGCAATCCTATAACCTCCTTTCGATCGATAGCGAGTTGGACGCGGACGACAGTCGTAAGACATCGAGCTTGCTCGACTATCTCGGCCGGTCCGACTTTCAGCTGGAGCAGGTAGAGGACCGCTTGGCCCTTCACCGAGCCTTTTCATGCCTGCCACCTCGCGAGCGCCTTTTAATGTATCTGCGCTTTTTTGAGAATCGCTCCCAGAGTGAAGTGGCTAAGGTTCTCAATATTTCTCAAATGCACGTCTCGCGGCTTCAGGCTCGTTCTTTGGAAACCATGCGTGAGGCGCTGAGCCAACATCGCGACCAAGACGACGAGTAACGCCAGTTCTGGCCCAAGGTCCGCGACACCCAGACCATTCTGTCTTGGTCCGACTGTACACCCATTGTCTACTGCGAGAAGATTTTTGCTTACTAAACGATAGGCGGAGCGCCTCAAGCGAGGCCGGGTCGAAGCTTAAAGCAGCGACGCACATCTGTAACACCTGCTAACCGTGAGTAGATTTAGACTATTCTCTTGGCAAGATGATATCGAAAAAGGAACGAATTTTCGCCTCTTTTTTTCGTTGCGGAGCGGAAGGTCACCATGTTATACTTCGGGAACTGCAGCCCATTACCACAGGAGGACTACTGCCAAATGCCAGGATCTACTCAGAGTAAATCTCGCTTAAGCCGAAGGCAACAGCAGATCCTGGAGTTCATACGCGAATCAGTAGAAGCACGAGGTTTCCCACCTTCAATCAGGGAGATTGGTGAGGCTGTGGGGCTCTCTTCGAGTTCCACCGTCCACAGTCACCTTCGGAGTTTAGAAACCAAAGGCTATCTACGTCGCAACCCTTCCAAACCCAGAAGCATCGAGCTTTTGGATGGTCCGAAGGGTTCCCGAGTACGACTGGTTGAGCTTCCGGTCGGCGCACCTCAATCGGGGGACGGCGCCGGACCTCAGAAAACCATTTCTTTGCCGCTCGAACTAGCGGGTAGCAAAGAGTCATTTCTTTTCCCCGTCAGCGAGGCCTATCGCCAAGAGGCGATTGTCCCCGGAGACCTCGTCATTGTCAACCGCAGTGAAGAGTTCGCCGAGGGCGACATGGTCTTGAAACGGGACGGAGAAGCCGTGGTTTTACAGAGACTGGGTTCCAACGGCCACCACCCCTTACCCGGGGAGATAGACCCGGGAATCCTCGGGCGAGTGGTCGGCGTGATTCGTAGACTCCCGAACGGCTAAAGCGAAACTAGGAGGGGACCGAGAGGTCCTTTCCTTCTTTCTCGGGCAGTCTCTCCTCCGAAAAGGAAGACCCCACCCGACCGCCGTATACGGTTGCGACCTCAAACCGAGTTTCAATAGGGGAGTCAACAATGACACGCGCAAAAATTCTGGTCGGCATCACTCTCTTTTCACTGCTGTCGATCGCCATTCCATCCATAGCCGCCGATGACTGGAAGCTAGTCATCAAAGTTAAGGGTCAGGTCCAGACCCAATTCGCAAGTTCCAACAACTGGATCACCGTCTGGTCGAGCCGATTGCTCAAACAAGGCCAAGACAGAATTCGCACCCTCGCTAACTCAGTGGGCCGCGTTCAAACCTCAGATGGAGCTGTCGTGACGATGGCACCCGAGACCAACGTGACCCTCGAAGAGTTCGACGCCCGAACCGGTCGGATGAAGGTGCGAATGTCAGACTCCAAAGGAGGGGTCCGTGCTCGCCTGACCCGCTTCCTCCGTGGCCAAAGGCGCTTCGAGATCGAAACCCCCAACGCCGTTCTGGCAGCCCGGGGAACCGATTACGTTGTGCTCTACGACCCATCGCCTCAATCAGGTGATGCGATCGGACCTCTAGCCTCAACGCCCGGCGCCGACCTTCTCCTGATGGCCCAAGGCCAAAGCGGGCAGACGACGGGCTACGTGCTCGAGGGCTCGATCGAGGTCAGCGGTAACAGCCAGGACCCGGTGGTCGTCAAAGCCGGCG
>CAYRFU010000496.1:0-3767 GCA_964423525.1 uncultured Burkholderiales bacterium | reverse complement strand
CTGGCCCACCTCCTCGGACTCCCCCCCGGGCAAGGAAGGTCCGAGTGGCCACCGATGCCGCCGGCCAGACAATCCGTCGAATCACGTGCCAGGAGCAAGGAAAGGATAGCCCCTAAACTACCGGGAAGTACGTTCTAATGGCTCTTATTAGCGTCAAGCCTCGGCTGTGGAGCCGTTCAGAATACTACCAAATGGCAGAGATCGGCTTCTTTGACGGGGAAAGGGTGGAACTCATCCGAGGAGAAGTCGTGCCGATGTCGCCCCATGACCCTTTGCACTCAGGTGCCGTCGAGAATTCCAATACTCTTTTTTCTCGCCTGTTTGGGGAGCGTTATGCGGTGCGTATTCAGCTGCCGCTATCCGCACCCGACCAATCAGAACCAGAGCCCGACGTCGTGCTGACTGAAAGTCAGAAAGCAGCCGAGCTGCGCCGTCAAAGGTGCCACCCATCCTCCGCCACGCTGGTAGTGGAAGTGGCCAACACCAGCCTGCAATATGACCGGCTGGAAAAGGGCAGCCTCTATGCTCAGGCTGAGGTTCCTGACTACTGGATTGTGAATCTGCAGGATTTCCTCCTCGAGGTAAACTCACAACCTTGCCCTGACCAAGACCACCCCTTCGGTTGGGCCTATCGCGAAAAGTCATCTCTCAATCCCGATGACACCATGACCTACCTCGGGAGAAAAATCCCCGTTGGAGCGTTCTTCTTGGACTTGCTCGATTCGACAGACAGTGCCGGTGAGGGTCATTGAGCGATTAAGGATCCCCTGCTATCGCTTCTCGGTAAGCTCTGGCTGCCTGAAGATTCTGGAAGCTGGTCGGAGTTCGGGACCTCGCCGCCACTGGAGCGGTTATTCTCCTGGGAAGCTAATGCGAGACCTCTGGCTAAAACAGCAGCTAGATAAAGCCGCTCAGATGGGGAAGGAACCCGGTCGCCTGGCCCAAGATACCGCTGACTGGACCCCATTCGGTCGGGCTTTTCATGCGCGTTGTCCTTCTGCTTTGTCTGATGTTGCAGCCGGTCGTGGCGGCCGAACTGTTGCTTGACCTGACTGGGGATGGTCAGCCAGAGATGATTGCTCTTGAGAGGTTTGAAGAGAACGGCGTGGTTTTCGGAAGGTTCGAAGTGACCGACCGTTCGGGCAATGTTCTTTACCGAGGTCCCCGAGACAACCCGGACTTCCTTTTTTTGGGCGAGTTCGATGGGGCCGCCTTGAGGCGGCCTATGATTACCAGGGCCAAGCTTTCCTCCTGGCTTCTTATCAGAAGTCCGATGTGCGGGCCACTCGGTTTCGACTCTTCCGTTGGAAGTCCGGTCGTTTCGAGCTAGTCCGAAAGGGAGAGTTGCTCCCTGCGCGAGGGGGCTTTGAATGGGGTGATAACCCGGCCAGCAATGTCTGGGTGGAACGGTTTGGGGGAACTCACCGAGGTCGCCTGCAAGCCTTTGTCAATGAGATTCCTAAGGGGATGCGGCAGGTCGATTTGGAACCCACAAAGGATGGCTATCGAGTGAGTTCTGGGTCGAGGTAGGACTTGACCGGGTCGGCCAGAACCGTCGCCTATGATTCGAAGATTTTTCCTTGTCACTGCCTGTCTTCTATGTCTCGGATGTCCGGCCGAGCAACCCCAGACGACCAGTCCCCCCTCACCGGTGGCTCTAGCCAATCAAGAGACGCCCGAAACTCCGGCCGAGACTGAGACTCCGGCCGAGAGTGAGGCTCCGGTTCCGACCTCACTCAACGATAAGACTGGAATCCAGAATTTGCAGACTCTGATCGACGGTCAGGTAGAAGAGAACGTGCTCACCTCCGCCACTCGAGAGGAAGGCCCTCACCAGTTAACGGTCTGGAGTGGGACCGAAGGGGTCCGTCGTATCGATGTTGAGACCGACCTGGGGGACGGTCAAACGGAGAGCGCTAAGTACTACTACCAGAGTGGCAAGGTGTTCTCCTTAGGTGGCAGCGGAGTGCGCCAGGAAGAGGGGGAAGAGGTCAAGTACACCTTCTGGGCCGGGATTTCCAGCCAGGGCGACCTGATCGGACCGCCCTTCCAGTTTGTTGACGGCAAAGCCGGCTCTTATCCTGAGGAGGAAGTCCGAGCCCGCGAGACGGACGCCAACGACCTGCTCAATCAGTCTTAGGGAGCGCGGCCAGACCTCTCATAGAGGACAGGTCGTTCCGTTCTCGCGACGTGTCTCGTCAAGAAGACGGAGGGAATCGTTCGACGGCGTTGCAGTCAGGTAGGATGAAGAGAGTCTTAATTCCCCTGGACGGCTCTGACTTGAGCGAGCGCGCTCTTCCCTGGGCCCGTCTTTTGGCCCAGAGTGACGCCGAGTTCCATTTAATCAGGGTCCATCAAGGCCTGACTGCGCTCGACCAAGACGCTCGGGAGGCGCTAGAAGGGTATCTCAAAGAGCAAGCTAAGCCGCTGAAGGCGCACTATCATCTCGAGCGAGGGTCGGCGCCAGCCGAAATTCTTAAGCAGGCCGAGGAGTTGAAGGTCGACCTGATCGTGATGACCAGTCACGGCCAGTCGGGTTTCCAAGGTTGGCTGCTGGGAAGCGTAGCCAACAAAGTTTTGCGAGGAGCCCAAAATCCGGTTCTGGTGGTGAAAGCGGATCGCGAACTGATCTGCCCGAGTGTGAGGCGAATTTTGATCGGCTTAGACGGCTCGGAACTGGCCGAGAAGGCCCTCCACCGTGCCGCTCAACTGGCTGTTGTTCACGAAGCAGAACTTATTCTCTATCAGGGTTTGTGCTTCGTTCCCTCTGGACCACCGGACTTCACCCGCCAAAGCTTGATCGACGCTCGGGCCTACCTCCGTCGTCTGGCAGGCCTTTATCCTGAGGTCACGATTCAGCTTGAGGTCCGCGACGCTACCCCCGGCCACGGCCTGGTAGAAGCGGCCACCGACCTGAAGTGCGATCTTATCGTGGTGGGCAGTCGCGGGCGCGGGGGGTTGGCTCGATGGTTGCTGGGGAGCGTGGCCGAGAACGTCGCTCAAACCAGTCCTCTACCGGTGCTGGTGCTTCATCAAGATGATGACAAGACCGGCTTTTTGGGTCCTGAGGGCTAGCCTGTAAGAGGCGGGAAAGGGTCGAGCCCGAAGGCCAGCGCCCATGAGCGAACTTCAAGCAGGTTTTGAGCCCGGCCTGCGTGTGCTGGTGGCCGAAGATGACCTGATCAGTCGCACCATGGCCGTCACCACTCTCAAAGAGTGGGGACTGGTCCCGGTCGAGGCCACTGACGGTCGCCAAGCGTTGGAGCTGTTGACGGGGGAGGACCCCCCTCGTCTGGCTCTACTGGATTGGCTTATGCCCGAACTTGATGGTATCGACGTCTGTCGCCAGCTCAGGCAGGTGGAGGATGAACTCTATACTTATGTGGTGATGCTCACCTCGCTCGACCGCCAGCAGGACCTGGTGGTGGGCTTCGAGAGCGGGGTAGACGATTACATTTTTAAGCCGTTCGACCCCCACGAGCTCAAGGTTCGCCTTAAAGCCGGAGCCAGAATCATTCGGTTGCAGCGAGAGCTTTGGAAGGCTAAGGAACAGATTCGTCGGGAGGCCACCCACGACCATCTCACCGGTCTTCTCAATCGGAGTGCTTTGATGGACCTGATCGACGCCCATTTGGGTGGGCTGGCCATTCTCTTGGTCGATATCGACTACTTCAAAAAGATCAACGACGGCCATGGTCACGATGCTGGTGATGCGGCTCTGGTTGAGCTGGCTCGCCGCCTGGGGCAAGTCGACCGCGAACCCAACT
>CAYRFU010000495.1:387-3780 GCA_964423525.1 uncultured Burkholderiales bacterium | reverse complement strand
GAGGAGCCTCACGAGTGATCTTTTCGACTCGGCTGTCGATAGCCGGGCGGCCTCGATAAGTCACAAAGACTGGGCCCGTTTGAGCCCTCAAAGAGAGAATATGGCGGGTTCGGTCGTCTTCTTTCGCTTTGCGGGTCTTCTCGTGCTTCTTGATGACGCTGGTGTCATATTCGTCAACCGAAAAAGTGGCGGAAAGTCCGGTCTGAACATGCTCACCCATCTTGAGGCGATAGACATAGAGGCAAGGTTCGTCGTCTTGGATAAGCTGCTGGTCGGCGATCAGCTTCTGGTAATTTTGCTGGGCTTTCTGATAGACGGACTCGGAGTAAGGGTCCGTATCTTGATCGAGGTCGATCTCGGCGCGAGAGACGTGGAGAAAGCTGAGCGGATTCCCCGCAGCCATCTGTCGAGCCTCCTCGCGGTTGACAACATCATAGGGGACAGCGGCGATCGCCTCCACATTGTTGGGGTTGGGGCGCCAGGCCCGGAACGGTCTCAAGGTAGGCATGCCGGCCTGTTTTTCAACCGTCGCCGGGTTCCTTCCATTGACAAACCCCTCTCCAAAAGATAAAACTGAGGCGAATCGCTTCCCGAGCGGGAAACTGGGTCGTACTCTTGAATCTTATTCATAGAATCAAGAGCCCGGGGTAACATCTTGAGTAAACGAAGCAAGAATTTCAAAGCCAGGCGCAGCTGTCTCACCATTCTGGTTTGCATCGCCCTCTTCTGCTTGGGCTCGGTTCTTACAGTGGCCGCCACCGTGCAGTCGATTCTAGCCCAGTATAGCGAAGAGCTCCCTGATGTCTCCAACCTGGCTTATTACGAGCCCTCGTTGACGACCAAAATCTTCTCTTCAGACGGTCAGCTGATCGGCACTCTGTTCAAAGAGAATCGCACCTGGACTAAGCTTGAAGATGTGTCTCCCCATCTGGTTCACGCCGTCCTGTCGATCGAGGACTCTCGCTTCTATGAACATCAGGGGGTTGACCTGATCGGGGTCATGCGAGCGGTCAAGCAAACCCTGGAAGAGAACGACACCCAGGGGGCCAGCACCATCACCATGCAGCTGACCCGAGCTCTTTTCTTGAACCCGAAACAGACGGTCGACCGAAAGCTCAAAGAGGTTCTGCTGGCCATTCGGATCGAGAAGAACTACACCAAAGATGAGATTCTTGAACTCTATCTGAACCAGATCTATCTGGGTTCAGGGTGTTACGGCGTCCACGCTGCTTCGTCACTCTATTTTGACAAGAAACCCAAGGACCTCACCCCGGCCGAGGCCTCCCTGATCGCTGGCCTGCCTCAGGCGCCCTCGAAGTATTCCCCTATCTACAACCCGAGCGAGGCCCTGGAGCGCCAAAAGTTGGTGCTCGGCCGAATGCTGGAACTGGGCTACCTAAACCAAAAGGAGCACGACGAGGCCGTTCAAGACGTTTCCGGCTTCAAGTTCAAAAACAAAAAGCGCGGAGCCGAGTTCGCCGTCCTCAAGGTCCCCTACTTCACAGCCTTCGTGATCAAGCAGCTGTATAAACAGTTCGATGAAGATCTTCTTTATCGGGGTGGGCTCCAGGTCTACACCACGGTCGACCTCAAGCTCCAGAAGAAAGCCGAGAAAGTCGTCAAGGAGATGGTGGCCAAAGACAGCAAGATCCTCAACGTCCAGACCGGCGCGGCCGTGACCATCGAGAACGGAACCGGCTATATCAGGGCCATGGTGGGTGGGACCAAATGGGACGACAAAAACCAGTTCAACCGGGCCTGGCAAGCTTTTCGGCAGCCTGGCTCTTCCTTTAAGACCTTTGTTTACGCCACTGCTATCGAGAGTGGTTACCCCCCCAGCACCATCGTCCCCGATGCGCCTCTGACCATCGGGAAATGGTCCCCCAAGAATTCCGATCATCGTTTTATGGGCTCTATTCCTATGACCACCGCTCTTCAGTATTCACGCAACGTCGTAGCCGTGAGACTGATGCAGCTCACCGGAATTCAGAGGGTCATCGATGTGGCCCACTCGATGGGCATTGAGAGCGAGCTGAGCCCCTTCTACTCGCTGGCACTCGGGGCTGCCGACCTCTCCCCGCTGGAGATGGCTGACGCCATTTCAACCTTCCCCAACCAGGGCATTCGCATCCCCGCCACTCCCGTCAAGATCATCTACGACAAGGATGGCAACGTCGTCATCGACAACCGCTATCCCAAGAAAAAAGAGGTGCTTTCAGAAGCCACCGCCTCCTGGATGATGAAGATGATGCGCAACGTGGTTCGAGCCGGCACCGGCACCAGGGCCTATCTCGAGAAGCACGAGGCGGCCGGTAAAACGGGAACCACCGACAGCTTCCGCGATGCCTGGTTCGTGGGTTATACCCGTCACTACACCACGGCTGCCTGGGTCGGCAACGACGACTTTTCCAAGATGTGGCGTTCCTACGGTGGTGACTTGCCGGCCGGGATTTGGAAAGAGATCATGGTGTTCGCTCACCGGAACATCAAAGAGTCCAAGCTCCCTATCACCAAGCCCAAAAAGGTGGGAGCCTTCATTTGCGCCGACTCCAAGATGAGGGTCGGTCCCAAGTGTCCTCACGCCAAACGCAAGTTGTGGCCCAGGAATCAGATTCCCAAAAGATTCTGCACCCTGCACGGACGGCCCAAAGTGGTGCCCACCAGTCAGGCTGTCAAGCCCACTCAGAAAACGGAGCACAAGGCTGCTCCCCCGCCACCGCCTCCCAAGCCAGCCAACTTTGACAACCCGGCCGAGATCCCGGTGCCGACTCAAATCGAGTTGCCCACCGAGGTGCCGATGCTGCCCGAAGGAGCTGCGGTGGAGCCGCCTCCTCCTTTTGAACCGATCGAAGCGCCCCCTCTGGAAGCGATTCCGGTGCCCGAGCCGGCCCCCGTCGAGCTTCCCCCTGAGCCGGAACCGGTTCCGCTCCCGGTCGAAGTGGTCGCCCCTCCACCCGTTGAGGTGCCTCTTCAGGCCACCCCGGTCCCCGCTCCGGTCGAGTAGTTCACTACCAGGCCCAGTCGTCCCCCTCGACGCCATCGAGGCGCCAACCGGCTTCGGAACGGTGCAAAGTCCAACGCCAGCGCCCAACTGCGACCTGACCAGTAGAACCAAAGCTCTGGGTGGCCCCGAGCTGGCTTGACTCGAGCTCGACTCGATAGTCGCTCTCCCACTCTTTCAAGCGCCTCTCCAAAGTGGCCGGGTCCAATCGGTTTCGGAGGCGACTGGTGAGCATTTGGTGGACCAAGGAATAGTCTCTCCTCTTGAGACCAACTAAAAGCGTCTGGGCCGTGGAGCGGAGTTCAGCGGACGCAGTCAGGTCCTGGAGTGTTCTGCCCCGACGGAGACGATCGAGCCAGGAGCCGGTGGCAACCAGACCGCCCAGCACCAGG
>CAYRFU010000495.1:0-377 GCA_964423525.1 uncultured Burkholderiales bacterium | reverse complement strand
CCCAACGATGGCGGGCCACCGACGGGTTGTTCGGACCGGGGCCATCGCAGTTGGACGAGCGATTCTCGAGATAGAGAACGCCTCGCACCTGTTCTTTATCGTCCGGTAAGGGCAGAACAAGGACCGAACCCGTCTCATGACTGAGGACAACCTCGCCGCTACGGGCGCGGTCGATCAGCTGTTGGTTAGCTGAAGCCGGGTCGAGCCCTCGAGCCCCCCGGGCCACTAACTTCGGCCTGGGGGGTCAAGCCCAGGGCAAGGTCTTTGGCCGCTGTCATCAACTCAACGGGCGGGGGCCCGGTCTGGCCTGCTCCCTCGGCGCAGTCTGGCCTGCTCCTTCCAGGTGAAACGGGCGGGGGCCCGGCCTAGCCTACCTG
>CAYRFU010000494.1:0-3832 GCA_964423525.1 uncultured Burkholderiales bacterium | reverse complement strand
GCTTCAGGCTCTCGACCGGCTCAAGTTTGACGGGGTTCTCCTCTATGTCGGGAGCGGGACCGTTTACGGTGTGGTGCCCCCGGCTCAGCTTCCTCTTACTGAAGACCGTCCTCTTCGTCCCGTCAATCCTTACGCTGTCAGTAAGATGGCTGCCGAGGCCCTCTGTTTTCAGTGGAGTCGACAATCGGCCTACAGGATCGTGATGGCCCGGCCTTTCAATCATACCGGTCCCGGTCAATGCGAGGATTTTTTCTTGCCGGCCGTGGCCCGTCAGCTGGTAAGAATCGAGCGGGGTCTTCAGTCGCCTGTTCTTGAGCACGGCGAGTTGAAGGTGACCCGGGATTTCACTCACGTTGAGGACGTCGCCGCCGCCTATCAAGCTCTGCTAGAGAAGGGAAGAAACGGCGAGGCCTATAACGTTTGCTCGGGCCGGGAGGTCTCCCTCGAGAGACTGATCCAGGAGATGGTGAGGACCTGCTCTGCCGACGTTTCTCTCAAGCTTGATGAGGAAAGACTGAGACCAGTGGAGCAGCCCCGTCTGGTCGCCTCCCCGGCCAAGCTTCAGGCTCACACAGGCTGGAGTCCCCGGTTCACGATGACCGACTGTGTCCGCGACGTTATCACCTATTGGAGGGAGCGAGAGAATGTCTAAAACCGCTCTGGTCACGGGAATCACTGGCCAGGATGGAGCCTACCTGGCTCGTCTATTGCTAGGGAAAGGTTATCGGGTTTACGGTCTTCTAGCTCGACGGGCGACGGTGACCACTTGGCGTCTGGCCTATCTCGGCATCCAGGATCAGGTTGAGCTCCTGGACGGTGACCTGACCGACATGGCTAGCCTCATTCGCGCTCTTCGCAAGGCTCAACCCGATGAGGTCTACAACCTCGGCGCTCAAAGTTTCGTGAGCACCTCGTGGAATCAGCCGGTGCTGACGGCCGAGGTCACTGGTGTCTCGGTAGTCAAGCTCTTAGAAGCGATCCGGCTGACCGACCCTGCCATTCGGTTCTATCAGGCTTCCACCAGCGAAATGTTCGGTAAGGTGGCTCATCCCATTCAGTCTGAACAAACGCCTTTTCACCCTCGCAGCCCTTACGGTGTAGCCAAGCTGTTCGGACACTGGACAACCATCAACTATCGCGAGAGTTTTGAGCTTTTCACCTGCTCCGGTATCCTTTTTAATCACGAGTCTCCTTTGCGAGGGCTTGAGTTCGTCACCCGTAAGATCACCGATGGCGTGGCTCAGATCGTGGCCGGCAAGCTGGCCAAGCTCAAGCTTGGCAATCTGAACGCCCAGCGGGACTGGGGCTACGCCGCTGATTATGTGGAAGCGATGTGGGCTATGCTGCAGCAGGACCAGCCCGATGATTACGTCGTGGCCACGGGAGTGACGACCAGCGTGCGAGAGTTTTGTCGACTAGCTTTTGAAGTGGTCAACCTCGACTATCGAGACTACGTCGAGACGGACGAGACCCTTCTTCGGCCTGCCGAGGTCGACATTCTGCGGGGAGACGCCGCCAAAGCTCGGAAAGTGCTGGGATGGCAGGCCCAAACCGATCTCAGCCAATTGGTCACGATGATGGTTGAAGCTGATCTTTCCCGTCACGGCCAGGCTCGTCAGGTCGCCTGCTGAAGGCTTGATGGTCGGCCATCGTCTGCTGGTAGTAGGCGGCCGCCAGACGGGTGAGAGCCTCTCGACCCACTCCAGGCTCATTGCCGATCCATTCCCTCAGGCTCTCAAGGCTGCCCGGACTCCGGCTGTGGGCGCGGGCGAGCACCAGAGCTGCTTGCTCCACCGCCTCTTTGACCGTCTGCCGCGAATCCAGGTCTCGCTCCCGAAGGGTTCCCTTTTCGGCTTCTCGTTCGCGAGCTAGAAAGGCTGTGTCCTGGAGCCGAAACGATCCCAGCAAGGGGTTGAAGCCAGCTCCACAAGCGACTCGGGCGGCCACGATTTCGGTTGCGTCGGCCCGGGCAAGACAGCCGTCAGAGCGGTCGATGGGGGAGGGTAACAGCTGCTTGAGTTCGAGGATCACGGGGTGTTGACTCTCAGGGCCGGGGGCCAGGAGGACCCAATATCGCTCCAGGCCTCGACTGCTCGCTCCGCTTCCCAGGCGGGCCACCTGGTCGAGAACTCGTAGCGGCCTCTCCACTCTGGGGGTTTCTGGTTGCTCTTGTTGATAACGAGCCAGGCTTGATCCCGGTCGTCGGTTTTCTTGATCAGGTCTTTGACAGCTCCCTCGGACTCTTTCTTGGTTAAAAAGGCTGGACCCGATTCCCCCTCGTCGATCGCCTTAAAGTAATGCCCACCTGGTCGTAGTCATTGAGACCCCACACAGCCTTCCCATCGGGGCCTTTGAAGCTACCGAAGTTACCAAAGTGAGGGTCCCCTAAAGTCAAGATCTTAGGCTCGGGTCGGGGAAACAGTCTCGAGTCTCGAAAAGCCCCGTCTCGGAAGTCCCAATGGAAGAGGGCCGGGTTGGAGCGGAAGAAGAGGAACGGGCTCTCTTTCATGAGATCCCGGCGCTCTTCTAGATGAGCTTCACTAGAGTTTCGGTTGTGACGTCGACACGCTTGACATTAAGGCTCACATCGTAAGAGATAACGCGGTTTTGTCTAGCGGCCCGCTGGACCCCGACCCGTTGACGCGAGCGGCGCAACTGATGGGGCGAGCAGGCCCAACAGCAGTTTTGGACGATGGCGGCTAACGCGGGCTGTGCGCCGCTACAGACCAACTTTAGTACCCACTAGCGACCGACAAGGCCGTCTTCGGCTACCTGGTAGCCGGAGACGGCGCGGGGTAAACCGGGTAAGGTGAAAAGCCCTACGGCTAGCAGAAGGTAGAGTCGGGTCCGAGGCCGGACTCTTTTCCTTCCCAAGATCTCCGCTATATTGACCGGTTCTCTTCGGTTGAGGTTTCAGACGAGCCCGTGTAGGACGGGGGAAAGACGTGATCCAGGGCTTGTTTCAGGTCGTGAATCAGGTCTTCGCCTTTCTCGAGACCTATAGACAGGCGTAATCCGGCCGGGTCGACCAGTTGGGCGGCCCGGTCGTCGCAGGCCAGCGACGAGTGGGTCATGGAGTAAGGGTTCTCCACCAGCGTTTTGATCTGTCCCAGGCTCACGGCCATAGTGATGGCGTAGGACTCCTCTGCCAGGAAGTCGATGAATTTCTCACCGACCTCACCACCTCCTTTGAGGGTGAAATAAACCAGTGTTCCGGCCGCGAACTGGCCTTCGTAATCAGTCATTTGCTTCTCGGCAACATCCTTCTGAGGGAAAGAGCTCAAGCCGGGGTATCGGACCTTTTCGACCCGCTCGTCCTGTTCGAGAAAGTGAGCCACTTTCATCGCCGTTTCTTGCTGCTGGCGAATTCTCACCGAGAGGGTGGGGAGTCCATAGACCAGAATCGGCCAGGCGTTCTTGGGGCTTAAGACCGCTCCGAAATCCTTGCGAAAACCCAGCAACATGCCTTCCAGCCAGGAGGGTCCGACCACCACCCCACCGAGGTCGGTTCCAAAGCCTCCGATACTCTTGGTCAGGCTGGCCACGACCACGTCGGCCCCCAATCTCAGGGGACGCTGACAGTGGGGAGTAGCGAAGGTATTATCGACAACAATCCGGATCTTCTGGTCCTCGTCTCGACCCTGATTGGCCTGGGCCACCACCTCGGCCACAGCCTGAATGTCGATCAGCTCCAAATTAGGATTGACGGGAGTCTCAAAATAGACCACCCGGGTCTTTTCGTTGATGGTGGCTTGTAACTTCTCGGCTTGCTTGAGATCGACTCCGTGAACCTTGACGCCGAAGCGGGGCAGCCAATTCTTGAAGAGGCTAA
>CAYRFU010000493.1:251-3878 GCA_964423525.1 uncultured Burkholderiales bacterium | reverse complement strand
TAGGCCGGTGGATCGAGGAACACCCCGTGGCCGCCGGATTGATCGGAGCCGGCATCGCCGCTGGGGCCGGCTACTTGATCTACACCAACTATTTCGCCGAGGACGCTCCGGCGGCCGACACGGTTCAGACCGCCCCGGCTGCCCAGGGGTTGGAAGTCACCACGGGCGGCAGCTGAAAACCACTCAGGGGACCATTCTTTCGGTTCTCCAGGGGCGGCCTCGACAACAGGTGTCGGGGGGGAGTTTCCCGAACCGGCCAAAGATGCCGGCGTCCCGCCTGACCTTCCCCACTCTGTTCTCGCTAACCCAGTTGATCTTGCTCAACTTCCTATGCCTGGACTTTCTTCGACGCGTCTCGATCGAGCTCGAAGACCCTAGGCCTTGGGTTCTCTTCTCCAACGTAGCCGTGGTCACGGCCGCTGGTTGCCTGGTGGCGTTGGTTGTGGCGGCGTTCCTGCAGCTGATGGAGCATCTGTGGCCGCGCCTGAGCCAGCCCCTCCTCTTTTTCGCCTTTTACACCGTCAACCTGACTTTTCTAAAGTACCGATTCGTAGAGGCTTTCGAATCGCTTGAATTCTCTTGGAGGGGAGGACTGTGCCTTGTGGCGGCGGTGCTGAGCCTGCCCGCGGGATGGTTGGCCAGGGACTTTCTAACCGAAGTTCGCGACCTGGTCGCGGCCGGAGGCAAGACCCTCGCCCTGGGGCTCTCCCTGCCCTTCCTATCGACGGCCCTGGTGTTGGCCTTGGTGGGACCTTCTCGAGTCGAGCCGGACGGCGGCTCCCGCCCAGCCAGGCCCCATGTCCTCTTCGTCACTGTCGACACCTTAGCGGCACGGGATATGTCTCTTTACGGTTATGAACGGCCGACTACGCCTCGCCTCGAGCGATTCGCAGCCGAGGCGATCTGCTTCGACGCGGCTCAGGCTACTTCGAATACAACCAACACCTCGATCGGTGCCTATCTCGGTTACTACTTCGGAAGCGAGAGACCTGAACTCGACCTGGTGGCCCGCCTCACTGCGGCGGGCTATCGGGACCCTCTCTGGGTATCGTTCCACGCCCCAGAGTTCTTCGGTCTGCCCCGCCGAGGAGATGTTCAGGTGGTCCATTCGGCGACTGCCAGCCCGATCTACGGCTGGCTCAATCGCCTCTTCAGCACCAAAGAACTATCCTGGTTGGCGGCTCTGGCTAGCGAAGAATGGCCCTATTTTGCACCCTACGACCCCAGGGTAGGAGTGGAGTTTCACCGCTACTGGAAAAGGGAGCACTTCTCGGAAGAGAAGACCCTATCCATCGCCCACCACCACCTCAAAGCAGCCTCCCAACCGACTTTCGTGTGGGTGCATCTATGGCAACCGCACTACCCCTATTTTCCCAAAGAACCTTTCCTGGGCAAGTTCGACTCCCAACCCCTTCCCTATCCGCCTTTGAACAACTCCACCTACCAGGCCCGGCTGCAACCGAAGGTCGATATTCTCCGTCGGCGCTACGACGAGTATCTGGCCGAGGTCGACCACCTGCTTGGCCAGTTCTTCGACCAACTCAAGTCCGACGGGATCCTGAATCATACTGTGGTCGTGCTCGGCTCGGACCACGGCGAATCGTTCGAGTCAGGCTGGGTGGGCCACGGGGGACCGTTCCTCCACCAGTCGATCGTGCACATCCCGCTCTTGCTGCGCCTCCCCGATGGGCCGGCGGGGGTCCGACCACAGACCTTTGTCAATCCGGTGGACCTGGCCCCCACCCTGCTGAAGTATCTGGGAGAGAAAGTGCCCTCCGAGATGCAGGGTGAGGACCTTTTGCCCTACATCAAAGACCCCGACAGACGGAGTCCCCGGACTCGCGTCAGCACCTCTTACTTTGCCCTTAGCGGCAAGCCGGGAGAGATCGCGGTTTACTCCGGCCGCTTCAAAGTGGTTTTCTTCAAAGATCGAACTCGCCACCGGGTTTACGATCTGGTGAACGACCCCCGCGAGCAGCGGGATCTTTTCCAGCAGTATGCCGATCAGGCTCGAGCCGTGGCCGAGAGTGTGGTGTGGTCAGTGCCGGCGGCAGATTGAAGCGGAAGGCCGTTTTGATCAGTCTGTATCGTTTGCGTCACTATGGCTAGCGGGCTCAGTCCTGCGACGAAACCGGGCTTTAAGAGCGGAGAAAAAGTTCTTGATGGGACGAAACATGAAAGCCAAGGCAGCCAGCAGGCCATAGAAGACCGCGTAACCGATCTGGAATAGAAGACCTGCTGTGCCTGGATCGACATAAGCCCAAGCGGATGTAGAGAGCAACAAAACGACCAGCAATAACCTCGGCACAGCTCCTCCTACTCCAGACAATTTCGACCCTCGCCGTCTTGGTCCTGCGGAGGCTAGCCGTGCGCTGCTTCACTCTAAAAATGCTCCTAAAGGTTGTCCTCAAGAAACCTGGTGATGGTCTTGGCCCGCGTGTCGACATCATCAACGTTTGACATCGGGCAGTGGTCGATCACCAAGACATTGCCTTCAAGCCTCGCGTAGTCAGAATAGCGGTTGTCGGTATTCCCGAACTTGATCCCTTCGATCGATTCCGCCAGGGCTTCACGGCCCATCTCGTCGGCAGTAATCGACTTCAAAGCCTCGATGACGGGTCGGAAATAGACTTTGGTAAGATTGTCAGCCCAGAACTGGCAGGCGGCGTTTTGATGGTAGAAGGACTCCCAGTCGACCTCAAGCGATTTCTCCTCTCCCAGCAGGCCTCGCAACTCTGCTTCCAGGGCGGGGAACTCGCTCTCTTGATAACTCTTGATGGCGCGGCGTTCAGCCAGGCCTCTTTTCTTCTCGGCTAATGGCATGACGTTTCTCCTTCGGTAAGTGCGAAACTCTTATGCGTGTCTCTCTCAGCCCCTTCTCTGGTTTGCAACCAAAGAGAGTGGGCTAGAGATCGCGGGTGGCGTTGGAAGACGACAGTTGTACGGAGTCGTTGACCTGGGCGCGGCTTTTTGAGGATCGTTTAAGGGGACTCGGCAAGACTCTTCGAGCCAAAGCCTCTCGCGGAAAATGAAGAAAGTCAAGGAGGGATTCCTATGACCAGGAATGTTGCTTTTCCCATAAACCAGGAGGCGATGAATGCTCA
Source organism: uncultured Burkholderiales bacterium (assembly GCA_964423525.1). Lineage (GTDB taxonomy): Bacteria > Vulcanimicrobiota > Xenobia > Xenobiales > JADMJV01 > CAYRFU01. Next base: position 774 of record CAYRFU010000493.1, on the reverse strand, counting down.
AGCTCGTCACCTGAAATTCGAACTCGAGAACGACGCCGCTCTTCTCGCTTCTCTGGACGATACCGAGGCCGACCTTTTTCCCGACCAGCCAGGTCTTGTGCGAGTCGAGTCGCGACACGAAGATACCTTCGAGCGTCAGACGGTCCGGTTCGACACCGAAGACGACTCAGTTCTTTCCTTTACCGGCTACCGGCGAGAAGGCGATTTCAGCAGCGGCAATTATGCTACCGAAGAGACTCATTTCGGGGTGGTGACTCGCTACGGAGAGATCGTTAAAGGCGAGGACGGCGAACCGATTTACAGCCTCGGCCAGACCCAGCAGTGGAGCGACGACGACGGCCGAACCAAATTCCGAAAAGGCTTAGCTGAGGACCGCCAGGGTGGTTACCATTTCGAGGCAGCTCTGGAAGCTGACCGCTACGATGGGCCGAGTGAGATGCGGACCATCAGGGGGCGAGTCGAGGTGACGGGTTAGTCAAGCCCGATCAAAGCCGGGGCCTGGTGCAAGAACCGGCTACCAGGC
>CAYRFU010000493.1:0-241 GCA_964423525.1 uncultured Burkholderiales bacterium | reverse complement strand
GGCTCACGGCCGGCGACTATCGAGCAGCCATACCGCAGACTGGTCATACCGTCTACGAGCGGGCAGTGGCCACCAGATTTCCGACGGAATGCCACAGTGAGGACCAGGCGACGATGTATACCGACTAACCCCCCCCGCAGGTGGAAGAAAACCGGGTCGTTCCCGACTCTCTGCTTATGGAGAGAAAGCTCAATCGTCGTCAATTCATCGCCAACTTACTTTTCGCCGGTGGCACTTTAAC
>CAYRFU010000492.1:0-3902 GCA_964423525.1 uncultured Burkholderiales bacterium | reverse complement strand
GAGGCCGCCGAGCAACCAAGAATATTATTGAAGGTGAGCGGAAATGAGTAAGAACGTGTCTTTCCGGCTATCGATCCTAGACGCCCCCTGAAGCCCGCTGTTACCCTCCAGCCATCAATTGAAAGCGAGGGATATAGCGATGTCGGCAAAGGAGAAGAGACTCGAAAAGCTCCGGCGGGCACTGGAGAAGTGGCGGGCTGCGGGGAGGCCGGGCCGCAAGATTCCGCGCCCTATCTGGTCTCAGGCGGTCGAGTTGGCGGCAGAGTACGGGGTCAGTGATGTATCCAAAGCCGGGGGCCTGGACTATACCAAGCTCAAGAACGGCGTGGCGGCGCACGGTCTGGTTCCAGCCGACCCAACGGAAGCACCGACCTTCGTCGAGTTTGTCACCGCAGCACTCCCGCAGGCTTTGAGCTGTGTCGTGGAGATACGGTCCGTCCACGGCGGGCAGATGCGAGCTGAAGTCAGCGGACTGGACGCCGCCGGATTCAGCGCTCTTTGTAGAGAGTTTGGGAATCTCTGATGCTGCAGATCGTTCCTCAAATGAAAGTCATGGTGGCCTTGGAGCCCGTGGATGGGCGCAAAGGGATCGATGGTCTGGCCCAGCTCTGCAGGGAGAAGCTTCGCGAGGATCCGTTCTCCGGAACCATCTTCATCTTCCGAAATCGCCGAGGCACTATGCTCAGGATTCTCACCTTCGACGGCCAGGGCTACTGGCTCGCCACCAAGAGGCTATCGAAGGGTCGATTCCGGTGGTGGCCAAAGTCGGAAACCGAAAAGGCTGCCAGTACTACCCTCCAACCGCACCAGGTCCAGGTTCTTCTCGCGGCGGGGGACCCCGATGTCACCGGAGCTCCTATCTGGCGTCCCCTAACTCCAAACGGTGGCGAACGCTCAAAGAGCTTTAACTCGCTCAGAAAGCCTAAGAGGATGCCTCTTCCGGGCTGACGGATTCGGCGCGATTGGCGTCTCGAAACACCACTCCCGCCGCTTCGTACTCTTCAGGGGGGATTTCTCTAAGATACTCAACGCTCAGGCGAAGTTGACGAACGTGCTCGGGATCCAGACCTGAGCGCTCAGCCTGCGCGATCGCATCTTCGTAGGCTTTCAAGTCGAAGGCCTCGGCGCTCCCTATCGAGGGAGCGTTTTCTGCCTTAGGAGATTTGCTCTCGGGCGAGCCCTCCAGGCGCTCCAAGCGCCTCCTAAGCTTCTTGTTCCTGCTTCTTCCCATGGAGGGCCTCCTTGTAATTCCACGGCATCAAATCTTGCGGTTTTTCTGCCGCCAACTTGTGGTTCCGGAGTAGTTCGGTAAGGTAATCGAAAGGATTCACTCGGTTGAGCCGGCAGGTCTGGAAAAGGCTCATGAAGAGGTCTCCCACCTCGGCTCCTTTCGCGGTTTGGTAGAAAAGGGCATTCTTCCTGAGGAGTACGGCCGTTTTAAGCAGCCTTTCCACGGGATTGTTATCCAAAGCGGCCCCGGGAACGCGCAAGAACAACGTCAACCGGTTCCAGTGCTTTCGCATATACTGAATCGCTTCGCCGAGGGTCGAGTTCTCCTCGACCTTATTGAAGAGTATCATCTTGTCGAGCCACTTTTTCAGCTTGGCCATCACCGGGCCACTCTTGCGCTGATGATAGAGCAGGCGTTCGTCATCGCTGTATCGTCGCTCTTTGCAAACGGCTTCGTGATGGTAGACTTTTCCGAGCAGCTTAATGACGTGCCCACATTTGAGCGGGTGGCTACTCACCACCTTTACAAATCCCCGCCGCCCGTGGAGGAGGCAACAGGCGAAGATGTCGAGTTCGAGAATCGCTTGGTCCAGTTTCGAGAAGTTGGCGGCCAGGGCGTCGCTCATCTGGAGCATCGGTGGCAGGTCTTCATTTCGCCGGGCCAGCAGGTCGGCCCGGTTCTCACCGGCATGCTGGCTCCCACTGATGTAGAGTCCGATCTCAAAGGCTTCGCTCACGGAGAGGATACCGGTGGTGTGGACCCCGGTTCTTTTGTCATCGGCGGCCCGTTTCAACTGGCGAATCTTGACGGAGGTGTCGTCGAAATATCCAAGTTTTCCCTGAGCGGCGATCTCGAGCAGGCAATCGAAGACGGGTCTGAGTCTATCCGCTGCTTTTCTGACGACATCCCACTGGGTCGACGCCGACATCGGCGTCCCCATCATCTTCAGAAGTTGGGATAGCCGGTATCCTGGGAACCCCATTCCATATTTTGTCATGGCCAGGGCGATAACGGCGCTCGGATCATAGATGTCGGGGCCCACGCCCTCGGGCAGCGGTGCGGGAAATTTAGTCTCACAAGCGGGGTTGTTGCACCGATAGACTTCCAGTTCATAGAAGGTCACCTCGATGAGCGGATTGCCGACGAAGTGGCGAAACTTATCGGGTCGATTGAGAAGGTAGACCTTACCTTGCGAACATTCCGGGCAAAGGTGGCCAGGCATCAATGTTGGATGAGCGACCTTCTCCGTCTTGGCGTTGGGAAAGTCCTCAGGCTTTCGCCTACCGGTCTGCCCGCCCCCTTTGACCTTCCCCTTCTCGCGTGGAGTTTTGTTCTTCTTGGCCCCAGCTTCGTCAGTTCCGAGGACTGCGGCCGCCGACTCATCCTGTTGCTCCAATCCCAAAAAGAGATGGAGTTGTTTTGAGCCAGCCAGAACATGCTTTTGCTGTTCTGGGGTGAGATGCTTCAGGGCGACCTGGATGGCCGCGTCGTAGGCCGCTATGTCAAGCTTGACCTTGTGTTTGTGCCGCTTGTGGCGCCACCTTTGTTGATTCTGCGTTCCCGCTCCCATGGGGCCAATTCACCATGGTCAGGGTCGGAGTACAATAGACAAAGTGTAAAACGGCGTTTTCACTATTGTTACGCAGCCTCCGGCGAGGGTGAACCCGACCGATCAGGCCGTCAAGGATCATTTATCGTAAAGACACGTTTCTTCTCCAACGCGCGCCACAGCACCGAGCGCAGGTCGGCCGGAAGCTCGGTCATTCTCTCGGGATGTCGATAGAGAATGGCGCCGGCGATGGCGTGGAACGAACTCCCGGGAAAAGCCGGTTCTCCCATGGCCAACTCGTAGAGGACGGCACCCACCGAAAACAGGTCGGCGCGTTCGTCCAATTCCACGTCTTGAAGATGTTCGGGCGAGAGATAGCCCGGGGTTCCCAGGACCGCATTTGAACTGGTGAAGGCTTCCTCGCGGGCGGGGGTCGTCAATTTGGCCAGGCCGAAGTCGAGAAGCTTCAGTTGGCCGTCGGGTCTCAACATCAGATTCTCGGGCTTGATGTCTCGATGCAGAATGCCGGTCTGGTGGACCGCCGAGAGTCCGTGTAAGAGTTGGCGTCCCAACTCTATGACCAACGAGGTGGGTAGCACTCCGTCTCGTTCCAGCACCTGTCGCAGGGTCATTCCCTCGATCAGCTCCAAGACCAGGAACGGAGTTCCCTGGTGAACCCCGCAGTCGAAGACACCGACCAGATTGGGGTGGTTGAGGGCGGTGGTGGCCCGCATCTCGCGGTGGAATCGGTGTAGGGCTTGGTCGTCGGTGGTTAATTCGGCGCGCAGCAATTTCAGAGCCACCGGCCTCCCTAAACGAGGGTCCGTGGCTTTCCAAACTTCCCCGAACGCCCCCCTGCCCAATCGTTCGATGACACGATAGGGTGGGGGAATCGAATGACTTTGCTGGCTCATCCCCGAGGTTGTTTCTCAACGGTGAGGGTTTTAACCTAGGAGAGTTTCGCAGGCGGTAGAAGCGGGTCCACCTGAGTCGCCTGGAGAGTTTGAATTGAGGGCTGAGCCAGCACTGTGGTGCGTGCCGCATATCGAGGACCGTCGGGCAGCTCCTCGACTCCGCAGCATTGAAATTTCTAAGTTGAGGCCGAGCGGGTGGACAATTTAT
>CAYRFU010000491.1:0-3916 GCA_964423525.1 uncultured Burkholderiales bacterium | reverse complement strand
GTTGTTGCCTAGCAAGGCGCCCAGAGTTGAGATGCCGGCCTCGCTCCAGCTGTCTTGGTGACGTAGATGACTGAGTTCGTGGCCACGGATAAAGGAGACCACTCGCTTGGGATAATCCTCCGGGGCGCGATAGTCGAGCATAACCACGCCCGGAAAGGCTTTTCCTACAGAGCCTCCAGTCTGTCCCGCTCGAATCTCGATGTCACCTTCCCTGTCGATCACGAAGCTATCGGCGAACCTCCCCTCTAGAAAATGATCCCGAACGCGCTGAGAGTCTGTCTGATTGGCGCGGGCTAACCTACTTTCCTGAGCGACCTGGATGGCCACCGGCCCTGGGAAGTGGGCTTGCAGGGCTCGTGTAGCTGTCTGGCAGGCTGCAGGGCAGCCCGCCGGGGTCGGTGTTGGGAGACGCTCAGAGAAGCCTGATTCGTCCAGGCGTCTTTGAGCCCTCTCTACGTATTGCTTGGCAAAGGCTTCGCTTTTCAACGGTTGGGAGTTGAGTTCGTGATTCTTTAGGGCTGCCGCACGAATGAAGCCCCAACCGGCAGAGAAGGCCAGTCCTGCCAGAGGAGCAACCCCCAGGTCGAAGCCCAAAAGGGTGGCTGAGCTGACGCCGACCAAACCGGCCATACTGTTGAAGAACTGTCCGTAGCCGGTGGCGGTGAGACTTCCTGGTCCACGCAACCCTTTCGAAGAAAGAGCCCAGCGGGCGGTGCCCAAAGCCAGACCGGTCCCCACTCCGGCCGGGCCCGCTAGCATCAATCCAGCCACCGGGAGAGCCGCGTCGAAAGCGGCCAGAAGGCCGTGGCCGATTCTCTTGGTCAAAGGCTCGTGGGGTCTAGCCAGAATGACGACACTGTCAGCTTCTTCAGCTGGAGAAACGGGGTGATTTCTGGCTAAAACGGGAACTTTGGTCCACAATTTTCTGCCGATCGCGAGGCTCGCTACAAGAGTCTAGCAGCAGGCCCTCAAGAGAATCTCAAGAAAGGTTGCCTATGTCTGTTCCCGAAGGCCTTTCACCGTCAACTCGCGACAGTTTTCTCGAGTATGTGCAAGGTCCCCCTCGTTCACGAGACTCTCTCAAGAAGGCTGTCAAAGCCCATTTGACCGAGGCCAAGCTGGCTAGTGAAAACAGCGATCTTCTCGATTTGGAAACAGCCCGACGTTTGGCCGATGGATTGACCGTTCTTCTAGAAGAGAGTGGGGACGACGCTTTGAGGCTCCTCCAGGGGGCCGTCCTCTATTTCGTCGATGATGACGATGCCGAATCCGACTTCGACTCCATCACGGGATTCGATGACGACGTTGAGGTTTATAACGCCGTGTGTCGTCACCTGAAGCGAGACGAGCTGGTGATCATCCTCTAACCGACGAGTTAACAAATAGTTCGCCTCTTTCGAGTCGGCAGATGATAATCCTGACAGGTGAGTGTAGCAGGCGTCCGACCCAGAATTACCCTAGTCGAGCAGAGTGGTCTCCACGGTTATCTTGATCCGCGTCCCAGCCAAGAAGGACCGATAGGGGGAGCGGCCTGGAGTTCGAGCGAGATTCGAGCCATTCGAGAGGAACATGGGCCCGACATGCTTTTGATGTCGGGCGGAGATATCTTCACCGGTCCCGACCTCTCGATGAAGTTCGATGGCAAGCCGGTGGTCGATGTGATGAATCATGACGGCTACGACCTCTGGACACTAGGCAACCACGATTTTGACAAAGGTCAAGAGGTGCTGGCCGAGCTGATGAAGCGGGCCCAGTTCCCGGTATTGGCGGCTAACCTAATGGATGCCGCTAGCGGTCGCCATGTCAGCCAATCGGACCATATCTTGGCCGAAGTTGAGCAGTACGCTCTCGAGGAATTGGCCGGTGCCAAAGTGGCCGTGATCGGCTTGATGAAAGAGGATACCCCCGAGATTACCTATCGGGAGTTCCTGGAAGGACTGGAGTTTGAGTCGTGTCAGGCAACCCTCAAGCGACTCGTGCCCCGCTTGATGGAGGAGCATCGGCCTGACTGCATTGTGCTCCACCATCAGTATCTTCATCACGGTGAAGAGTTAGCCCAGCTCACCCGGCAGTTGGCCGGCCCCGACGCCCCCTACGTAGTGGTGGTGGGAGGCCACGGTTACGATGAGTATAGAGACCCAGTCGCCAAAGAGGGCACTCTCCTGGTGCAAAGCACCGACCGGGGAGCGGCTCTCAATTTTCTTCAGCTCGACTACGATCAAGCGAATCGGATGGTGGTGGGCTTCGAGCATGACTATCTACCGGTTATCCCCGACGAATTGTTGCCCGACGAGGAGGTTTTAGCGCTGCTAGAGCGCTACCGGGAGCAGCTGGCCACGGAAGAGGAAGACCTGGTGTTGGCGGTGGCTCGGGGAGACTTTCTGAGAGTCAAAAAGACCGACGGGCCGATCGGAAGTCTGGTGACGGATATGATGCGCCAGGCCACCGGGGCTGAGGTCGCTTTTTTGGCCGGGGGAACGGTCAAAGCTCCCTTGTGGACGGGTCCGATCGCCAAGGAACATCTTCGGGAGGTTCTGCCCTTCGAAGACGTGTTGATCACCATCGAGATGACTGGCTCAGAGATTCGACAAGCTCTTGAGGAGAGCCTCGACCCGGCCATCGGGAAAGGGAAGGTTCTCCAGATGTCCGGTTTGACGGTGACTCACCGCAATACCGAGATTGTCGAGGTCCGTTTGGATGACGGCGGCTTGCTGGACCCGAACAAGACCTATCGTTGTGCTACTGACGACTTCCTGATCGATGGGGGAGATGGCTTTCAGGCCTTCACGCCAGGACGGAACCCCGAGAGCTACGGACTGGTGCGCGGAGTGGTGGGCGAGGCTTTGATGGTGGCGGGGACGGTTCAGCCGGTGGCGGCTGGGACCCGTCTGCGTGAGTTGAGTTTGTAAACTTCCTGTAAACTCGGGCTGGTTGTGAAGCTGCCCACATTTTGGGGCGGCAGGACTAGTATCATTCTCCTAGAGATTGAAAGGAACCCACGCCAATGACTACCATCAGACTTCGCAAGGAAGCCAGAACCCTCACCAACCTGCCGATCCGCTCGGTCGATCTTCCCGGATTGGTGGCTACCGCAGCAGACCTATCCGCTTCTGGCGTCCGAGTCATCTATCCTAGCCGAAGGGGTAACGACCTGAAGGTCGGCGACTCGGTTCGCTTCCAAGTGGCCGAGGATTCTCTCTTTTCACGGTTCGCCGAAGGTTACGCCCGCGTCGTATGGATCAGACCGGGCCGAGAGCGCACTTCGGTAGGACTGGTTTTCGAGCGAGTCGGTTCCGGTTCACGAGCCTTTCTCGAAACCCTGATGGCAGCCTAGCGCCGATCGGCCAAGTGAACCACCACGGGTTCCCAGCAGGCCTGGTCTTGGTCGCCGTCATCATCCGCCGTCGAGACATCATCATCAACACCCGTCAAACGTTGGTCGAGGATGTCGCGCTGCCGCCACTCGAAAGTGACCCAGTCGTTGGCTCCGCGAGAGTAGCCACCGACGGTTCCCACTAAAGGAGCGACCAGACCGGTTCCCCAAGAAAGGGCGCCGAAGATATCTGAATGGCCTGAAAGCTTCTGGAAACTGCTGGCTAGACTGCCACGCGGCCATTTAGAGCGGCCTGAAGGTCGTCCCGTGAGATCTCCTCCTCCTGAATCAACCGCTCGGAAAGCTTTACGAAGACCGTGTCATTTTTGGTCAGGATCTCTTTAGCCCGGGTATATATACTGCTGGTCCAGTATCTCCTTGATCTTGTCATCCACCATCTGACGGGTCTCCTCAGAAGACTGGTCGCCTTGAAGTTGCAAGTTGATCTTGCGGGGTCCAACGACCCGGTCTAGCCTGGGCCAACGGCCCGGTTCAGCCTGGGCCAACGGGCAAAACAGGCGATGGCCCGGTCTAGCCTGGGCC
>CAYRFU010000490.1:2021-3947 GCA_964423525.1 uncultured Burkholderiales bacterium | reverse complement strand
TAGCGTCACCGATGGGTTGGGGGTCGAGTTAGAAACCCTGGTGGAATGGTGCACTCACCCCGTCCCTGGGGAGCGACCCGGGAGTCTGGATGAGGTGCTCGACTATCTCGATGAGGCCACCCGGGCTCCGGAGCCAAACGAGGCCGACGTGGTCAACCCCCTGGAGGCTCAGGCGGGCGATCAGTTCCCGGGCGGCTACACGGTGGTGCGCCGGCTTGGGAAAGGGGCCATGGCGCTGGCGCTCGAGGTCGTGCGAGACGACCTGAGCTTGGTGCTCAAAGTCGCTCATTGCCCCGAAAGCAACGACCAGATGCTTCGCCTATGGGGCGGGACGAACCACAGAGGGTAGCCTTAATGTTGGGGGTGAGCGGCCTGAAGTTAGAGCCGTGCATTCTTTGTTTCGCTACGATGTGGCTTTGGCCGATACGGCTGGAGCGCTCTTGAAACTTGACACCCAGCCCGGGCGCCGAGCGGCAATAGAAGACGATTTTCTCACGCTTTTCGGTCGTCAGCAAGAGAGCCTTACAATGAAGGGTCAGCGGGGTGTTTACGAAATCGATTGGGACGGTGTTCGATGTCCGCTGAGCAGCTGGGCCGATGGCTACCGTCTCTTCTTTCAATGGTTTGTCGACCTCCATACCCTCGCATTCGAACAAGGTGCTGGCACGGAGCTCGCTGGGGTCTTATTGGTCGACGAGCTAGAGCAGCATCTCCACCCGGAGCTCCAAGGAACCATTCTGTCTCGGCTCCAGGCTGCTTTTCCCAATGTTCTTATTGTGGCGACCACCCATAGCCCTCTTGTCACCCTCGGTTCCTCGCCGGAGTGCTTGATCGTCCTCCGGCGGCAAGGGGGTCAGATCGTCCGGGTGCCAGCCCCCTCTTTTCAAGGGCTCACAGTCGAGGATGTTGTCACTCACTCTCGCCTTTTTGACGCCAGCCCTTACCCTCTGGAAAAACAAGAGAAACTGGCGCGCTGGAATGAACTGATGCAGATACCCGCCGATCAGATCACGGCCGCAGATCGGACGGAATTAAGATCTTTGACGGACCAGCTGTTGTCCGCGTGAGATTCGTATCGAGGTCATCAGCACCATCAGAATGGAGCCGACGGGCCGCTGAAGCGACCCAGAAAGCCCAAGAACACGGAACCGAACACCGTTTTCGCGAAGGTGTTTATGGCGACATTTCGGTGCGAAAAGCCCTGATGACTCTCTTTCGAGAGAAGTGCGCCTATTGCGAGACCCGATTTCATCGACCTGCCGACGTTGATCATTTTCGCCCTAAAGGGCCGGTTGAGGGCGTAACGCGCTCAAGATCCGACGGAACCATCGAGAAGCATCCGGGTTATTACTGGCTGGCTTATAGCTGGGATAATCTGTATCCAGCCTGTCCTGGCTGTCACCAGAAGCGAATCGATCCTGACCACCCCCAGCTTGGGGCACAAGGAAAAGGCTCTCGTTTTCCTCTACTGGATGAATCGACCCGGGTTTGGGGACCCGAGGGGGAACTGCAAAACGAACGGCGAGCGCTTCTTGACCCCTGTCAGGAGCAACCCGAGGAACATCTCCAAATGAGTCCCTTGGGCGACCTTTGTAGTGCCGAGGGGAGTCTCATGGGCGAGGCAACGATCAGCAGGGCCAGAGGCTCTCCGTCCTGGTGCCTTTCGGAGGAAAGGAACTCGAGGCTTACCAACAACTTCGCTTCGCTCAAGAGACGGGATGGGGGGAGGTCATCAAAGACCTTCGCCACCGCTCCGCCCCAGAACCCCGACTACGCCAGCCTAGGAGCCCAACTCGAGGAAGCGTGATCTAGACTCGCGACCCAAGGAGGCCCCACGACAGGGAAGGGGGTAGGGCTTCCGGAACAGCCCGGCGTGAAAGCGCACCTGGAGTTCGGTTTTGTCACCCGCGAAGCTGAGAAGCTAGC
>CAYRFU010000490.1:0-2011 GCA_964423525.1 uncultured Burkholderiales bacterium | reverse complement strand
CCGGAGGCCCGGCAGATCGCGTTCACGTTCACGCCGACCGCCGACGAGCCCGACTTGATTCCGAGCGAGCCACCGTTCACTCCCGATGATCAACTGGTCGTCGATTATCTACGTGGGCTCGGCCATCGCGTCGCTCCGATCGTGTGGGGCGAGACCCCTGCTCGGTTGAATCGATTTGACCGGGTTGTGATGCGCTCACCCTGGGATTTCATGGACAATCAAGGCAACCGCAAGAGATTTGTCTCTTGGGTAAGAGAGCTGGCCACCGCCGATATCGCCCTCGAGAACTCGGCTCGGCTGATGCTGTGGTTGCTAGACAAGAGCTATCTCGGCGACTTCGAGGCCGTGGGGGGGCCGATCGTGCCGACCCGTTTCTTGAGGGCAGGCGCCCGACTCGAAGAGCTCGTGTTAAGAGAACCGGCGGTTCTCAAACCAGCGGTTTCGGGGGCTGGCCAGGGGCTGTTCTTTCTCGAAAAGTCGAGTGACCTCGAGCGACAGGGGTCTCAGATCGCTCAAGCGTTGCTGTCTGATGACTATCTTATTCAGGTTTTTATCCCCGAGATTCGCAGCCTGGGCGAGTGGTCTTTGGTCTATCTGGATGGGAGTTTCAGTCACGCGGTCCATAAGCTTCCCGGCCCCGACAGCATCCTGGTGCAGGCCGAACTCGGCGGGTCTATCCGAGTGGTTCAGCCTCCAGAACCGGTGGTTCACTTCGCCGACCAGGTACTGGCTTCGCTGGGCGCGGCTTTCGTCCGGGCTGGCGGACAAGAGAGCGAGTCGCCCCTCTACCTGCGAGTCGACGTCATCCCTACAGTCAAAGGAGGCTTTCTCCTTTCTGAGTGTGAGGGGGTCGAGCCTGAGCTTTTTTTCCGAGTCAGACCGGGTAGCCAGCAAATCTTCGCAAAAGCCCTGGTCCGACGCTGTCGGGCTTGACTCGGTGAGAAGGCGCTGCCGTGAGGTTCGACTCGGCCCAAGCCAGGTCGGCACCAGAGGCGCCGGCTTAAGGTCGTGTGGCTTTCGGAAGAGATTTCGGCCTCTCTACCCCCTTGTTGGCTTTCGCTCACTCTCCTGAAGACTGAAGCTCTTGCAGGCTGCGAAGCTCCAACAGATGAAGTTGGTCCTTCGTCCGACCCGCACTCGTCTTCATGCTGATGAGATCGTCGAGGGAAGCGGCCAGGATGCTTCTTCCGTCAAGGTCGAACTCGACTGAGTTCTGTTCCAGTCTTGAATACTCAGGTGCTCCGGGAGCGTGTCCAAGCAGGTCGAGGTCTCCGGCGGCAGTTCTTAGAGTAAAGTTCATCCCCATCTCCAAAGTACGCTCATCTAGCCGAAAGGGCACCTCGTCGGCCACCCCTCGAAGCTTTGGGGCCAGAGGGGCAAGAGCGGCCACGATTCTCTGGAAATTATCCTCGTTACGCTCATAGACCACATCCAAGTCGAAGGTCACGTGGGAAGAGCCGTGGAGACTCATCGCGACCCCGCCGACGATGACGAAACGAACTTGAGCCTCGGTCAACGAGTGAAGTAGTCTAAGAAGTTCCAACCGAACGGGTGGCTCTCAGCTTAAGGATGGCCTGGGCAGCGTCTTGAAGTCGCAGTAAGCGTTCGAGGGGCGTCCGTTTTCGATTCTCGATTAGGAGCGAAACGTCCACACCGTTTGAATCTTGGCCCGGAAAGAGATCTTCTCGAGCAGGTTCGGCTGACTCTCCCATAGAGCGCTCTTTGGCCACACGCCAGTTCTCGTCCTCCCGTTCATCTCAACGGCGGGCAAGCCGACAACGGGTCTAACGAAACCGGCTGGTGATAAGAGGAATCAAAGCCTGGTCAGGTAACCTGGTAGGGCTGAGGAACGCCAATGCCAACAAGAACTCACCCGAAAGGGATACCGATAAAGGAGTGACCGAGATGAAAGCATTAGCAATCCGCTGCAACAGCCGATCCTTCCAGGGAACCGGGTGTAACTGCTCCCTCTCTACTACCGCTCTATCGCTTCTCTCTGCTTGAGATGTTC
>CAYRFU010000489.1:0-3969 GCA_964423525.1 uncultured Burkholderiales bacterium | reverse complement strand
CCGAAGATCGGTCTGTTCGACGCCGGCTACTGGAGCGAGGAGAACGCCCTGGCTGGTGGGGATACAGAACTCTACATCGCAACCCTGAAGGACCACAAGCAACGCAAGGCTTTCAGGGAGCAGAAGGCTCCTCGTGGGAGAAAGCCCAATGACATGTCGTTGCGCGAAGAGATGGAGCGTAAGCTCCTGACCAAGAAAGGCAAGGAACTTTACAAACAGCGCGGGAGCACGATTGAGCCCGTCTTCGGACAGATGTGGACCAGAGGATTCACCCGCTTCCTCCTACGGGGAGTGGACAAGATCAAAGGTGAGTGGGCTTTGTGGTGCACTTGTCACAACATTCTCAAGCTGTGGAGTTCAGGCTGGTCTGTCGGATAGCTGGCGTCAGCCTGCCGTAAAACAAGAAAATCAGGGTTTTTTGACCATTTTCATACGCCTTTCATACGGCATCTGAAAAAGTGGCCATGCGCATTTTGAGTCGCTGCCCAGCCTCGGAAGATCGCGGTGGCTGGTTTCCGTCTTCCCAAGGGCTCTCCCCTGGTAGGCAAGACGTTGCGGGATCTGTGGCGGAACGGCCACGGCGAGAAACTTCTTCTGGGGGCCATCGAGCGGAAGTCGAAGTTGTTTATCCCCGACGGAAGCGAGAAATTGCACATCGGCGACATCGCCTTTGTGGTCCATCCCCGCGATCAGCTCGACCAGGTTTACCCTCTGCTCGGAATCAAGCCGCGTCCGGCTCGAATGGTCATGATCTCAGGGGGGAGCCGGTTGGGTGAAGAATTAGCCGCGCGCTTAACTGAGCACACTGATCTGACCGTCAAGCTGATCGAACCCGACCGCCACCGTTGTGATGAACTGGCCGAGCGATTGGAGAAGGTGTTGGTTTTGTGCGCCGACCCTCACGACGAGGAGATGCTCCAACGGGAATCGATCGATGCCTGTGACGTCTTCATTTCGGCCGGAGTCGAGGACGACACCAACGTGCTGGTGTCGTTGCTGGCCAGCGGGTTGGGGGCTTGTCGGGTCATTACCACCGTCAATCAGCTCCGCTATGTCTCTCTGGTTCAGGCGGTGGGGGAAACATGTCGCTCTCTGCCCCAAAATGATAGCCGTCTCTCAGATTGTTCAGTTTGTCAGGCGAGGACGGGTGTTCTCGCTGGCCACCTTCGGCGACGAAGAAACGGAAGTGTTGGAGTTGATGCTGACCAACGATTCGGAACTGGTCAACAAGCCCCTCAAAGAGCTGAAGCTGCCGCGAGGAGTTTTGGTAGGGGCCATCGGTCAGAACGATCAGGTTCAGATTCCGGACTGTAACTCGGTCATCCGGGACGGAGACCACGTTGTCTTTTTTGTGGAGAAACGAGCCCAGCCCAAGCTAGAGAAGCTGCTGGTCGGGTCTGAAAGAATCTGATGCGACTGGTCGCCAGCATCCTGGGTTTTCTTTACCTGGCCCTGGGAGCCTCCATGATACCCTGTCTCCTGCTTTCGCTCTACGACAGTGGCGTCGACCTCCCGGGGCTCATGCTGGCTACTACGGTCAGTCTTGGCCTGGGGGGCATCATCTCGCTGGCGACCAGGGGGACTCATGGGGATCTGTCTTTACGACAGGCCTTTTTGTTGGTGACCCTGGCTTGGTTCTCGGCTGGGCTGTTAGGGGCTTTTCCGTATTATTTTGCCAGTCTCACGGAGCCCCTGTTGGCCCAGCAATTTCGCTCTTTTCCCGCTTGTTTTTTCGAGTCGGTGTCGGGCTTTAGCACCACCGGGGCCTCGATTCTCTCCAACATCGAGTCGGTGCCCAGGGGACTGCTCTTATGGCGGAGCTTGACTCATTGGCTTGGAGGAATGGGGATTGTGGTGCTCTCGATCGCGATTCTGCCGTTGCTGGGCGGGGGGGGCATGAATCTCTTCAAAGCGGAAGCCCCCGGCGGCATCCTCCCTGACAAGCTGAGCCCGCGCATCGCTCAGACGGCTCGCTCGCTGTGGTGGGTCTACATTCTCATGACGATCGCGGAAATTTTTCTTTTGATGGCCGGCCGGATGAGTTTTTTTGACGCCGTGTGCCACTCGTTCGCCACTGTTGCCACCGGAGGGTTCTCCACCCGAAACGCCAGTCTGGCCGCTTTCGACTCTTCCTATATCCACCTGGTGGTGACCTTCTTTATGTTCTTGGCGGGGGTGAATTTCTTTCTTCATTTTCAAGCCCTAAGAGGACGGCCCCAGGCCTATCTAGACGATTCGGAGTTCAAGTTTTACGCTGGCGTCACCGGAGTCGCCGTCCTGATTATCTTCCTGGATGTAGCCCATCTCTATTCCGGTCACTGGCTCATCGCTTTTCGGGATGCGCTCTTCCAGGTCTGTGCCATCACCACCACCACTGGCTTTGCCACCGCCGACTTTGAGGGGTGGCCGCCCCTGTCTCGTTTCTTGCTGGTCGGTCTGATGGTGATGGGGGGCTCGGCCGGGTCGACAGCCGGTGGCTCAAAATGCCTCCGAGTGATGATTTTTTTCAAGGCTGGCTATCGGGAGTTGCGCCGACTTCTTCATCCTGATGCTGTGATTCCCGTCCGGATCGGCAAACGGGTGGTGCCGGATGGTGCTGTGGCCTCGGTCCTGGGTTTCATGACCTGTATCTTTGGCCTTTTCTTCTTGGCCAGTTTGAGCCTGGCAGCCCTGGAGGTTGACCTGGTGACAGCCTACACCGCCGTGATCGCCTGTATCTTCAATATCGGTCCGGGTCTGGGCCAGGTGGGTCCGACCGACAATTTTGGGGGACTTCCGGAATTTGGCAAAATCCTGTTAAGTTTTTGCATGATTCTAGGGCGCTTGGAAGTCTACACCGTGTTGGTGCTCTTTATCCCGGAATACTATCGCCGTTAGGCCGGTAAAGCCTGAACTTGAGGAATGTATTCCGGCTCAGGCGGGGGCGTTTTGACCACCAAGACGGGACAGGGCGCCATTCGCACCACCGCTTCAGCTACGCTACCAAAGACTGTTCGGGCCAGTCCGGTGCGGCCGTGAGAGCAGAGAACGATCAGGTCGACGCGTTCTTTCTCGGCGGTGGCCACGATGCTCTCGGTGGGCTGACCAACCCGAACCACCGTCCGGGCCATCAGGCCTTCCGAACGGAGACGGTTCTTCATGCCTTCGAGGTAATGGTGGGCCTCTTCGTCCTCGTCGGCTGTGGCGCAGACCCTGACCAAGATCAATCCACCCTGACAAAGGCGGCAGAGATCGGCGGCGTGGTGGGCAGCATACTCACCCAGGGTCGACCCGTCTAGCGGCACTAGAATCGCTTGATACACACTCTCTGGATTTGCCAGAATTCCGTTCAATCCTTTGAGGCCCGGATCTTCATGGAAGCCTCACCCTGGCTTCATCTCGATCGGATTCACTTGAGTCAGGTGGTCCCTAGGTTTCGGCCGGTCCCCCCTACCGACCCCAGAAGGTAGCGGCCGGAGCAGGGGGACCCCTTTTTTTTTGTTACAATACTGCAACACCAGGTTAACATTTTCGCTAAGTGCGCCAGACTTGAGAGCACTCTCGCTCGCTATCATAGAGCTATGCAAGAGAGGCGAAGACATCAGCGTAACTCAAAGACATGTCCCGTGATGTTTCGCGACCAGCAGGGCACCGCTCTAGCAGAGATGGTCGATGTCAGCATCGGGGGGGCCAGGGTGGCCCTGCACGGCCCCACACCTGCGGTCCGTATCACGTTTCAGCTAGGGCCCTCAGAGTTCTTCACCGCCAGCGGAGTGGCTGTGCGCCATTGCGACTACGAGTTGGGCCTACGCTTTGATCGGCCACTCGACCAGAGAGTCTTAACCACCGCCCTGGTCGCCTGAGCCGTTTCAAGCGGGCTTGACAAAAGCTGTACAAAAACTTAACATTGAAGCATGGTGAACAGCCTCTCCCCCTGCCTGCAAGAGCGCGTCCGACCACTCTCCCCCGGGGAACCAGTCGCGGGTCGCT
>CAYRFU010000488.1:0-3972 GCA_964423525.1 uncultured Burkholderiales bacterium | reverse complement strand
GTTGACCACCACCCACTGGTCACCGACTCGAGAAAGTTCCCAGCTGTAGCGGAGCTTTCGTCGATTGTTCTGGCCGTGGTCAGACACTAGAATCTCGTGGTCAGTTGGTAAGCAGCTGGTCATTCTTCCAGGATTAGGGCAGTGAATCACCACCTCTTCTCCGCTAGCTAAGACAGCATCGGTAAGAAAGCGCTTGTAGCGCTTCAAAAACTTTGCCGGTAGGAGCTTCGGAAAGTCAAGCCTCAAGGTTCCAGACCCAGTTGTTGAGTCAACAGACTGTGGGCCTCAATCAACCGTTTCTCATCTCTTGCTTCCAGAATCAGCTCAACGTGCCATTGCTCCTCTTCTTGACGGGGATAGGAGCCTATGCGAACGGTAGGAAAGTCTGACACTACCTGGTTGAGGGTTTCGGCGATGTCCGATTCCGACGCCACCAGTTGAATCCGGCGCTCGTGCATCGGTTCACTTTGAAATAGGTCGGCGATCAATTCGAACTTCTTACGCAGAAGAGACGGTATGCCGGGAAAGATATAGACGTTTTTGACCACCACCTGGGGATAGGTCGTGCCTCGAGGATAGATCAGCTCGGCCCCTTCTGGTATGCAAGCCATACGGCTTTGGGGTCCACTGAGCAGATCGACTTTGTAATAGGTCTTCAGCAGACTCTCGAGAGCCGGACTGACCACCACGTCTAGCTCGAAAGCCTGGGCTACCGCCTCGATGGTCAAGTCGTCGTGGGTAGGACCGATCCCGCCTGAGGTCAACACGTAGGTGTAGCGTTGACTGGATTCAGCGACTTGAGCGGCGATCAAATCCAGTTCGTCAGGAATGATGCGGACCTCGCGGACATCCACCCCCAACTGAGTAAGACGGCGGGTGAGAAAAGGAGTGTTTTCGTCGACCACCTTGCCGCTGAGAAGCTCATTGCCGATCACCACCAGGCCTGCTGTGGGAATTTCCATTCCGGCAGCCTTCCTCCTCACCTTCGACACCTCCTGGCCTTTTCAACCTGTGATAGGTCTGCCAAACTCGGAAACCTGAGTCTTCATAAAAGGAAATCAAGTCGGTAAAATCCACAATGACGGTGCGGGCCCCTCGATCGGCGACGCAGTTAAGAGCCTGCTCGACCAGCAATCGTCCCAGACCCTGCCCTCGATAGGCCCGTGCCACTCCCAATGGACCGATCCCCGCCCACCGAGACTGCTGGTGTCGAATCCAATACACACTTGGACCCAACCATCGGTTGGAGTCGCTCCAGGTATGGCAAAAGGCAACCACTCGGCCGTGGCGGCGAAGGACCGTCACGTCCTCAGGGTTGGCTTCCTGCTCAAGTCGAAATCGTGTATCAGCCAGCCAGCGCCCGGGAAACTCACCCTCCAAGAAGGCCAGTAGTTCCTGGGGAGTGGCGTCACAAAGATAGGGCCCTGGTGGACGGTTTCTCAGGTCGATCTCAAGGTCGACATAGCGGCCGTCAAGTTGGAAACCGAAGCGGCTAAAAAAACCAAGGTGGCCTCGGAGAGAGTGGGGTAGGCCGGGAAAAAAATGGCGTAAGCCGCCTCCATCCCAGACCAGCTGCCGGCCCGTGTGGGCGAGGGCCTCGGAAAGCAGAGCGGAGCCAATTCCTCGGCCTCGAGCGTCAGGCCGAACCCCGATCGCGTCGAGGGCCCAGAAGTCGTCTCCGGGGCTTGCCAACAAAAACCCGTGGCGACGTTCCAAACGTAAAGGCTGGCTTGAACTCCAATGGCCCTCAGAATACTGCTGGAGGAGCCGGCTGTCCATCTTGAAAGGGGAGGGGAAGAACTGGTTCCAGAGTTGACAGAGAGCGTCGTTGGTCACCAGGGGCAGTTGGCCCTTCCGGCTTTGGCTCCTGCGGAAGGGCCTGGCCTGGTTGCGCCGAATCGCGCTGGCCGGAGGTGCCGAGTGGCTACTAGAACTGAGAGAGATTCGATGGGACCGATGGAGGTCCCTGAAAAGGCCTATTATGGGGCGTCGACCGCCCGGGCTTTGGTCAATTTTCCCATCAGCGGTCGGGGCTTTGGTCGTCGATTCCTGAAGGCCCTGGGAATGCTGAAGAAATGCGCGGCCTTGTCTAATCGCAGCCTCGGTCTGCTGACTCAAGAAAAAGCTGAGGCTATCGAGAAGGCCGCCCAAGAGGTCGCCGCCGGCCAGCTGGATGAGCATTTCGTGGTCGACATTTTTCAGACCGGCTCCGGGACGTCCACCAATATGAACGCCAACGAGGTGATCGCCAATCGGGCCACCGAACTTCTAGGTGGTGCCGTCGGCTCGAAATTGGTTCATCCTAACGACGATGTCAATCGAGGTCAGTCTTCAAACGACATCATTCCCACTGCCATGCAGGTCTCCGCTGCTCTTGGCCTTTCGGAAGGGTTGCTGCCCGCCCTCAACACTTTGCGAGACAGCCTCCAGGCTCGAGCCAAAGCTTTTGAGGGGGTGGTCAAGACCGGTCGCACCCATCTACAGGACGCCACTCCCATCACTCTGCAGCAAGTTTTTGAGGGGTTTGCGGGTCAGGTAGAGCGCTCTGTCCGTCGCCTCCAATACGCTCTTCAGGAGCTGGCTGAGCTGCCTTTGGGCGGAACGGCGGTGGGAACAGGCATCAACACCCATCCCGAGTTCGCCAACAACGCTATTAAGCTGCTGGCCGAAGAGACGGGATTGCCTTTTCAGGAAACCGACAACCATTTTCAAGGCCAGAACAACGTCGACGCGATGATCTTCGCTTCGGGGGCTGTGCGAGTGACGGCCGTCAGCCTTTACAAGATCGCCAACGACATCCGCTTCATGGGTTCAGGCCCACGCACCGGGCTAGGTGAGCTGCGTCTGCCCGAAGTCCAACCAGGTTCATCGATTATGCCTGGCAAGGTCAATCCTGTGATTTCCGAGTCCCTGCTCCAAGTGGTGGCCCACGTTTTAGGCAACGACAACGCTATCGTGCACGGCGCCTACGGGAGCAATTTTGAACTCAACACCATGTTTCCGGTCACCGCCTTCAATTTCAATCAGGCGCTCGACCTTCTCACCGCTGCTGTCGAAAAGTTTGCTTTGGCTTGCGTGGACGGGTTAGAGGCCACTTCGGCCGGTCCCGACGGCGTTGAAAGAGGCTTGATGCTCGGAACCGCTCTAGCGCCCGTGGTGGGATACGATAAAGCGGCCGAGATCGCTAAAAAGGCCGCCAAAGAAGGCAAGACAATCCGCGAAGTCGCTCTGGCCGAAACGGACCTCGGGCCCGAGAAGTTGGCGGAGGTGCTTGACCCGCTAAAGATGACAGCACCCGCTGTCACCCCTAGCCCGGCCTGAATATTTCTCAAGAATCTCCCGGCCGAAACCGTCCGAATGCCGATTTTCGAAGGGTTTTCGGAGGCTTGACAAACCTCAGGCGAAGGGGTATACTCCATCTGCACTCGGCACCTGCCAAGTGCGTTTGTCTTGCGGGGGTAGCTCAGTTGGTAGAGCACTAGCCTTCCAAGCTGGATGTCGCGAGTTCGAGTCTCGTCCCCCGCTCCAGACACTCGCTGGGGTAGCTCAGTGGTAGAGCACGTCCTTGGTAAGGACGAGGTCGGCGGTTCAAGCCCGCTCCCCAGCTCCACAACTGGTTCGCGGTCCGCGCAAGCGGACCACGAACCGTTAGACTCCAGGCTCTTTTTTTTTATGGGGTCGGGTAACGTTTTTGCCTTTACTTGGCTGGGTAAGACAAAGGCGCGGTCCGCCCCGGAGAGCCGCATATCGAGCATAGGTCATCAGACCGAAGGAGACGACCATGGCAGCCCAGGAAACGGCCAACAAGAGCCGCAAAAATTCTAAAGAACGTCGGGCCAGGCAAAAGACGGACGGCCGCAAGTCAGAAGAGAAGGGCCGGCAAGAGTCGGCCACCCCAGCTCAGTCCGAGGGTGGTTCCTTCATCGAGCGCGCTCGTCGCTACCTCCAGTCTGTCCTATCTGAGAGTAAGCG
>CAYRFU010000487.1:0-3979 GCA_964423525.1 uncultured Burkholderiales bacterium | reverse complement strand
CACCAGAACGGCGTCGGCCAGTTTGAGGTTTTGTTCGAGTCGACGCCGGGCCCGGGCCATGTGACCCGGATACCAGGAGAAAGCTTTGTCAGTCACGGTGGAGCCAGTCGATGTGATGAGGCGGGAAGAAGATGACTGTGGCTTTACCGACCACGTTCTCTAACGGAACGGCCCGGCCACTACCTTCCTCCACCAAGACACCCGGGGGGGCCCGTTCCGCCTCGACTGAAGGCCAGAAGCGAGAGTCGTTGGAGTTGTTCCGATTGTCGCCCATCATGAAGACCTCGCCGGGAGGAACCCGGAAGGGGGGAAAGTCTCTGTCTATCTTGGCCTCTCTGAGGTAAGGCTCATCGAGCAGCAGGTCATTGCGGTAGACCTGACCATCTCGAACCTCAATCACGTCGTGCTCGACCCCAATGACCCGTTTAATAAAATCCCGATCAGGGTCACTGGGTGGTCGAAAGACGATAATGTCGCCCCGAGCAGGCTCGGTAAAGCGATAAATCAGCTTGTTGACCAGGAGAACGTCGCCCACCTTCAGGGTCGGGAGCATCGACTCGGAGGGAATATAGAAGCTCCGAACCAGGACGTTGATAATCAACAGGGCCCACACACCTGCGTACAAGAAGGAATCGGCCGTCTCCCGAAGGGTGCGCCGTCGGAAGCGGCCCTCGATCAGGTCAGGCCTAATATGGAGAAGCACCCGCCCTCCGAGGAGCAGGTACATCAGAAAAAGTAGGTGCGTTTCTGTCAACGCTACTTAGGCGCGAACCGCTTCTCTTTGACGCGAGCCTTTTTGCCGATTCGGTCGCGAAGGTAGAACAAGCGAGCCTGGCGGACTTCACCGCGGCGGGTCACTTCAATTTTCGCAATCCGAGGACTGTTGAGCATGAGAGTTCGCTCGACACCGATTCCGTGGGAAATCTTGCGGATGGTGGCGGTTTCTCTCAAACCGTGTTTGCCTCGGCTGAGGCAAACACCCTCGTAGACCTGGATTCGCTCTTTGCCACCCTCGACCACTTTCATGTGGGCGCGGACGGTGTCTCCAGGGCCGAAGTCGGGGATATCCTGCTTCAACTGCTCGTTTTCAATTTCTCTAATCAGGTCCATAGCGTTCTTAAAACCTCTTTCTAGGAACGGGCGCGATTATAACACGACCCCTGGGCTTTGACAAGTCAGCCCCATGATGATAACCATGATCGTCAAAGAAAGGTTTGACGATCATGGCTACGGGCTCAGCGGTCGACTTTGCGCACCGTTAGAGGGTATTCTAGCACCCTCTCCGAGCCCAGATAGACCTGGATTCGGAAGATACCCGGGGCTTCGAAGGGAATCTCTTTGAAAAAGTTCACGGCCATGAAGGGCGTGTTGGGGTCGGTCAGCTTCACCTCTTGCTGTCCCGTTTCCACCAAAGCCGAACCGTCAGGCTTGAGAATTTTCATCGACTGCGAGTAGCTTCCCTGACCGCTACACCAACCGTTGGCGATAAAAAAGCTGGCTTTGAAAGGAAATTCCGGAAAAGGCAACTCGTAGAAGAGATACTTGAAGGTGGGCGGTTTTTGGTCCTGGTCGTCAACTTCCAGGCATGGAACCGAAAACTGTAAGCTGGGTCGATTGGAACTGCCAGACCCCAACTCGGTTCCGAACCCTTGCGTTAATGGTAGATTTGCCAATTTGTTACTCCCTATTCAGGGCCTCTCTCACCTGATCGGCCTTCACGCTCTTCAGGAAGAGCACTTTGCTCCGTGATTTATGCCCCGCTCGGATTTCGATCTGGGCTTTCTTCAGCCCCAGAGTCTTTGCCAGATACGCGATCAGGGCTTGATTTGCCTTCCCATCAACGGGAGACGCGGCCAATCGGATGACCAGTTGCTCATCCACAAATCCCTGAAGGCTGGTGGCGCTGGCTCTTGGCTTGACTTTCACCAAGAGACAAACTCCTTCAGGAGTTTCCTTCATTCTGAGCCTTCTCCAACGCCTCTTTGGCTGCTTGCTGGCTGGCTTCTCGCTTGCTCTGACCTCGACCGACTCCCAGAACCTGCCCGCGGAAGGTCACTTCCACCTCAAACACGCGCTCGTGAGGGGGACCTTCTTCTTTGATGACTCGATAGTCCGGCAGCTCCTTGTAGAGGCTCTGAGTCCACTCCTGAAGCACTGACTTATAATCCTTCTTCAGACCAGAACCTGCCTCCATGGCTGGACCCAGAATCCGGACAATGAAGTCGCGGGCCGGCTCCAGTCCCCCGTCGAGATAAATGGCCCCGATGACGGCCTCGAAAACATCTGCCAACAGGCTTCGGCGTTTTCGACCGTGAGACAGCAGTTCGCCTTTGCCCAGAATAAGAAACTGGCCTAGCTCGAGACGGGAGGCGTGTTCGGCCAGATGGCTGGTGCTAACCAGGTAGGATTTCATGCGGGCCAGGTCACCCTCCGGATGCTCTCCAAAGGTCCGATAGAGAAATTCGGCCACCACCAGGCCCAGCACCGAATCGCCGAGGAACTCAAGCCGTTCGTTGCTCTCGACAGACTCCTCGGATTCGTTGATGAAGGACTCGTGGCGGAGGGCTTTCTCCAGCAACGAGAGAGTTTCAAAGCGGTAGCCGAGCCTCGCCTGGATTTCGGCTAGCCGAGTCTCACTCAACGGTTCTTGGCTAGAGCTAGCACGGTGTTGTGGCCGCCGAAACCGAAAGTGTTGTTGAGCGCGACTTCGACGGTTGTTTTGCGAGCTACGTTGGGGACAAAGTCCAGGTCGCATTCCGGGTCGGGTTCCTCATAGTTGATAGTCGGTGGAATCACATCGTCTCGGACAGCTAGAGCGCACACCACAGTCTCGATGGCGCCGGCCGCTCCCAGGGTATGCCCGGTCATCGACTTACTGCTGGAGATGGCAAGCTTGTCAGCGTGACCGTTGAAGACCGACTTGATCGCTTTGATCTCACACGGGTCTCCAACGGGCGTCGAGGTCCCGTGAGCGTTGATGTAGTTAACCGCCTCGGGGGCCAGGCCTGCTTCTCGAAGGGCGATCTCCATGGCCCGGGCCGCCCCTTTTCCTTCAGGGTCGGGATTGGTCATGTGGTGGGCGTCGGCGGTGGATCCGTAACCCACAATCTCGGCATAGATGGTGGCCCCTCTGGCTAAAGCGTGTTGGAGTTCTTCCACCAGCAAAACCCCAGCGGCCTCTCCCATGACGAAGCCGTCACGACCTTTGTCAAACGGTCGCGAGGCCGCCTCAGGCTCGCTATTGCGGGTCGACATGGCTCGCATCGAGCAAAACCCAGCCATGGCTAAAGGAGTCACCGCCGCCTCGGTCCCCCCAGCTAGCATCGCTTCGGCCCTACCGGCTTGGATAGCGTCGATGGCACTAGCGATACAGTTGCCCCCAGTGGCACAAGCACTGACCACCGAATAGTTGGGTCCTCGCAAGCCAAACTGAATGCTCACCTGGCCCGAAGGCATGTTGGGAATCATCATCGGGATAAAAAACGGGCTGACTCGCCGGGGGCCTTTCTCTAGAAGGGTGGAGTGCTGTGCCTCCCAGGTGTCCATTCCTCCGATTCCCGACCCGATGCAGGCCCCAACTCGGTCCAAATCGACCGAATCGAGGGGAAACTGGGAGTCCTCCAGGGCCATGGAAGCGGCCGCTACGGCGAACTGGATAGTACGGTCCATTCGCCGAACCTCTTTCTTGGGCATGTAGTCGGCGGGTTCAAAGTCTTGAACCTGGCCCGCGATCTGAGTAGGAAACTCGCTCGCGTCGAAAGAGGAGATCGCGCTAATGCCGCTCTGTCCGGCCAAAAGAGCTTTCCAGAAAGGCTTCCAACCGAGGCCCACAGGACTGACCACCCCGAGACCGGTGATTACAACTCGTCTTTTTTCCATAGGCTGCAGGCGGTTCTACCCGCTCATTGCGGTTCCTTCCCCGAGGCGGTTGGCGAGGAGGCCTCGCCTCGATTGCAGAATGGCCGTTCGATGGACTGGC
>CAYRFU010000486.1:0-3993 GCA_964423525.1 uncultured Burkholderiales bacterium | reverse complement strand
GGGCAAGAGCGACAGCTACGGGCCAGCCCGTGGCCGCTGCTTTTCCCAGCGGAGCTGGCACCACCCCCTGCAGTCAAGTCTTCTATCTGAAGGAAGGGCACAATCGGCCCCAGCTCTACTCTTCCCGAAGATTCGCACCGGAGGAGAGCGCCCTTTGTCTTTTCGTCGGAGTCTGGGACCCTTCCGCCATTGGTCAGGCGAGGCTTGGACCCCTGGGGGACTTCGACTTGATGCAGTGGGACGACCCCGTAAGTCGCGACCCCACCCTGGTCTTTCTCCCTTCCGGAGAGGTTGTCAGCAACGATCTCGCTCTGACCAGTGAGAGCTACTATCTGGTCCTAACCAACGGGATGGAGTATACCGGCGCAGGGGCGCCTCCGGGCTCGGCTACCGTCTCCCCCTCCCCCCTCTACGCCCGAGCTCAAGCCGTCTCCGACCCCTACACTATCGAGGTCAACCGGCTCGGCCCCATCGAGATGAGAGCTGGCCTTCCGAGCGGAGCCACCGGAGTGACGGTCAGCTCTGAGCCTTTGGCTCGCCCGCCCCTTTTTGCCGAGCCTGGCCACCCTGCAGACCCAAACGGGCCACCCACCATCGACGAGCTTGTGGTCGGACCTGAGTCGGCCGTCGACGCGCTGCCTCCCAATATTGACTTTCTGGTCAGTGAAGAAAGCCATCTTTCCCTGAAGGTAAGGGCTAGTGACACGGATCGAGACGAGCAGTTGTTTGCCCGCTGTCAGGTTACCCAGTTGGCCGGTACGGGTAGCGGTCTTGGGTCTTTCGCCGCCCAGGGCCTCGTGCCAATGGATTTCAATTACACCAGCCAACAGTGGGAGGTTCAACTCGAATGGCGTCCTTCTGAGGGCGTGGCCGTGGGGGACGAGTTTGAACTCCAGGTCGAGGTGCAAGATCGGCGAGGAGCTTCCGTGACCGCTTCAGGAACAGGTCTGGTGCGACTTCAGGTGGTCGCTCATGAATCTTTAGTGTTCGAAGCTCAGGGTGATATCTGGACCGTCCAGCCAAACGGAACGGGACTCCGTCGCCTCACTTTTCATCCCAGTGACGATGCCTGGCCCGATGTCAGTCCAGACGGTTCCCTGGTAGTGTTCTCCTCCGACCGAGACGGAGACCACGATATCTATCTGATGAGCATCGAAGGGGGATTCCTACAGCAGCTCACCAACAATCCTGGCCAAGACAAAGGAGCCCGCTTCAGTCCGGATGGACGCGAGATTCTCTATTGCCTAGATAATGTCGGCGTTCACTCCATCAGCCTGGACGGTCTCAACGGCGGTCTGGTTTTTGCCGGTGACTTTGATGATCTGAGCTTCTCCCCCGACGGTCAGTGGGTGGCCGCCTCGAGGGATGATTTTGCAGACCAGGTGCTGTTTAGCCGTGCCACACCCCTGACCAACTTTCACTGGCTGGGTTTGGCCGGAGATGATGTGGAGTTCCATCCTAGCGCTGTCTCCCCGGCCCGTCTGGCCCTGAACTCCAACGATACCGACCTCGCAGTGGTGGATATCGACCTTGGCTCCGGCCTGGCTCTGGGGTCGCCCGTCCCGATCGCTTCCGGAATCACCGACCCTTACTGGTCTCCGGATGGGAACAGCTTCCTTTACGTCAAACTTGGAGTGGAGGAGTTGTGGACCTGCACGGCTGACGGGAGTGTTCATCGTCGCATCACTGTCGATTTGCCTCCAGCTTTCGGACCCCTAGACGAACCGGCCTGGTCGCGGTAAAGAGCTGGTAACATCCCTTTGTTAGAATAGAGTCAAGATGATCGAAGCGACTAAAGAGATCGGCGCTGCGGGCGCGGCTCAACCCCCGCTCCAGATGGTAGCAAGCCCGCCACCGCCGACCGAAGAGAAACCTGCTGTCAAACCTCTCGAGGCCGGCGACCGAACTGGCGTGTCAGCCGACGCTCGCGATGATCATAAGACTCCTGGCGCCTCGCCCAGCCTCCTGGCCAGCCTCGAGAACACCTTTAGCAATGATGGTGGCCCGGTGGTGAGTCGGGAAAAGCTGGCCGCGATGAGCGAAGGCGAGACAGAAGAGTTGAAAAGGCTCAGAGAACGCCACGACGCCGTTCGCGAACACGAGGAAGACCACCATCGAGTGGCCGGAGAATTTGCTTTGGGCGGACCCTCCTACACCGACAAGCTGGGTCCTGACGGGAATTATTACCACGATGGTGGCGAGGTCCCAATCGACGTAGCCGAGACCGATGACCCCGAAAAGACGGTCAAGAAGATGCGCCAGGTTAGAGAGGCCGCCTTGGCCCCCTCCCACAACGTGATTGCCCCTCTGTCGGATGCCGATAAGACGATCGCAGCCGAGGCTTCCGTGAAGGAAGCCAACGCTCAGGCCAAGCTAGACGAGCAACGTAAGACGGTTTAATGATCGCCGTGATCGGGGCCGGTTGGGCCGGTCTCTCGGCTGGCTCTTTTCTTCAAGAGGCGGGCCACCGAGTTATCGTGTTTGAGAAATCTCGAGGTCGCGGCGGACGCAGTGCCACCCGGCGCCATCACGAGCTCGCCTTTGACCACGGAGCTCAGTATTTCACGGTCACCCAGAAACGGTTCCGCCAGCAAGTTCACCAATGGCAAAAGGACCGCCTGGTAGCGCCCTGGGATATCTACGTTGCTGAGCTGCCTCAGCGGACTCGGGCTCCCTCCGAGAAACGGCTGGTCGGGGTTCCGTCCATGAACGCGCCCGCCAAGCACCTGGCGGAGAGCCTCGAACTCAAGACACGCTGGCAGGTGGAGCGAATCGAAGGGAAACCAGGGAGCTGGGAGCTGGTCGGGCCGGCTCGAGAAGGCCCGTTCGAGGCCGTGCTGGTGACCACTCCCCCGGAGCAGGCTTGTCCTCTATTGACCCCCGCCCCGGCCCTGGCCAGCCTGGCCGAGAGCATCGAAAGCCTGCCGTGTTGGGCTGTGATGGTGACCTTCCCCGAGGAGTTGCCGGTAGAATTCGAAGCCGCCTGGGTCAATCAGGGCCCGCTCAAATGGGTGGCCGCTAATCACTCCAAACCTGGCCGACCTCGCCCTGTTAGTTGGGTTCTTCACGCGACTTCAGCCTGGAGCCTGGAGCATTTGGAAGAGACGCCGGCCCAGGTTGGGGCGGCTTTGGTCGAAGCTTTTCTGGAGGCTTGCCAGAACCCGATGGTCGACCCTGAGGATGTGTTGGCCCACCGTTGGCGCCTGGCTCGCCCCAATAAAACGTTGGGCCGGGATTTCTTGTGGGACCCTAACCTCAGACTTGGTGCGGCTGGGGACTGGTGTGCCACCAAGGTGAACCTCGAGCAGGCTTACCTCAGCGGTCTTTCTCTAGGCCAAGCCGTGTTCAGCACTCTTTAAGGTTTTTCTGCTACCCTCGCCTCGAGGAGAGAACAACACATGATGATTCCAGGACAGAAAGCCTTCGGCTATCACCGCGAAAACGTCGATTTGCTTACTCATATGCCGCTCGACGACGACCAGGTCAAATAGCTCAGGTTTGCCGACCATCAGACCGTTTTGAGGGCCAATGAAGACCGTGTCGACGGTGGCCATTTTCATCCCGAGGCCGCAGCATACCATGCCGCTCAAAAGGACCTTCTAGCGGCCGCTATCAAGACCGGAAAAGTCTAACGCAGGGGAACAAGCGTTCTTTTCGAAAGGTTCCTCTTCCGGGAGGAACGATGTTTCGATATTTTTTTGTCTTGCTGGCGCTGACCGGCCTGGCGGTGGCTCAACCGAGCTACCTGGTTCAGCCTGACCGGCATCCTGAAGTCAGCAAAGAAGTGGCCAGGCAGCTCGGCCAAGCTTTTCATAGTGCTGCAGAAGTTTCTTTGGAAGAGGCTGGGCCCGCTCCCGAGGTGGTGGCGGCGGCTGATGTCGAGCCTGACCAGGGCGGTCGGAAGTTGAGGGTGAGGGCCTTCGCCTACTGTCTCCGCGGTCGGACAGCCTCAGGCACTTATGTCAAACCCGGCACCATCGCCGTCGACCCCCG
>CAYRFU010000485.1:0-3994 GCA_964423525.1 uncultured Burkholderiales bacterium | reverse complement strand
GTCCGGAGGACTGTCTACCTACGAGGTTTGCCTCGCTTACGAGCTGGCCCGGCGGGGTCGGTGACCGTTTCGGCCAAATTAAGGGTGCCCATGTCCAACGATAAAACCCTCGACTCGAGCGGGCCAAGGCCGGCCGCCCTCCATCCCGATGCGACGCCTAGTCTCATCTTGTTAAGGGTCCCGTCAAAGGGTCGGTCTTCAATCTCGGTCAGGGCAAGACTAGTCTGGGGCGGGCCCAACACCTGGCCGAAATCTGCCTGGATGACCGCGAAATCAGTCGCAAGCACTGCGACCTGTACGTGGAGGAAGGACGCCTTCTGGTGGTCGATCTTGACTCTACCAACGGGGTTTACGTTAGCGGCGAGAGAGTCCAGGAGCGCTTTCTAGAACAGAACGACCATCTCGGTCTCGGCAACAACGTTGTTTTGCGAGTCACCTTTCGGGACCCGGCCGAGCTTCTTCTCCAGGAGCGGGTCGAAGAGGCGCGCGAGAAAGCCGAGTTGTTAGAGGTGGTCGAGCTTCCCCGCGGGGGGCAGCTGCTTTGCTGGGGAGACTTTCTGATTCAGGTGGGCATCTATCCCGAGACCATCAAAGATACGATGGCTTTGGCTCACGGCGTTCCCCAGGTCTTTGTGGTGCCCGAGCACATGTTTGACGTTTCCGTGGGGGTCAGTCGGGCTGAAGTGGAATTCCCGGTCTACTTCAATTTCTATCTCCATCAGCGCAAAACTACCCTGATCTGTCGTCGCAATCAATTCAAGCCGCTTCTGCGAGTGCTCCGAGAGGCCGTCTTCGGACCGAGTTCCCTGCAGCTGGAGCAGGACTACCCGGCCGAGGCCGAACAGCCCGACCCCAAGAGTTTCACTTCGGGCTTCGTTATCTGGGTCAACGGTCGCGGAATCCTAGTCGATCCCCCGGTGGATACCACCCGTTGGATGGTGCGAAACGGGGTTGACTCCCGTCTCATCGACGACCTGATTCTGACCCATTGTCACGCCGACCACGATGCCGGAACTCTCCAGAAACTGTTGGAAGAAGGTCGGATCAAACTACACACCACTCCCACCATCATCGCCAGTTTCGTGCGCAAGTATAGTGGTCTGTTGGGATTGGAATGGGAGCAGTTGCGGGCCCTGTTTGACTTCCGGCCCGTCAAAATCGGAGAGCCCGTCAATATTGCCGGGGCCAATTTCCGCTTCCGCTATAACTTTCACACCATCCCCACTCTCGGCTTCCAGCTGACCTTCCAGGAGAGGACCATCGCTTTCTCGGGCGACCACCTCAACGACCCTGACCGGTTGGGCGCTCTGGCCCACGAGCAGAACCTTTTCGCAGACCACCGGCTGGAAGACTTGTTGGCCTTCCCCTGGGAGGCTGACCTGATTTTTCACGAAGCCGGCATTCCCCCCATCCATACCCCCCTCGAGACGCTCCAAAGTCTGGACCAACCGGTCAAAAGAAAGCTCTTTTTGAACCATATCAGCGCCGACAAGATTCCGCCTGAGTCCGGCCTTCAGTTGGCTCCACCCGGGGTCGGCTCGACCCTGACGGTCAAAGTCCAACCCCCTTCCACCTGGTTAGTCGCTTGCACGAAGTGTGGCCTCTCATGAACGAGAACTCCCTGATGGCTAAGTTAACGGTAAAGCAAAAGACCCAGCTGATCCCCCATTTGCGCCAACGAGACATTCCCGCCGATAAACTGCTCTTCCGCCAAGGCGACCGAGTCCGGTGCCTTTATCTTCTCAAAGAGGGGCGGGTGCGCCTGGAGCATCCCCAGGGCCCTTCGGGACGGGCCCACCGTGGCTGCTTGGTCGGTCGAGTCGACTCTCGACCAGAGCGTCACAGCTCCAGCGCCACCACCGAGACCGCGACCGTGGCTTACGTCATTCCCAAAACAGAACTAGAAGGGTTTTTCCGATTCAATCCAGGGACCTATGTGCGTTTCCTGGC
This sequence comes from uncultured Burkholderiales bacterium, assembly GCA_964423525.1. Lineage (GTDB taxonomy): Bacteria > Vulcanimicrobiota > Xenobia > Xenobiales > JADMJV01 > CAYRFU01. Next base: position 2,044 of record CAYRFU010000485.1, on the reverse strand, counting down.
AGCCGCACGCAGCGAACCTTTGGAGGTCCTCTAGTGGAAGCCTATCGAGAGCTGATCGAGCAGTCTCTTTCGCGCTGTCGCCGCCACTCCGGCACGCTTTTCGCGGTGGTCAGGGTCGACTGTTTCCGCTCGGCTGCAGCCGAGTCTCTGCAGGCCAGTGTGCGCACCCATATCCGCCGCGAAGACAGCCTCTTTTTTGAGCCTCCCTCGAGTTTCGTGTTGGTGCTAGCTGATTTGAAGCACCTTTCCGATCCGCTGCGAATCTGTCAACGTCTTTGGCAACGCTTTCCGGAGGAGTTGCTTCGGTTCGGTATTGCCATTAGCTTAAGTGGATACGAAAGCGCCAGCGAGATGATTCGGGCCAGCGTCGAAGGGTGCACGAAGGCGAGCCCTGCTGCTCGATTTCAGCACGCCGAACCCGAGATGGGCGAGCAGGCGAGCGCGCGCCTGGCCCTCGAGAAGGAGCTGGCCGGAGCTTTTCGTGCCGGTCAACTCAAGACCTACTTTCAACCGATCGTCGATCTGGCCCAAGGTAGCCTGCGAGGGTTCGAAGCCCTGGTTCGATGGGAACATCCTCAGCGAGGCTTGTTACTTTCCCGGGAATTTCTGGAGGTGGCCGAGGGGTGTGGCCTTTTGATGGAAATCGACCGCTTCGTGCTGGACGGGTCCCTGAGGCAGTTGGCCGCCTGGCACCGAGCCGGCCACCCCGTCCGAGTCAACGTCAATCTCAACCCGCGCCATTTTCTGGAAGAGAAAGGCATGGAGGACCTGAGACCCGTCCTCGAAGCCCACCGTCGGTCCATTCAGCACCTTCGGGTCGACATTGGGGAGACGGTCCTTTTTGAAGAGAGCGGGATCCAGGCTCTTCACGAACTCAAGGGTCTCCAGATCGGGTTTCACCTGGACGACTTTGAGGTCGGCCCCAATTCCTTCCACTGGTTGACCAGTTTTCCGTTCGACTGCCTGAAAATCGACCGGAGCCTGATCGCTGAGATGGAGGAAGAGGTCAACGCCGAGCTGATCACGGCTGTCCTTCGCATTGCCAAACGGCTCAAAACTCGCACTGCCGCTGAGGGAATCATCACTCATGCCCAGCTCGAGGAGTTGCGGGGTCTGGGTGCCGATGAAGCCCAGGGCTTCCTCTTCTCACCGACTGTTCCGGCCGAGGAAGCTTTTCGCCTGTTGACTCAGGGACTTCGCTGGTAAGGAACTAGCGAGGCATCAGGTGAAGCAGGCGCTTGACCTGGGGTGAGGCTCCCACCAGTTCGAGGTCGCGGCCTTGCTTTTGAAGGCGCTGAGCGAAGGAGCGGAGGGTCATCAACCCACAGGAGTCGATGAAGCTAACTCGAGATAAGTCCAGGCCGACGGAACCGGCCGACTCCCCACAGGCGCTCTCAAGACGTTTCTCGAGACGGGGCGCGGTGAAGATATCGATCTCCCCGCTGACAGCCAGGACGCCGTCGCGGATGGTTTTCAGGTGGGGGTCTAAGGTGCTCTGGGTCATAAAGTTGTAACTCTCCTGGGTGTTATCTATCACTTCGGTCCGTTAAACCGCAAGAACTCGGGCTTTGTTTCTAGAGAACCCGTCCCGCTGTTCACAGACCGTTAAGATTTTGGCAAACACCAACGAGCGCAGGCTCGAAGGCTCGGCCCAGTTCGACATCTTGAATAAAATTACTGCTGGCCAGCGACACCTGCTCGTGATGTTCAAAACGGGGAAACATAATGGCAAGGTTCCAACCTCTAAGCTCTGGCCGTTATGCAGATTGCTCCTCTAGTCCCCAAGCCCGCTCTCCGGGTCGCCCGTCCTACCGCTCCCGAGCCGCCCGCTCAAGAACCCATTCCCGACCCTGACGAGGCCCGGTTGACTCGAACGGCGGTCGGCCTGTCCAGCGGCCTCCTCTTTGGATGCTGTATGGGAGTCGTGTGCGGACTACCGGCCACGGCCGAACCAGCCAGCCTGGTGGCCTCGGCCGTTTTGGGGGCCATGTTTGGAGCCACCCTGGGGGCCCTGGGACAGCCTACCTCCGAACTGGGCAGCAAG
>CAYRFU010000484.1:0-3999 GCA_964423525.1 uncultured Burkholderiales bacterium | reverse complement strand
GGGTGGCGGAACTTGCTTCCGCCGCTCAAAGTGACTTTCCGGCCGGACTTCTAGGAGCGCGGCCGGAAACCCCATTGACAATGGGGTCCGGCCAGAGCGACGACCCACAGGTTGTGCTAGAACGTCCGGCCATCCACCGTAGGTTGGGTGGCGGAACTTGCTTCCGCCGCTCAAAGTGACTTTCCGGCCGGACTTCTAGGAGCTGATCAAATCGCTATCCAGGTCGCGAGAGCCTCTCCGCACAGTCGCCCCTGACTGTCGTAGACGGCGGTTCCGGCGAAAGCCTTCCGTCTCTCAAAGCCGACGGGCCACCCGATCACAACACACTCTTCGCCGATGGCAGGTCGGGCCACCAAATTGCCGATCAAGCGGCCGAGAACCCGAGGCTGCTCCAGGTTCTGGTCCACGGCAAAAGCTCCGGGGCAGTCAAGAGCACACCAGAGGAATTCGGGACGGACTCTGCCCTGACCGTCGTCAAAGTCGACCGACGGCACCCAGGCGGCGGCCACGATCTCTTCGTCGATCCCTCCGGCAAAAAGGGCCAGACCGTCCTGGTTGGGACGCTTAGGGCCGCACACAAAACAGGTGGGAAAAGGGTGGTGGGTGTGTCCGATGTAGGAGTTGCTGGCAGCCTGGGCTTGGGCGAAGCTGACCGGTTCCGGTCGGGCTAACTCTAGACTGGTGCAGCGAGCGGTGGCCACCAGGCTATCACCGTCTCGAAGCTTCACCTGCCCTTCCTGCCTTTCGATTCGTAGCTCGCGGTCGAGGGGCGGAGGCTGCCGTAAAGTGACCTCGACAGGTCCCTCGAGATGGGCCGCTAGCAATCCGCAGGTGTAGCCACCGTTGGCCGAATCCGGTGGTCCGTTGAAACGCGATGAAATCATCATCGGCGCGCGTTCGGCACTGGTTGGGCCTGGACCTTGGTGATGGTGAACACTGAGTCGGTCGGGGTGAGGAAGTAAGCTAGCGATGGAGGTAGCAGAACATGAACTTGGACAATCGTCGTTGGTCAACCCGGGTCAAGAGTGACGTGGCAGTACGCTGCCGAGCGGCCTCTACGACCTTCTGTAGAAGCCATTTGGTGAACATAAGCTATTCGGGAGCGAGGGTCGTGTTGCCACGCGCCGAGGCCGAGGCAGGACCTTTCGTGGAAATAGAACTCGACCTGGAGGGCCAGCCTCGATTCCTGGCCAGAAAAACTTGGCAGCGGCCTCTTGGACCCGATTCTTGTGTGGTCGGTCTCAATTTCTTGCGACCGGGTTGGCGGGCTCGGGCCGAGCTGGCCCTCCACATCGCCACCCGTCTTACTGGTTAACGGCCAGGCTCTTCTGGTAGGCGACCGTTTTCTCAAGACCCTGAGCCAGGTTGGAGCGAGGGCTCCAGCTCAAAACGTTCTGAGCTTTGGAGGGGTCGAGAGCTATGCGCAAGACTTCGCCGGCCCGAGCTGACTCGAACTTGGGTTGGGGTTTTTGACCCACGACCTCAACCAATTGGTCGAGCAACTCCAAGACTGAGGTTTCCACCCCCGTGCCGATGTTGACAATTTGGCCACTGCCTTTTTCTAGAGCGAGCAGGTTGGCCCTACAAACATCTTCGACGTAGACGTAGTCGCGAGTCTGATGGCCGTCACCATAAACCGTGGGAGTCTGGCCGGACAAGAGCTTGTCGGTGAAAATCGCGATCACACCGGCCTCGCCCAGGGGGTCCTGACGGGGTCCGTAGACGTTAGCATAGCGCAGAGCTGTGAAGTCGAGTTGATAAAGCTGATGGTAGAGTTCGAGGTAATGCTCGAAGGTGTGCTTGGAGACTCCGTAGCCGCTCAGGGGTCTGACTGGGGTGGTCTCGTCGGCTGGCAAGCGCTCGGCTCCAGGTTCGCCATAGATGGCCCCTCCGGTGGAGGCGTAGATCACCTTCTTGACCCCTGCCTGACGACAGGCATCCAGCATTCTGAGGCCGTCGAGAATATTGACGCTGGCATCGTAGACCGGGTCGTCGACCGACTTGCGCACATCGATCTGAGCGGCGTGATGACAGACCACTTCGATGGAATGGTCTGTCGCGACCTGGCCCAAGCGCGGGTCACCAATGGAGAACTCGTAGAAGGGAACTTCGGGACGAAGGTTCTTTTTGCGCCCGGTGGTGAGGTTGTCGACCACCACCACCTCGTGACCCTGGTCGACGAGAAGGTCCACAAGGTTGGAGCCAATAAATCCGGCCCCGCCTGTCACCAAGACATTCATCCCGGCGGTTTCCAGAAAGGACTGCTTTCATCCTCGTGCAATGATATAATCACCCAATGGACCTGGTAGAGAAAGTTTTTACACGGGTCAGTCGCGCTCTCGAATTTGCCCTGACAGGCCGAACAGAGTATCGGATGACCCTATCGGATTTCGCCGAGGCCAAGACCATCAACGGTTCGGTTCAGGCTCGCCTGGTTCTTGATGAGCTGCGCCCGTTTCTCGAGAAAACGTACAGGATCAAACTGACCTGGCCGGTCTTGCTAGAACTTAAACAGCCTCCTCCCCGCAGTTGGAAAGGCTCGTTTTACCACGCTGAAGGTAATGTGGGTCGCTATATCCCCCAAGACTTCGGCCAAAAGAAGGCTCACCAGATTATGGTGATTCCCGGTCTTCCTCGGCCCAAGTTTCGCTCCATTCTGGGTCACGAACTGGTGCACGCTCATCAAACTGAGGCTGGCATTTTGGTCAAGAATCAGGCCCTTCGCGAGGGGATGGCTCGCTGGGTAGAATATCACCTGCTCAAAGAGAAGCATCCTCGCCAGGCCAAGAAGCTGCTCAAGATTCGTCATTTCACCTTCGGACGAGCTATTCGAATCATTGTAGATTATGAAAAGGAGCACGGTCGGGAAGCCACCCTTGCATGGCTGCGTACTTACGACCAACGGGAAGGTTAGGTTAGCTGTTTGGTCCAGTAGACCATCGGCTTCTCCGTCTCGTGCGAATGACCGACATCGGTCCAATGGTAGCGGGTGACCAGTTCCGGTTGTTTGACAAAGCCGAGTCGTCGCCAGAACGGCTCCAGAGTCCTAAAATTTTTCGGACGAGCTGGATGATTGGGGGGTCGCTCCACGGCACAAAAGCAGAGTTTGTCAAATCCACCCAGCCTACGGGCGTGGTCTTCTCGCAACTCAAAAAAGCGTCGCCCCAGGCCCTGCCCACGGTAGCCTGGCAACAGAACGGACTCGGCCAGGTAGAAGGTGTTGGTAGGGTCAGAGAAGGGCCGCTTGAGAGCTGGCTCGACATCCTCCAGGGGGAGAGCGGTGGAGGCTCCCACCAAGTCTTGGTTATCGTGCACCCCGACCACCACCGCCCCGGGTGAGGCGGCCAACTGCTGAAGATAGTGCTTTTCGTAGTCAGCCGAACCCTCGTAAAGGTAAGGCCACTCTCGAAAAACCTGGATACGAAGCTCGGCCAGACCGTCCAGAAGAGGCAGAATCTCTTCACCAACATAGGGCTCCACTCCGACCATGACTAGGCCGATAAGGTTGGCTGGGGAGCTTTGGAGGGTCGACCGATAGCGTGACGGCGGATCGGCCCAAGGTTAGCGAAGATCCGCATGCCAAAGGTGACAACGGCAGCCAGGTAGAGGTCGGCGCCCAGGACTTCCCCGACCCAGGTCACGGTCACAGCCAGGATGATGTTGGTGACAAATCCGGTGACGAAGACCAACAGGTCGAAGCGCTGATCAAGCCCGGCTCTCGTTCCCCCGAGCACCGAGTCTAAACCACCCAGGAAAGCCACCGAGACATACTTTGAAACAGCCACGGGGATCTGGTAGGGGAGGACCAGCCCCAGGATGATTCCGACCAGTAACCCAACGAAAACCCACATAGTTTACGATTCGGCGGCTTCAGCTTGATTAGCGCCCTGTTGCTCGTCGAACGGAGTGGCGTAGCGATTGACTAGACTTCCGTGGTAGCCGGGCACGGTGACTTCCTGGAACTTGTTGATAACCACCTCGCCTCCGTTGTTCACCAGA
>CAYRFU010000483.1:0-4044 GCA_964423525.1 uncultured Burkholderiales bacterium | reverse complement strand
TCCGTGTTATAACCCTTCTTCCTCGGCCAGTCGAATGTCAACAGGCCCTCTAGTCATCCGGCCTGGCGACCGGTCCGGTGTTCGACAGGAACGAGGCGGCTTGCTAAGAAGACCGCGGGAATCTATGCGGCGGGCTTTGAAAGTCAAATGGTTCGGGATCTTGCTGCTCCTCATCGGGCACAACGCCTGGGCCGACCCCCCTCAAGTCTATCCCGACTTGACCACCGGTCAGCTCTTGACGGTCACGGCCGGCACAGTCAGAGCCTATTCGCTGGAAACCGGTCAGGAGATGTGGCGCCAGCCCGTTCCCGGCGGGAAAGGGCAACTGTTCGTGATGGACCAGGAACGATACCTGGCGACTCCAGCGGACCTCTCTAAGCTCTCTTCCGAGGGAGACCTCTCCCAGGTTTCGGCTCTCGGCTGGGGTCCCGTCAAAATCGGCTCGCACCTTTATTTCTACCGCCAGGGCGAGCTCGTTCAAGTGAACGGGCCGACCGTGGCTCTGGAAGAAGAACCCCAACGGGTCGAGGCCTTCGGCGACGGAATCCTGGTGCTGACCCAAAAGAGTTGCTATCTGGTCCAGGGCGGCAAGGTTACGGCCACGCGGCCCCGACCCCAAAAGGCGGACGGACCCTGGCTGGTTGGGGAGACGGTGCTTTTTGCTCAGTCCGACGCTTTGGTGGCCGAGCAATTCGGGAAAGGACGAAACTGGCGTTATCGGCTCGACCAGCCTCTCAAAGGCCGGCCCGTGGTTCACGACCAAGTCTTCTACGCGATCACTGAAGGAGACGAAGCGATCGCCCTCACCTCGTCGGGGCGGCCCCATTTTAAGATTTCGATTCCGGCTGGCGACGTCTCGATTTTTGTGGACGAGTTCGTCCACTATGTCGTCCAAAACGAGGCCGGTCTAAACCTGAAAACCACCAACCTCAAAGGGATTTCCGAGGGCGAGTGGTCGTTGCCGGGGACTCTCACCCGGGGCGAGTGGCTGGGGCAAGACCTCTACCTCTTTTTAACCACTCGGCTGGAGGAACCGGAGATCCATACCAACGGGCGTCCCGTTCTGAATTTGAAGACCGGGGAGCCCCGGATGGTCGATATCCTGGGTCACAAAATTCTCCGTTTGCACGGTCCCGAGGCCCCCGAGGAGATCGCCAACGAGCCTCGTCAAAGCCTGGTAGGGCCGCTCCAAAAAAGCGGGCAACGCTTGCTCTATGCTACCCAGCTTCGACCTCAAAGAATGGAAGGCGAGGCGTTCCGACTCGATCCCCGCTTTCCCTACCAGCCGGTCATCCTACGAGGACTAGGCGACCAACAGAGCTGGAGCTATGAAGCGGACAGCCGGCCCGAAGGTCCGAGTAAGGACCGGTTGCCTGAGAAGGCCTTCGCCGAAGCTGAGGGCAACCTGGTTTTCACCACAGAGGGTAAAAAGCTTGCTGCCGTCAGTGTGAAGGACGGCCAGCTGGCCTGGCAGTCGTCCACCAGAGTCAAGCTCGACGAAAGCGTGCCGCTGTTTGTTGAGGATGACCAGGGGCTGACGCTGGTCAGCCAGGTTGGGAGCCTCCACTACCTTTATCGGTTCTCTCCCCAAGACGGCCAGCAGAGATGGGCCACCCATCTGACCGACCTCTTCATTGGTGAGAAGATCAACAATCTGGTGGGCGTTATCATCATCTGCGCGGCCCTTTGCTACTTCATCTTCGCGGCTCGACGACGGGAGCTTTTCATTCGGCGCATCGCCGGCTTGAACGCTCTCGATGAGGCGGTGGGTCGGGCCACCGAGATGGGTAAGCCGGTGCTTTATGTGACCGGGCTGGCCGATGTGGACGATATTCAGACTCTGGCTTCCCTATCGATCCTCGGCCACGTGGCCCGCAAAACGGCCGAGTATGATACTCCGATTCTGGTGCCGACCAGTCGAGCCGTCGCCTTCTCGGCCGCTCAAGAGGTGGTCAAGGAAGCTTACACCGCGGTCGGACGGCCTGACGCTTTCGTAGCCGACAACGTGCGCTACCTGACCGATGACCAGTTCGGCTACACCGCCGGCATCGACGGGATGATGTTGCGAGAGAAACCGGCCGCCAATTTCTATATGGGCAAGTTCTACGCCGAAAGCCTGATTCTGGCCGAGACCGGCCACGCCACCGGAGCCATTCAGATCGCCGGGACGGCCATGCCCAGCCAATTGCCGTTTTTCGTGGCCGCCTGTGACTACACCCTGATCGGGGAAGAGCTTTTTGCAGCCTCGGCTTACCTTTCCAAAGACCCCCTTCAGGTGGGTAGCTTGAGAGGTCAAGATGTCGGCAAAGCGATCGTGATGGTCAGTCTACTGTTGGGGGCTCTGGCTTCCAGTTTCGGTTACGACTTTGTGAAGGGGTGGTTCGCCACATGATGCGCCGACAGATCCCTCTGGTCATTACCTTCGTCAGTGGCATCGTGCTGATTTTTCAATACTATTTCTCCAACTTAAACTGGATGGGCGATCTGGTAGCCCAGTGGTTTCAAGCTATCAGCGCCTTTGCCTACGTACTGGGCGCGGCTAGCCTGGTGGTGGTCAATGGACGTAAAATTCAACGTCAGGCTCCTGGCTGGTTTTTCAACCTGGTCTTGCTTCTGTCGCTTTTTACGACCCTCTTCTTGGGCTTGCTGTGGAGCTATCCGGGACACACTCCGGTGGCCGAGGGAACGGCCTTCGACTGGCTCTTCAAATACGTCCATACGCCATTGTCAGCGACCATGTTCAGTCTGTTGGCCTTCTTCATCGCTTCGGCCGCCTATCGAGCTTTCAAAGCTCGCTCCATCGAGTCAACTCTGCTCCTGGGAACGGCCTTTCTGGTGATGCTCTTTCGCGTTCCCCTGGGCGAGAAGCTGTGGAAGGTCGTAGGGCTCAACAATTTTCTCGACATCAGCTGGTTCATCGACACCATCATTATGGGTGGGTTCAATGTGGCCGGTCAAAGGGCTATTCAGGTGGCGGCCGCCATCGGCCTGATCTCGATGTCTCTCAAGATTCTACTCGGCATTGAACGGTCTTATCTGGGAGGCGACTGATGGAGACGATGGAGAAACTGGCCAAGCTGGACCGACGGATCATCTTTGTCATCATCGCCCTGTCCGTGATCATTCCCATTATGTTCCCCCTGGGTCTCCCGGTAGAACCCACCGAAACAGTGTTGGGCGCCCACCGCTTCACCGAGGAGTTGGCGGAAGAAAGTGCCGTGCTGTTCAGTCTTGACTACGGTCCCTCGACCAAGGTCGAACTCCATCCGATGGTCTTAGCCACCTTCGATCAACTCCTGAAAAAAAAGTGCAAAGTGGCTTGCATGGGTCTCTATCCCGAGGGACAAGCTCTGGCCGATGAGGCTATCGCCGCCATGAAAGAACTCCATCCCGACACCGAGTATGGGGTCGATTACGTCAACCTGGGTTACAAAGCCGGCAATGAAGGGGTGCTGGTCAGCTTGGGGCTCGATTTTCGTAGCCTTTTCCCGGTCGACACCCGCAACACGCCACTTTCGGATATTCCGATGATGCGCAAAATCACGCGGCTCCAAGACTTCGCCCTGGTCGGCACCTACTCGGCCGGCTATCCTGGAGCCCTCGAGCATATCCGCTTGACCAACGCCCAGTACGGCCTCCCCGTCGTGGTCGGCACCACCGCGGTTCAGACCCCTCAGTTCTACCCCTATTTTAACTCCGGTCAGATCGTCGGTCTCATCGGTGGGTTGAGAGGGGCGGCCGAGTACGAAAAGCTGACCGGGTTCGAGGGAACGGCCACCCCCGGAATGGACGCCCAGTCGATCGCTCACTTCGTCATCGCCGCCCTGATCGTCTTGGCCAACGTCCTCTACTTTGCCACTCGAAAGGGGCGACTGTAATGCCTCTCAGCGACATCCTGGGTCTATGGACAGCGGCCTTTCTGACCCTTTGCGTTTTCAGCTTTCTCTACGGAGATAACCCCTTTTACAAGTTTGCGGAGCACGTTTACGTCGGCGTTTCGGCCGGTTACTGGATGTGTCTGGGATACTGGCAAACCATCGATCC
>CAYRFU010000482.1:0-4053 GCA_964423525.1 uncultured Burkholderiales bacterium | reverse complement strand
TAGCCTGCTCCCCCGGCGCGGTCTGGCCTGCTCCTTCCAGGTGAAACGGGCGGGGGCCCGGCCTAGCCTACCTGGTTTACAAATTTGTTACTCATTTCGGTCGGACTCGGGTCTACTTTTCAGTGGGGTCGCCTAGACTCGGGATAACAAACAGCCAGGAAACGAACCCTCCTGCACCCCTCGGCCTGGCTCATATCACCAAGGCCCCGCTTTGCAAAGCGGGCCTTTTCCGTGTTACGGCCGATACTCTATAATCAAGAAATTGGAGTTTAGATGACGGAAACGATCAGCTTTCAAGAACTGGTTGAAGAGCTCAACGCCCGACCAGGCTTTGACGACCCTGGACCGCTAGATAAAGTCCAAGCTCTCAAATACGCCATGCGTCTTGATCCCGCCCAGGCGAGTCGCTGGAAGTGGCTATTCGCGGCCTGAGGCATCTGTGCGCTGAGCGAATTGTCTCTCGACCAGAGCTAGCGCGGTTTCTCAACCATCAGTTTCGAATCGGAGCCCACTTTGAGGAGGTCCGGCGAGCTGACCGAGCGACTCCCCACCTGGGTAGGGTTGAGCTTATCACCCGATTCCAAGACCCACTATTCTTCCTTCGTGAATGCCTCGGTGGTCATCATCAGTTCCCCTCCGGGAGCCTGGGTGACGTTGTGGACGTGGATCAGCGCACCCTCTCCATTTGGATGTTCCTCGAGGCGATACTGGCGGCTGCCTTCTCGGGTTGTCGTCATGACCATTCGTTCGGCGTCGGACCACTTCATAGAGTCCACCTGGTGGGCCGCTTCAGCTGTCATATCCAGGCTTCGCAATTTGTCGTCATCGCCGAAGGTTGCTGCCCCGCTTAAAGTGCCTTTCTCGAGGGGCGTGGCCAGAAGACTGTCGCGGTCCTCGAGCTGAATACCTAGGGCTGAGGCCAGGCCAAGAGCCACGCGCCCGGCGAAGGTCGCTCCCATTCCCGGCAGCTCCTGGTGACTGATGCGGACCTGCTCAGGCGAGGTCGCCCGGTTGGCCGGGGTGTGGCGAAGACTTCCAACGAACTTCTCCACGGTGGTGAACTGAGACACGACATCCTGGTGAGTTCGAGTTGAGAAGGCGCTCCCCACTGCGGGTCTCGCTCGTCCCCTAGACAGTAAACTGATCCCGGTCATGAGTCATCCTCCTTCAACTGGTAGCAGCTTATCGTAACATCGTGACAAAAACTTTAAAGTTTGTCCAGAGAGGCAATCTTCAGGTGCGTTGGCTAAAGCGAAGTTTATTCAAGAAGGGGTCGTCGACTAGCATCTCGGTCACCCCCCACGATTGGCGGGTGGGAGGGAGTTTGACGGAGACCTCCCTTCCCAGGAGCTCCTGGTAGAGATCATCGATCCGGTCCACATCGAGGCGAACCACCGCCCTGCCTTCTCCGTCCCCAGAGAAGGAGGAAAGGTCGAGGCGGGCTTGATTCCGAGCTAAGCCTAAATAGCCAGGGTCTCGGCCTTCACCGGGAGAGTGCTCGAAAAGAGGTGAAAAGCCCAACAGTCGGCAGTAAAACTGTTCGGCCTCCCCCAGGGAGGTGACTCGAACAACGGGAACTGCGCCCGGAAAGAAGCCAACTAGAAGAACCTCGGTCGCTCGCCGCGGCCTAAATCGTGACGCAACGACTCGATTTGAGAGGTCAGCTGACCCAGCTGCCGGTGGACGGCTTCCAGGTCTGGCACCTCTTGGGGTTGTTGGGGTAAGGCCGCTCGAAAATAGTGATCCAGGGCAGCCTGAACAAGATGACTCACGGCCACTCCGTCGCGCTGGGCGGTTTCATAAAGAGCAGCTTTCGTCTCTTCGGTAACAGAAGCGGACAGACGCGCCATAGAGCCGCGCGATTCGGCGGTCGGATCTAGGCGTCCTTCCCGATCAGGTATTGCCAGTCTCCCGCTTCGCGAACAGTTTGGGGCCAGCGCAAACAGTTGGCTCCTTTCGGGTCACCCACGAAAATCTCACCACCATCTTGGCCCGGCAACACGTCCACATAGGCGGTGATGCCCCCAGCCCTCGGAAAATTCATACCCACAGTGACCACTCCGTCCTCCTCGAGAACGTGCTGAACACAAAGCGGTTCTCCGCTTTCCAGGCGCTCGGGGTAGCGTTTGGCCACGGCGCTATAGATTTCGTCCTCCAGGGTGGCAAGCTGGTCACTATCCCGAGGGTCAGCTGGTCGGTTGACAAGGCGGGCTCGAAGGTCGTCGGCCAGGCGGTCTTCGAAATCCCCGGCTGGCGATGCGATCGGTTCAGTATGGGCCCGGACTTTAGCCGGGCTTTCGTAACGAGAAGCCTCCCGCATGAAGGAAGGACGATGGTGACATTTCATGATATTTCTCCCTGGTATTTTGGCGCCGACCGGATCAAAGCCAGTCCCTTGCGCGCTTTATTTATCTCAGCTTGGTCAGCTTCTGCTTTGGCGAGGACGGCTTGGAAGCGAATCTCCTCGCTGCGAGCGAAAGCCGGAATCTGGTCTGGTCTCAGCTTGTAAGTCTCATACTCTGGCATCAGGCCGTAGTCGGCCAGAGCCTGGGAACGGGCCTCTATCTGAGCCCGATTTAAGCGGGGTTCAGCCTCAAAATGGGAGAGCGAAAAGACGTCCCGGCTGACATCGAGAGCCTTCATCGAGGGCCGCACAAAGTCGACCTCTCCTGGGCGGACAGAGCCATCCCAAATGGCTAGCGTCTGGGCGGGGGTTTGACCACCCCGATGGTGATAGTCTCGCACGATTCGACGCACCAACCGATCATTGGAGCTGGGTGTGTCGAGATAGACCGCCACCACCGGCAAGCCCTGAGCAGCAAAATCCTCCATCAGGTCCGAGTTGGTGGCGTGAAGACTATCAAACACCAGGATATCGTCGTGACCGAGACAGACTTTCTGATAGCCTGTCCTTACCCCAGTAAAGGGATACTCCCAATCCTCAGGAGTTCCGTGAATGGCCCGAAAATCGTAGACAGGAACCATTGTCTCACCCTGGGTGATCAGTTCCTGAAAGTTCTTTTTGACCAACTCGTGGTCAAGAACGTCATAGTGATCCCAGTAGTAGGTGCCGTCGGGCCTGGTGGGATACCGGGAGTCATCGACATCCATAAAGTAATTGTCGCCTTCAATCTTGACCAGATCCCGGTCGGGGGCCAGCTCCTCCAAGCGCCGAATCAAGGTCGACTTGCCCGCCGAGGAAGGGCCTCCGATCAGCATAATCGCTCGTTCCCCCTCGGGAAGAGAGTTGACCAACTCGGCGATCATTTCGTCGTTGTTGAGCTGACCGCCCTCAGCCAGCGCAGTGTGCAGGCTGTCAAGAGTGTGAACCCCTGGAAGACGAACGGCATCGGTCTTGCCCTCTGGATCGAATGGCCCAACTTGATGGTAGGAGGAGGGAAACGCTTTGGCTTGCTCCTTAATGGAAGGACTGCTGCCGAGTTTTTGGACAAACTCATAGATCCCGAGGGTGTCGGGAGAGGTCAAGGCTTCATCGGGACTGGCCACGACAGCTTGGGTGGATGGGCCTTCGGACTCGATCAGGCCCACAATCATGGTCTTGGAGGGAAAACTGCCCAGGGCAGCCACCAGGTCGTCGGCCACAGCCTGACGTTTCTCGGGAGTTTCGGCCTCCTGGGCCTTGATAACTGTGGTCGCGATATGGGCTAACCCCTCAGGGGTGGAAAAGGTCCTCTCTCCTAAGCAAAGCTCATCACCCTGCTCCTCCCGGACCGAAGTGAGCCGACCGGAGGAGCGAGCGAACGGTGGAGGGACATGAAGTTTTTGAGCGACCCAAGTCAAGACAGGCTTCTCCTAGGATGCCTAGCCTAAGAGAAACAACTGAATCCACACTGAAATCCCGACTCAAGACTGTGGGACCGGCTTGCCATCCTCCCACCGATAGAAACCTTGACCCGTCTTCCTTCCCAGGCGCCCGGCGCGAACTAGCCGACGTAGCAAAGGAGGAGGTTGAAACTGAGGCCCGATCTCCTTGGTGAGATGCTCTGCGATGGCCAGGCGCACGTTACGGCAGGTTCGCCTCCACCTCGCTGT
>CAYRFU010000481.1:0-4071 GCA_964423525.1 uncultured Burkholderiales bacterium | reverse complement strand
AGTGTGGGGAAATTTCAGCCCTTCAGGGTGTCATTATTCAGCGGGGCAGTACAATTGTAGATTCGATAGGGATAGTGCACGGCTCAGACATGGGGGTGGTTTTCTTGTTTGTGGGCGGTCGCTTACTCATCGGGAATATCAATATCCTCGGGCGGGATTAATCGGTCTCACCGTCACGCCGACTGAACCCTTCAATCCTCGAGTTCAGCGCAATCGATCCGCTCTACGCCCGGGACTGACTTGACCGCTTCCAGTGTAAAACCGGCTCTAAAGCCGATGACAGCGACTTGGCAAGGCTGGCCGTGGAGAAAAGCGGGGATGTAGCCGAAGAGATACTGGGTGAGGCGGTCTCCCGGTCCGGTCGAGGCGTCAGCTTTGCCGTTGACCCGCACGGCCACCGTTCGGAAGAACGGTTCCGAAAAATGAACCGATACGGTGGAGCTGATGCCGTCGCGTAAGAAGGCGGGAGGAACCCAAAGAGTTCGCTCGGCTTGCTGACTATGATAGGCAGCGTGGACGGAAACGCCCGCCGTCATAGCGGCCTGGTTCCAGGGTTTAATCCAGGCGGTAAAGACGAGTCCTAGCAAAGCGACCGTGGCGACGGCCAGGCGGGACCCGACGACCCCCAAGCCGAGCCATAGGCCGCAGGCCAGATAAGTGGCGCTGGCTAGCTTTAACGACATCTGCGCTCCCAGCGAAGGGATCAGGAAGAAGCCGGTGGCGAACGACCCGATGATACAGCCCAGGGTGTTGGCGCTGTAGACTTCGCCCACGCTTCGTCCAAGACGGCCCATAGAGCGATTGTAGAGGGCGGTCACCAGGGGAAAGGTCAGTCCCATCACCAGGGTGGGCGGAATCAGGATGAGAGAAAACAGGGCGAAATCCAACACCAAAACTTTCGCGAAGTTGTTGTTGGCCCACGGGAAGACTCTTAAAAAGAGCGAGGGGAGGGCCCCCAGAATCGGGATCAAGACGGCACCCAGGCCCCCTATGCCAAGATAGGCGTAGGCGAGGTGAGCCCGCCGAACCTCGACCCGACCGAAAAGATAGGGGTAGAGGAGGCTGCCCAGCGATAGGCCTCCCAAGAAGACGATCAGGATGAGTGAGAAGGCGTAGGTCGAAGAGCCTATCGAGAGGGCTAGCGACCGGGTCCAGGCCACTTGGTAAACCATCGAACTCGCTCCCGCCAGGGCGAAGGTCAAAGGATAGATAAAGCCGGCGCTCTCGTACGTCTGGTTCGATGGCGGCGAACCGGACTCGCCCTCGTCGAGCCGCATCGCGGCAGCGGCGATAGCCAGGTTCAAGACGGCTCCCAGGGTCATCGACCAGTTGAGCCCCAAGGCCGGCAACAGGACGAAACCGGCCAGGCCCGCTCCGAGGAGAGCCCCGAGGGTGTTCAGGCCGTAGAGTCGCGCCAGGGTCACTCCCAGGTTGCTTTCTTGGGATCCCAGGAGTTTGGTCAGCACGGGTAGGGTGGCCCCCATGGCCGTGGTCGGCGGCAGCAAGACCAGTGCGGCGCTCACGAAGCACAGTAGGCGTAAGCTGAACTCGGTGGACCCTCCAGCCGAGGCTGCGATATATTGGGCTTCGACCAGGTTGAGCAGGGGGAGAGTGGCTAGGGCCCACAGGCCGATAAAGCCTTCCAGCTTGGCGTAGGCCGTCAGGTAGCGACGGCTTCCTTGGTCGCACCAGCGACCGGCCAGAAGGCTTCCCAGGGCTAGGCCGGCCATGAAGGCGGTGACCACGGTGGAGACGCCCAGGATGGTGTGGCCGAACGTCAAGGTCAACCTGCGGGTCCAGAGCACCTGATAGAGGAGTCCGGTGAGCCCTGACACGAGGAAAAAGAAGCAGATCAGGGCGGTATGGCTGCGGCGGGCCATGGTTTGGAGTTTCCTCCCACTGGGAGGCTAGCCCTCTGCGTCGAACTGGACCTTCGTGGTCAACCGTTGGCTTTTGGCTTTGCTGGTGATGCTGCCCGCCTGGGGGCATCCCAACCACGATGCCTTTTGCGAATTTCGCTTGCAGGGCGATCGGCTGGTAGTTGTGTGGACCGCTCCTGAGTCGGTTTTGCGTTCTCTCGATCGAAACGGCGATGGCCAGGTGGGTGAGGAGGAGGCTCGCGAGGGTCTCAGCTCTCTTTTGGCTCAGGGTTTTTTCGCCGAGGTCGATGGTGTTCGGCCCGAGCCAGAGCTGGTCTCGCCCCCTGCTCAGGTGCGGCTAGAGGCCTATGCCCTGACTTTCGCCTGGGATTTTCCCGACGAGGTAGAGGGGTTCAGGCTCAGCTACGCGTTGTTTGACACGCCTGAGAGCCGGATGACCGGGCTGGTTCATTGGCCCGATGCGCCGACTCCTTTTGTGGTCACGCCCGAGGAGCCTGTCTTTCAGTTTGTGCCTCCCCGACCGGTGGCGCCCGAGTCTCCGCCTCAGGCTCTTTGGCCGGCACTTCTTCTGGCAGTGGCCTCTCTCGGTCTCTTGGGTTGGCTCTGTTCTGGTTCCTTTTCGGGTGGCAAGCTTGCCTCTGGCTGCCCCTTTGGCTTTGCTGCTGGTGGCTTGGGCGGTTCGGCTTTGGCGGGGTTCGCTTTGGCCGATCCTGGGGTTTCTGCTCGGTCTTGCGACCGGGTTGGCGGGTCCCGTCGAACACGTCTTTCGGCTTGGTGGCACCTGGCCGTGGAGAAAGTCTCTGATAGGAGCTCTTCTTGAGGCCGTTGAATCAGTTAGGATGAGGACTATCAGGCTAATCTTACTGTGTACTTTGCTCTTTCTGGGCTGTTCCCAGCCGCCAGCGACCTCGACCGCGCCCGGCATTGAGGTCTCGGCTGTATGGGAGACTCCCACTGGTAAAGACATCGACATTCTTCGAAGAAGCAAGTGGGGGAGAGCTTTGGAGCATACCAAACCTGCCCAGAAGACTCGTGTTTACAGCAAATACGACTTCGTAGGTTTTCTGCCGAGCGCGGAGCCAAAGGTCGGCGACCTTTGGAGTATCCAGGAAGGTCTAACCCAACGATTGCTATCTCAGTTCAACCCGCGGGTAGCGACCCTGATGAATCTTGATGGGTCTGGCTCCTACGCCGTCTTAAGGGCTCGTTCTGAGCGATACTACGACGTGGTGTTTCGGCTTCACGCACAGTTTGAGCTCATCGATGAAGTTTTCTTTAACCCCTCCCAGTTTGCAGGTCGAATCGTGATCGACCGCCATACGGCGGAGGTTGCATACTTTGAAGCTTTCGTCCCTCAAGACCACTATCGAAATCTCGACTTTGAGGTCTTCGAGGATTCGGAAGACGCCATCGTTGGACTAGCCCTTATTCCGAGGATGGAGCTTAAGGGCGGTCAGATGCCGGAGGTCGAATGGGAACAGGAGGTTTCTGAAGAGGCAGCTCGGCGACAACTTGCTCAAGAGTTTTTTCCTTTTGAGGCTTTGGATTGGCTTCCATTGAAAGAAGCTATATCCCGTTCCCAAGTCGAAGAAAAGCCGATCTTAGCCGTCGTCATCGAGGGCGCCCTTAACGACCAATCTTGTTGAGGGAGCGGGCGTTCCCTGAGGGCAGGTCTGCTCTCATCCCCCAAAATCATCCAAAAGCTTTCTCAGGATTATATTTGTAGCTGGAGTCTCCCCGGAGAAGTCGAACAAGTTGCTAAAGAGGCTGATTCTGAACTCCACCGCCGCATAGCATCTGACTTACTGAAGATCTATGAGCCGCTGGTTCACCTTATGGTTGTTGGTTCCGACGGTCAGGTCCGAGGTGAGCTTTCGGTTAACGACGATATCCTGGTTCCGACGATGACAGAACCAGAAGAGTTTTTTTATGATTTTCTCGCGCGACAACTTCGCTGAGCGTCACACGGACGGGCAGGATTTGTGTCTCTAGCCAGAAAGTGTTTTAAGTGGGCGATTTTTCCGACAATCTTAAAAAGGCGCGGCTTGAGGCTGGTTTGACCCAAGTGGAACTAGCTCGGCTACTCGGTCACAACTCCGAACACACCGTACAGCGTCTTAAACTGGCTCTCCGAGGATGGATTATCATTGCTCACGCGAGGGCGGCTGTTAGTCTTGAGTACGTCCAACTG
>CAYRFU010000480.1:0-4075 GCA_964423525.1 uncultured Burkholderiales bacterium | reverse complement strand
CGCGGCGGCAGGGCTGACCTGTCGCGGTGCGGGAGGTTGGTGAGCTGTGCGGGTGACGGCAGGTTGAGTGCCCGCGGCTACCGTCGTATGTAGACCTAGTTCTTTCATCTGCTCGTATTCTAAAGGCGCCTCCTGAAAAGATGCTGAAAGCTGGAGGCTTTTTGGCTTCATTCCGGAAAAGGCCGCCCATGCGACGACTCCTCACAGCCTGTATTTTATGTTCTCTGTTGGCCTGCGGTCAACCTGGTCAGCAAAATCCGGTTCCCGTGGCCAAAGCTAAGGCGATGACGCCAAGCCCCTCCCCCACCCAGGCCGCCGCTCCTCCAGCAGAGCCCGCCCCCTCACCCGAAGCGCCCCAGCAGTCCTTTGAGGAAGTCGCGATGGAAAAAGTTCTCGAGCGCCAAGGTCGCTTCTTGACCACGGCTGAGAAGGCCGAACTGATGACCGAGTGGGCCCAAAAGGCGGCTCCCGAGGTCCAAGGGTCGTGGTCCACCAAAGCCATCGAAAAAAGCGAGGACCTCAAAGTCGTCTACACAATGACGGCCGGGGGCAAAAATGTTTACGCGGTCTGGAAGGTGTCGTCCCAAGACCAGTCGGTGACAGCCAATAACGACCTGGCCAAGCAGCTCGACGAAGCTCGAGCCAACCTGGAGCGAGAGACCCTGGTAGCGATGGTCGGTAATACCTGGAACCCAGCCCCTCCCGTCTATGTGGCTCGGCGAGCGCCCAACCCCGCTCCTCCTTCCCCTCCTCCAGCCGCCGCCCCGGCCCCTTCTGGCCGCAAGCTCCAGCTCCAGGGAATCATGGAATCAGACGGCACCAAAGCGATTCTCAGTAACGGGAAAGACCATTACACCGTCGCAGTCGGAGAAACGGTGGACGGCTATCGAGTTCAATCGATCGGAAATGGCGAGGTGGTGCTAGCCGGACGAGGCGGCACCAAACGAGTGAAGATGGGCGTCAAAACCCGCAAGCCGGCGCCTGCGCTCGCTCCGCCTCAGCCGAAAACCGCGCCGGCTCCCGCCGCCCCCTCCTCTACAACTGTCATCAAAGCGGTTCCCGATGAGGCCCCGGAGCCGGAAATCCAAAGCGAGGAACCCACCCTGCCGGGAGGTTGGCGCCGCTTCAACACTCGAGACGAGTAGTCTCCAGTTCAAGTAGAGTCTTCTTGAAGCGGACCCCCCCGGCATAGCCGGTAAGATGCCCACGGGCTCCTACAACTCGGTGGCAAGGAACCACGATCGGCAAGGGGTTCTTGCCGTTGGCCTGGCCCACCGCCCGGGCAGCCTTCGGATTGCCAACGCGAGCCGCCAATTCTCGATAGGAAATGGTTTGCCCGTAGGGGATCTCCTGAAGCACGCGCCACACGTGCTGCTGAAACTCGGTGCCGCGGGGCTTGAGAGGAAGGTCGAACGTCTTCCTCTTTCCTTCAAAATACTCCCGGAGCTGCTCCACTACCGGCGACTCTAGCCGCTCGACCTCTTCCCATTCTGGATCGGGCTGAGGAGCGTAATCGGCTTCAGCCAGAAGAATCCGACTCAACCCCTCCGGCTCCTCTCCCAACACCAATTCTCCCAAAGGACTCTTCATTGTTATGAAACGCATTGAGCTGCCTTCCTCCATAAAGCCATTGCGGCGTAGGCCCGCCAGGGACTCCACCTTTTGCAGAGAGCGCGGAGCTGGTCGGCCCCGCCCGCCATTCTCTTCAGAACCAGATCGCCCTCCGGCAGGGCGTCAGGCTCCCGAGCCACTCGCATGGCAAGATAGCCGACCGTCCACGGTCCGATGCCGGAGATACTCATCAGGGCCTCTTTGTCCAGTCGGCGACCGAGGGTCAACTGCCCATTAGCCACCTGACGAGATAACTCTTGGATAGTGCGGGCCCGCTGCCGAGTTCTCAGACTGGAGAAGCCGGCCGCGAAGGCCAACTCCGTGACGGGAAGGTCGGTCTCTTCCAGCAAACGCCGGGCCGTGCCCAGGCGAAGCGTTCGAGCCACCTGGGTTGGCGTAGCCCCGAGGTGGCGACGAAATAATCGCCTCAAATGTCGGTCCGAAACGCCCAGCCCAGCGGCTAGTGTTGTCACGCTTGCTCCTTCCCACTCACCCGAAGAGAGTCTGGCCACGGCACTGGCCAAGACCCCACTCGGCTCCTGGCTAGTAACCCCACCGGGAGCCCGCTCAGGTCGACATCGCTTACAGGGTCGAAACCCCTCCGCCTCAGCCTCGGCGGCACTACGGACAAAGGCCACATTGGTGACCTTGGGGGTGCGGGCCGGACAGACCGGTCGGCAGTAAATGCCGGTGGTCAAGACGGTTGTATAGAACAAGCCGTCGTAGCGTCGGTCACGAGCCCGGACCAGTTGATAACACTGGTTGTGGTCGAGTTCCATCGGCCGCAGTATAGCAAAGCGAAGCTCTCAAGTCTGGCCAAAATCGGACTTTGAACTAATCCTCTTCGAGAACATAGCTGGCCGCTTTGAGCGGGCCAAGCCACAGTCGTTGCAGTCGGAGCCGGAGGTCCTCAAAGTCTTCGAACCGCTCATCCTCGTAGAGCAGCCCGAACCCTTTCTCCTCCAGTTCTTGAAACAGGTCGCCGGTTCCCAGCTCGTCGCGAGCCGTTGCGTAGCTGGCAATGGTCAAGCCCACCACGGCCGCAGCAAAGTGGTCGGCGATGGGGTCGAGCCATTTTCGGCCCAGCTGATTGTCGTAGAGAAAGTCGGCCAGTTCGATGAAACTGTCGCTTCCGGTGGCGGCGTAAAGCTCGTCCAACAAAGCCATAATCTCAGCCCGCACGACCTCGTCTTCCTCACCCTGAGCGTGGTCGGTGATGGCGCTCAACGCTTCGGTCAGCTCGGTAGGAATGGCGAATTCCGATTCTTTATGAATCTCGACGCAGGCTTGAATCAGCTTGCAGCGACCAGCATCATCGAGAGCTTGGGACATATGGTCGAGGTCAGAATGACGGCGATACATCTGCACCAGCCTGCGGAACACCAAAAACCGGAGTTCCTCGGGAGGGACGTCTTCAACGGCCTCGTGGAAGATCAGGGTGGGGGTGGGTTCAGAGCAGGCTTCCACCAAAAATTCTTCGTCACCGGTGTATGACAGGACCTCGATCTCTTCGAAGAAGATCGTGTAGTCCACGTTGCGAAGCGCTTGTCTGAGCGAACCGACGAAGGCCGCCGGCTCAGCGTCGTTGAGAATGTCTTCAAATCCCTCGGAAGGGACGGGTAAGTTCAACCCAGCCCTGGGGATAAGATGGTCCAGGAAAACCTCGATCATCGCTTCTTCGCCAGCGTCGCCGATCTCCTCGGCCATCTCACGAGTAGCATACTGGGGAGCCAACAATTCCGCCGCGGCCGCCTCAACCTGCTGAGCCCCCTCGCGTGACTGGCACGCCAGGGCCACCACTGCTTCAGCGACCTTTGAGATTTCAGGGTGACGAGCAAAATTCTTGGTGAGATGGGTGAACAGTTCGGCTCGGTCGGCCACCGAGTGCATATAGTCGAGAATGTAAGCGGTGACGTCTTCGCTGTCGATCTGGCGTTCCACCTGGTAAAAACTGATGAGCCCATCCTCTTCCAGGCGGACCGGCATCTGAACGGCCTCTTCCAACGCCTGGACTCCCTCTTCGGCAGGCAAACGGAGCTCAGCATAGTTGAGTAAGAGCCTTTTTCGTTCGACATCGTTGGCGGGCTCGCCCAGCTTGCCCAACAACACTTTCTCCCAGGTTTCTCGGAAATGGTCCTCGGCCTCTCCTAGTTCCAGTCCGCGCAACAAGCTGCCTAAATCGTAGGCGTCATCCCAAGCTTTCAGGCCCACGAAAGAACTCAGCAAACCAACCTGAGCCTCAGGTGACTCGGGATCGTTTTCGGCCAAAGTCTGGAACTGGATGGCAGCTGCTTCGAACTGGCCGGAATGCAGGGCGGCCAGCGCCGACTCGAAGGTAGCCTCGCCAACTTCAGGCTCAGAGGCCGTCGGCTCAGGCTCACTGTCCACCACAGGGGCCGGCTCGGGTTCCGCCACCGGCTCAGGCTCGAGCGCCGTCTCAGTCTCGTTGGGGGGGTCGGACTGC
>CAYRFU010000479.1:0-4075 GCA_964423525.1 uncultured Burkholderiales bacterium | reverse complement strand
CACGCAACGTGAGCACAATCTCCAAATTTTAGGTCAGAGAAACCGAGCAGTTACACCCAGGTGCAGCGCGCCGACAGGTGGCGAGCGCGCCTGGATTCCACAACCAATTGGGCCGTGGTGAGCAGTGCGGCCGCCCTGACGGTGGCCTTCTCGGAACCTCGCTCAGGGCCCATTCTTCTGCCCCTCACCACTGTCTTGGTGACGCTGTTTCTCTGGATCGAAGGTCGTCGCTATCGCTACTTCGAGCTGTGGAGCCGGAGAGTACGCTGCCTGGAAAAGATGGTCTTCACCCCGATGCTTTTGGAGCAACCTGACCAATCAGAGGAGTGGCGCCAACGTCTGGCCGAGACCTTAGAGGACCCAACCTTTCCGATCAGCGCCTGGGAAGCTTTCGGTCGGCGCTATCGCTCTATCTACGTTTGGCTTCAGCTCATCTTGGCGGTCTCTTGGGTCGTCCACGTGTGGCGCTACCCTGACCCGGCCGCGAGCTGGTTTGAAGTCCTGAATCGGACCGTTATTGGCGAGCTTGACACGGCCGCCTTCTTCGCTCTGGGGGCTCTCTTCCAGCTGGCACTTCTCGCGATCGGACTCGGCACGCGAAGGTTGCGCCACGCTGAAGGTGATGTCGTCTGAACGGTTTGACCGTCCGAGCCGGCCAGCCAGTATCCATTGGTATGGGCCTGGCGTGACCGTGCGCGTCTTTCTCTCTGGTAGGGAGACGGTTATCCTCTAATTAGGAGGATAATATGAAAAAACTCATGGTAACGTTACTGCTTTTAACGGCACTTTGTTGGAGTGCTGATGTGGTGGTGAACCGCACGCCCCTTCAGGTTGAGGACACCTACACCCGCGAAGGCCGCCTTGTGCTGGTTGTCAAGAATCCCTCACCCCACCAGTTGAAAGACGTTGACTTCGCCATTCAGACGGGACAGCGAACGTTCTACTATGAGGTCAAGCTTATCGAGCCGTATGAGCGTAAAGAACTCACCGTTCCGGTCTACGCCTACGACGGCAGGCCGGTCTTTATCGAAAGTATCGTAGCCTCCAATTTCGCAACCGTCCCCACCGAAAAATAGGTCTGGCAAAACGGATAGGGGCGCCCCATCCCTAAGAATCTTTCCCTGGCAGCGCAAGAAGGCGACCTTGGTTATATGAGAATTCTACCTAATACCAAAGTGCCACCTCTTGTTATCGACCTTCTTAACCGAGAGCGCTGGAGCCCGGAGAACCAGTCGGCCAGTTCGTTCACGATGCTGGTGATTTATCGGGGCTACCACTGTCCCGTCTGTCGTAGATACTTAAGAAAACTCCAAAGGGTTCAGAGCGATTTGAACGACCTGGGAGTGACGATCGTGGCCGTCAGCGCGAACACTCGCGAGCGCGCTCGACGGGCTCGAGACGAATGGGAAATCGAAAAGCTAGCGATCGGCTTCGGTCTCACCGAAAAGCAAATGGAGGATTGGGGTCTCTACGTCTCACGGGGTGTCACCAACTCAGAGCCTCCGTGGTTCCCTGAACCGGCGCTTTTCCTAATTCGCCCTGACGGAACTGCCTTCTACGCGGCCTACACCAGTATGCCGTTTGGTCGTCCTGCTCCTCGGGACATGCTCGAAGCCGTCCGATTCATTCAACAGAAAGACTACCCGGCCCGAGGCGAAGCCCAGGCTTCTTTGTTGGCTAGCTAATCCGAACTCGGCCGGATGCCCTGGCGATAGCCTTCCGGGGCTCCCTCCTTCTGGGTTTGATGGACTACACTGAAATGACGAAAGGAGACAGTTATGAAAGACCTAATCGGTGTCCTCATCCTGATATTCTTCCTCAGCCCAGCTGCGGCTTAGGCTGAAGACGCTGCTGAGATTGGCGACACGCAACCCGTCGCCATCGTCTCAAGCGTCGCAGGAGATCTGGAGATCCCACACCCTGAGGATGAGAGTTGGAAGCCTGCCTACTGGCTGACCCTCGTCCGACCCCAAGACAAACTGAAAACCGGTCCCCAGGCCCAAGCCAGCCTGACCTTTTTCTTCGACAACCACAGAGCCTATTTGGAGAGTTCGACTCAAGCCGAAGTGGGTCACCGCGAGCTGATGCCGGCCCAACCACGTTTCGGAGCCAGGATCGACAGCGATCCAGCTCGAGCCGAGCATCGCGAAATCGAGGTACCCTACCTGCTGGAACGCACCCTCCGTAGAGACGATTTCCACCGTCTTAGGAAAGGCCAGACGAACCTCCAGAAGGAAAAGCGGTTCCTGGCGGCCTACGTGAACACAGGAGTTTACCCGCCCGAATTTCACTGGGCCCCCGACCACGAGGCGGTCCCCTATCAGATGACACTCTTCAACCAGTGGGACGAATTTCTGCACCAGTTTGAGCTGACCGGCGAAGACTTTTCCTACCCTCATCACACCAGGGCGCCTTTTCGCCTGACCAAAGGCAAGGTTTACTACTGGCAGGTGACCGATGGAGACGATCAACTGGTGGTCAGAAAATATCCCTTTATGCCTCTCTCGCAGATCCATATTCGAGAGATTAAACAACTCGAAGGTCAAAGCGAGATCGGTGACCAGAAAGCCATGACAGACCTTTTCCTGGTCCTGGTACAGCGTAAAGCCATCGACAAGAATCTGCGTCTCTTGGACCGGATGGAGAGCATCGACCCGGCCAACCCTATGATTCAACGAGCTCTGGTCCGGACATACCTCGATAAAGGGTGCCCGGCCCACGCCCGACAAGCACTGGAGCGAGAACGTCAGCTGGGAGGATACGACCCGGTTCTGAAAATCTAACTCGTGAGCAATCAAAACCGCATCTCGTGACGAGATGCGGTTTTTGTGTCTCTAAGAGCTTAGAGCTGGGTGACGGCTTGCCAAGCGGGTTCTTTTTCGAGCCGGCTGTGGCGAAAGGCCTTTTGTAAGCCCTCGAGGACTTCAGCGGAAGTCTCAAACAAAGCTCGATGCTTTTCGTCATCACTCGAGAGAACGTTATCCCTGAGTTCTCTCTGGAGTCCACCCAGAGCTCGCTCGAAATGTTCTAATTTGCTCACGGTGTACCTCCTCTCTGCGGACCAGCGTCCGCATCTTCCAGACTAATGGAAAGAGCGGGAGTGGACTACACCCTTTAGAACAAGAAAGAGGTATCCTCTCCGTGCCCTGCCTGACACACAAAAAAAAGCCGCCCGAAGGCGGCCCGGCTGCATTCCATCAGGGTCAGACCCCAGCCATCGCCTTTTCGTTGGCGTTCTTTTCAGCGAGCTTGGAAAGTTTCTTGTCGAACTTTGCCTCTTCATCCAGAGTCTTCTGGAGCGTTTTAACGAGTTCTTTGTGACCGAGTGCCTCAGCGTGGCCACGGGCTGTGCCGTAGCCAGCCATCTCGTAATGTTGAATCTTTTGAGCAAGCCCCACCAGAGCGGCGTCACGAGTCTCAAGATCGGAAATGTTGGTCAGGAGTGAATCCCCTTCGGTGATCAGGCCTGCCATAGCGTGACAGTGAACAGGCGTTGCTTCGCGTCCCATCGCCCTGAGGCTCTGCTTGAGTCGCTCGATGTGGTCTCCGGTTTCTTTCTGATGCTCTTCGAAGAGCTCGGCTAGTTTTTCATGGTGAGCCAGGTCGGCCATCCGCCCCATCAGGCGAGTCATTTGATTCTCGGCGTTGAGAAGATCTCTCAGTTCGTGGGCGAGCAGGTCGGTAAGGTTCTGTATTGGCATAAGTCCTCCTTGGTTTTCGTAGTCCTCTTGTTCTCTCACGAACAGCCCCAGGGGAGAGGACCCTTTGGGATACCGACCCCCTATCCGACGAGATAAGAATCGGGGCGGGTGCCCTGTTCGCATACACCCAAATCCCCCCAAAGGATGTAGTGCAGAGAACTCCGGTGCCTCAACCTGAGAAGCGAAGGGAGACGTCATTAAGATGAAACTAGAACGCCTAAAAACACCCCAGAAGATTAGAAAGTGGGCTGAGGCCCGCCAGGCTGTTCCCGCCATCGTCGAGGAAGCTGGAGGGAGAAAGCCTATGTCAGGAGGTCTGAGGCTGAGAGGTCGACCAGGTCGGTAAGGCGGTGTCTCCACCGTTTTCGTTCCAC
>CAYRFU010000478.1:0-4077 GCA_964423525.1 uncultured Burkholderiales bacterium | reverse complement strand
GGTTCTCAGGAAGCGGTTGAGAGAGCGGCTCATAGAGTGGATCCGAAGGCCGCCCAGCTCGGTTTCGTCCGCCGGCAGCAAGAAGGGTTCCAGAGGTATCAGACCCGGATGACCGATGGTGGGGACATCGACCCGATCGGCCGAGCCCTGGCCGAGGGAAAGACCAACCGAACCTTATTCGAACGTTACCGGGATTGGGAATACCGGCACGCGGCCCGGTCTACTGGCAAGGATAAAGCCGAGGTTGGAATGGCACCCGTCGATGTGCTGACTCGCCGCGTCCTGAGTCCTGGTGACCAGCAAACTGTGACCGCCAATTGGTCTCGAGCCATGTCCAATATGGGCGAGGAGATGATGGGGGTGAATCCCGCTCAGGTAGCTTTGGCCAAAGTGGACAACGGCTTAACCCAATTCCATCGAGGCCTGGATGGTTTGGGCGATGCCGACCGCGGTGCTTTGCGGGAGGCGATTCTAACTCGCCAGCAGGAGTTGGTCGAGAAGACGTTCGAGGCTCCCAACGGAACCCGAGTCGCTTGGAACGACCTGTCGGACGGCGCTCGCCTGGAATTGATGAACGCAGCCCAGGTTGATGCCGCCGCTCAGTTCGGTGGCCGTCAGTTTGTGGACTACAGCCGGGAACTGACCGACCAACACGGGAAGGGCTGGGCCAGCCGTCTTTCGGAGTTGCCTCCCGAGGTTCAGAAACGAGTGGCGGCCTACGCCGACCTGGCCGACGGCGGGCACAACTATGTTACCGGCCGCCGGGAATTCACCGAATTGACCGGCCAGTCGGGCGCAGAATTGCCACCCTCGATGCAGAATTTGATGCGCCAGTCGCCTGACCAGCTTCCCACTGCTGAGCTAGCCTATGCCCGCTCGACGGACGGTTGGAACCAGTTCCAACAGGGCTTTGAGAACCTGCCTGAGGGTGATAAAACCGCTTTTGGAGAAGCTTTGAAGGCTCGTCATCGAGAGCTTAGCGAGCAGACTTTTGACGGAGTTGCCTTCCGAGATCTCCCCTCCAATGTCCAAAACGAGTTTACCTACGCCATTCAGGCAGAAGTGAGTACCAGCTTCGGGGTTCAACAGTACGGCCACTATGTCAGCGAGCTGACCGAGCGATACGGTCCTAACTGGCACACTCGCCTCAACGATCTCCCGGCCGAAGTGGGCCAGCGCCTTCAAGCTCTCGGAGATTTGGCTGAGGGTGGCAACACCTACATCCTCGCAAGAGGACGTTACCGTGAACTCGGTGGCGCGCTGGGCGTCTAGTAGCAGATTCCAGTCATCCTGCCCCGCCCGTTTCACCCGAAGGGAGCAGGCGCCGAGCTCCCTGCGGTTGGCCTCGAAATTCTAAGAAATTTCAGCTGCGGTGGGTAGGCTGTGAAGGTGACCACGCCACCCGTTCAACCCACTCGGGTCAGTGCCTATATTGATGGAAAAGCCCACGCCATTGAGGCGCTCAAACTGGGAGCCGTCGACAAGTTCGAGCGAATTTTGGAAGATCGCTCTGAGCTGCTATCGGTCACCGTGGATGGTCAGCGCCATAGCCGCTGGAGTGATGCCCTCCGATTTGCGGCTTTCGGGTTGGGACCGACAGTCCTCTCCGTGACCGCCGGGTCGGTAGCGGGCGGTCTAGCTGGAGCGCTTTTGGGAGGACTTGCTGGGTTGTCTCTGTTTCTTCTGCCCGCAACCTTTTTTCTTCATCGGGGACTCAAAGCGCCCCAGTGGCCGGCCGGCTGAGACGCGTTGGGTGGTAGGGCAATCCCCCCGGCCCACTCCTGTGAACCAACCAGGGCCCGAACGCCTTCCTTCGCTCGTCCGAGAGAGCCGAGAAGCTGACCCTCAGGCTCGCCAACTGCTCTACCTAAGTGGACACGGAAATGGGGAGAAGGTGGCTCAGATGAGCTATAAAGAGCTGGGCAGAGTGATGATGGATACACCGGTCGACGCGACCTTGATGGACGCCTGTCTCGCCTCTCAACTCGAGGCGCTGACTCATATGGCGCCCTGGGCGGGTTTGGTGTTGGCCTCCGTCCATCCTATCAAAGCTCGTGGGTTTGAACTGGACCGGCTGTTGTCGCCTGAGAATCTGAGCGAGCCTGACCTTACCAAAGCGATGGTGGCTACTGCCAGGGAAGCTCGCTCGACCACTCCGAGCTTTGCCGTGATCGATGCCAAGCGTCTTCAGGAAAGGCTCCTGCCTTGCCTCCAGGCTCGCACTTCCCAGCCAGGAAGAGGATTCTTTGCACGTCCGCCACCAGGCCGTTGAGGAAAACCCTCCGCTGCTTGTCGTCGCTCCAGTCGATCTCGGCGCCTCCCTTAAGACTCGAAGCCTCCCAATAACGCCGGAAATCGTTCTGTTCTCCCCACTTCTCCGCTCCCGGCTACTCTACCGCTCTCCGTGTTAAAACACACAATAGCTCAACCAAAGGAAAGAAAGCAGTGACGGTCGTCGCTGATTGTCAACACGCCCTAGGAGCGCGGCCGGAAACCCCATTGACAATGGGGTCCGGCCAGAGCGACGACCCACAGGTTGTGCTAGAACGTCCGGCCATCCACCGTAGGTTGTGTGGCGGAACTTGCTTCCGCCGCTCAAAGTGACTTTCCGGCCGGACTTCTAGTTGACTAGGCCAGCAGTGAAGCTTCCAACAGGCGTGGACGGACAGAAGGCGAAAATCGGCCGAGTTTGTCTAGGTGGAGTGATGAATGCTGACGCGATGCTACAAGAATGAGGATGGTGAGCTCACGGAGTCTTTCAGAAGTGTGTTGGGGGACCTGAGGGTTGGGAATGTCTTTAACCCCAGCTTTTGGCTTCAGAATCACCTCAAGATTTTCAGCTTCCGGGCTATTCCGGAGGGCGACGACCGGGTGATGTCTTATCTGTCGGTGGATGACGGCCACAGCCGCCAGACTCGCAATCTTTCCTCCGACCACTTCCTGGAGTTGAACCGGAGATGGCTGATCAAACCCAAGGTTTTCCCCCTCGGCGAGGCTGTCTACGTCACCTTTAATACGGGATGGCAGCACCCCGGGGGGAATCAGCTTTTTGTCATGAAGGCTCATCCTCAACTCGAGTCGCCCACACGCGTGGTCTATGACAGACGCCAGGAGCAAGAGAGACATTGGGCTTTTTTCGTTCAGGAAGATGAACTCTACGCACTCTACTCTCTAGCCCCGCTCAGAGTGCTTCGGCTAGCCACCGAAAGGGACGGATGTTGGATTTTTGAAGAGTTCTTGAGTGGGCCGGGACTGAGTCTGCCTCTCACCATCGGGACTCCTGTAAGCGGCCAGGATGGAAACTATTTCCTGGTCGGGCATCGTGAGCTGGATTGGGGCAGGAAGAAAATCTCTCTGGGTCGGCTGTGCCGTTTCGACTTTGGGACCGGCCGGGTTAAGGCCGCCAGGACCTGGCTGATCCATTCCCTCCGGAGCTTGTTGGGAGCTAACGCTAAGCACACTACAAGTTTTTCGGGACTCCAGCGCTCGGGCTCTCTGCTCAGGCTGGGCTATGGAATCAACGAGGGGGGCTGGGGATTTTCTTGCCAGCCGATCGAGAGTCTGTGACGGTGAGCACCTGGAGGGGGTGCCGCCTGTGTCCCAAACCTTGAGAAGATGCGACGTCGTCTCTCAATATTTTTGTTCCTCCTTCTGATCCAGCCGTCCTGGGCCGAGGTTACTCTTCAGGTCCTGGGCTCGGGGGGACCCGAGATGGGAGACAGGCGGGCCTCGACCGGCTATCTTCTCTGGGTCGACCAGAAGGCGGTCGCTCTGGTCGATTGCGGACCAGGCACAGCTTTGCACTTCGAACAAAGTGGGGCCAGAATCGAGCAGCTCGAAGTGGTTCTTCTCTCCCATCTCCACGTCGATCACAGTGCCGACTTTCCGGCTTTTCTCAAAGCCACCTTCTTCACGTCCCGACGCCGTCCCCTTAATCTGTTCGGACCGGGCCAGGGTGGTTGGTTTCCAGCCACTGATCAGTGGCTAGAAAAGATGATAGGAGAGAACGGCGCCTATCCCTATCTGAGTGACTTTCTCACTTCTGAGGGCCGCTTCCAGGTTCAGGCCAGAGTTGTC
>CAYRFU010000477.1:0-4125 GCA_964423525.1 uncultured Burkholderiales bacterium | reverse complement strand
ATAGGCCGAAAGGTCGACCCGGCTGGCGAGATTCGACTTTGAGCCTTTACGACTTCACAGCCAGCACCTCTCTGTAAAACTGAGCCGTCTTAGCGATGCCTTCATCAAGGTCGACGTGGGCCTCGTAGTCCAGCAGGTCACGGGCCTTGGCTACGCTGGGAACCCGCAACTCGATGTCGGCGCTTCGGGCCGGTTCGAAGAGGATCTCGGAATCGGAGTCGAGCACTCGAATGATCGTGCCGGCCAAACCATAGATGGTCACCACAGCGCGAGCGTTGCCGATGTTGAAGCTCTCGCCTACCGCTTTGGGATGCTCGAGCACAATCTCGAGGGCTCGCAGAAAGTCGGCCACATAGCACCAAGCCCGAATTTGATTGCCTTCTCCATAAATGGTCAGAGGAAGATTCTGCAAAGCCCGCTTCACGAAGATCTGAAGGGCACCTTCGCCGACCTGTCCGGGTCCATAGACGTTGAAGGGGCGCACTGTCACCACCGGGACCCCGTGCTCTTTGTAATAGGCCAGTGCCAGATGCTCGGCCGAGAGTTTACTGACGGCGTAACACCAGCGAGCCTCCCCCGCCGAGCCGGTTACGGCATCGTCGTCTTCGGTTGCCCCAAAGGCGCGGCTGCCAAAAATCTCGGAAGTTGAGAAATTGATAACCCGCTCGGCACAGCCCGCTCGGCGGACAGCTTCGAGCAGGTTGGCTGCTCCCACTAGATTGACTCTCAGGGTGTGGGAGGGGCTCTTGAGAACACTGTCGATGCCGGCGATAGCGGCGCAGTGAACAACGCTTTGGCAACCCTGGGCGGCCTCGCAGAGGGCCTCGAAATCGAGCACATCACCTCGGATGACAGTCAGCCCCGGACGACCTTCCAGTTGACGATGAGCTAGAGCGTTGCGGGTGAAATTGTCGAAAATCTTCACCTGGTAGCCCGACTCAAGAAAGACTTCGCAAAGGGCGCTGCCGATAAAGCCCGCTCCCCCGGTGATCAGTGCAGTTTTCATCGGATCAGGTCTTAATCAAGGCCGAGGATTAACCTGCTTAGACGAGAACAATGGGGAGTGGCGATCATCCTGGATGTGCTGAGGTCCGATGACCTTCCCCTGCTCTTCGCCTGGCTCAACGACCGCTCCTATCGGCTTCATAGCGGCTCGTTTGACTACGTCAGCTATGCCCAACACGAAGCCTGGTTCGAACGGGTGAGCCGCAGCCCTAGCGATGTTGCGCTGGCCGTTCGGCGGCAGGAAGAACTGGTCGGTCTAGCCCAACTGGTGGCCATCAACCGGGTCAGCCGCAATGCTGAGTTCCGCATCAAGCTCGACCCTGATCGTCTGGACCAGGGTCTGGGCTCGGAGGCCACCCACATGATGTGCCAGCACGCCTTTGACGACCTCAATCTAGACCGGATCTACCTGTACGTTCAAGAACGCAACCAGCGAGCCGTCAAGTGCTACCAGAAGGTCGGCTTTCGGCGCGAGGGCACCCTACGCCAGCACGCTTATGTCGACGGCGAGGCAAGGGATGTGCTGGTCATGGGTCTGCTGAGGGATGAATTTCGGTGAATTCTCGACCTGAGCTGACCGTCATCGTGATGGCCTACAATGAGCAAGAGGGCCTGGAGATCACTGTGGGCGAGCTTCTCGAGACTCTGACAAGCCTCGCCCTCGAGGTCGTGATCGTGGATGACGGCAGCAGCGATCAAACCGGGCCGATCGGTCGCCAGTTGGCTGCTCGACACCCCTCGGTCACCTATCATCCCCATCCGAGGAATCTTGGCCTGGGCGGAGTCTATCGCACTGGTTTCAAGCTCGCCCGAGGAGAGTGGCTCACTTTCTTGCCCGCCGACGGCGAGCTGCCACCCTCCAATATTCCTCCCTTTCTGGACCGGCGAGAGGGTCACGATCTCTTGCTGGGCACCATCCCCCAGCGGAAGGTGGCCTGGTTGGCCCACGTCCTGACCTTCTTCGAGAAGCTGCTGAACCGAATTCTGTTTGGCTATGTACCTCCTTTTCAAGGTCTTTTCATGGTGCGGGTCGAGGCCCTGCGCTCGGTCAAGCTTTATTCGCAAGGGCGTGGTTGGGGGGTCCTGATGGAACTTTTCTTACGCCTTCTCCGGCAGGGCCGCCCCTGGACCAATGTGCCGACCACTCTGCGTTCGCGACTGGGCGGAGAGTCCAAGGTGCGCAACCTGCCGACCGTCATCAGTAACTTGATCGACCTACTTCGACTGCGACTCTACTTGTGGCGCTCGTAGCCATCCACCAGCCCAACTTCTTTCCGTGGTTGGGCTTTTTCAACAAGGCGGCCAGTTGCGATCGGTTCATTTTTCTCGATGACGTTCAGTATGAGAGAAAGGGAGCAGGTAGCTGGGTCAACCGGGTCAAGTTGGCCGGCAAGACAGAGCCCTTCTGGGTCACGCTGCCGGTCCAGCGAACCTTCTCGGGAGTGCGCGCTATCCTCGAGATGAAGGTGGACAATCGGCAGCCGTGGAGGCGAAAACTGGTGAAGACGGTTCACCATCGCTACTCTAAGACACCCCATTTCCGGGAGATACTCGGCCTGCTCGAGCCGCTCATCACCTTCTCGACCGAGTCGCTCGTAGATTACAACCTGCACACCCTCCAGGGTCTCTTTCAAGCTCTCGAGATCCCCTGGGAGAAGACTTGCCGTTCGAGCCTACTGAGCAGTCGCGGAACGGCTACCGAACGGCTGATATCGCTAGTCCAGGCAGTGGGCGGAAAGACCTACCTCAGCGGTCGCCTGGCCGCCGAGACTTATCACGACCAGCACCTGTTCGACGAGGCCGGCATCGAGGTCATAGTTCAGTCCTTCCGCCCTCCCCTCTACCCTCGCGGGATGGGGGAGCCCGTGGCCGGGCTATCTCTCATCGACGTTCTCTTTCATTGCGGAGTGAGCGGCGCCCGTCGGCTTGTGCGAGATACCACTCCTTAAGGTCGGGCTGGATCTGCTGAGCGAAAGTCGGATTGAAGGGCCGAAAACTGCGGTCGACCTGGTCAAGATAGTGGTCGATGTGACGCTGGAAGCTTTCTTGATAGCCTCCGGCCAAGCCGTAATGGCAGGGATGAAGCAGCAGTTGAACGACCCGGTTCTTAGCTCTCTTGAGGAATTCCCTCGGCTCGTGACGAAAACGGCAGAGGGAATCGGACAGGTAAGACTCAGGCTCGAAGATCGCCGGGTCATAGGCGTTGATAAAGCCGTCATAAAGGGGGAACTCACCCCTCGAGGTGGGGTTGTGAAGGCTTACTGAGACGACGTTTTCACCACACAACCGGCTGAGGGTCTCGGCCTCCCGCGTCAGCCGGTCGCCCTGCTCATCCACGGTGGGGTCGAAATGCAGGCCGACCTCAAATCCCATCTCGACCATTCTGGTGAGAATCCTTCGACTCTCGGCGCTGTGAGGATTGTAGGTGGGGCTGGTGAGGAGAACAAAAAAGGAAGAGCGCAGGCCGACCTGATGTTGGAGTTCCATCAACACCTCGGCTCCCCGCAGATCGAGGTCGACATCCTGGCGTAAGATCACACCCGGGCCGCTCTGCCAGTCGCGCAGTCGATGGGTCTCGTACTCCTCGCGGAGATGCTCGAAGAAGCTGACGATCGCGGTCTGGCTGAACACCTACGCTTTAGCCTCCAGAAACAGAAGCCTGGTTTCCCCGTCTGTATCGTTGTCGCTAACACGACCAAAGCGGGCTCTGGGTTGCCTGGAAAACGGGTGTTGAGGAGTGGCTCTTGGCAGCCTGGCACAGCCAGTCAATCGGTAATCCTGAAACCATTTGTAGACCAGGGAGGTCGAGAGCCTGAGTTCACCTGCGACCGCCTTCACACCCCGTTCGTGAATCGCGCTTTTCAAGAGTTCGTTAGACCTTTGCATAGACTCTGAGGATTGGTCTCCCTGGCCTAATCCTCCTGTCAAAGACTTTTTGGGCAGGTGAGTCGCCGCGGGTGTTGACACCGGGGCGGACGTGCTCCAAGCCCCGACCAAAGGGGAGACCTCTATAGGGCCTGTTGACATTCGACTGGCCGAGGAAGAAGGGTTATAACACGGAGGCCGCTCACGGAGTTCTTTAGGGTGGACAGTGCTTGGCGAGCAACTTCCTATCTAAGG
>CAYRFU010000476.1:0-4144 GCA_964423525.1 uncultured Burkholderiales bacterium | reverse complement strand
GCCAGAGGATCTACTCTGAGTCAAGAAATATGACTCAGATTGAGATCTACACCCTATCCAAAGGAGCGCGCCTGTTCCCCAGGCTGTCGCTGCCGGTCCCCAAGATATCCCCGTAACCGTCAATCGCCTCGCCAACGCTTTGGAGCAGCTGGAAGAGAAGGGCTTTAAGACTTCCGACGACAAAACCGGGCTTCGGATTCAAGGCTCGCTTCAGGCCGGCTTCGAGTCGCTTGGTCTGCCTCCGTGTTATAACCCTTCTTCCTCGGCCAGTCGAATGTCAACAGGCCCTCAGTCGGCCTGCCCGAGAAGACCTCGCCAAACCTCGGCGAAGCGGGGCAGAAGGACGGCCATATGGGGCTTTCTGACCCGGTCACAGGTGACCACGACGGGAGCGGAGCTTGGCTCACGCTGAACCTGATCGGGCTCAAGGTCTGGTTGATGGCGCAGTATCCGACTCAATTGGAGCTGGTGCTGGCTGCCAAAATCGTCCTGGCAATGGAGAAAAGAGTAGAAACGGTCCGGCGTGGTGGCACTGGGTTGATGAAGCCAGCTGGCCTCGTCGCTGTCTTGGGGACCGGCTAGCATCAAAGCAGCCTGAACCGGGTGAGTTTTGGCCAAATAGGCGGCGTGACCGGCGCCCTGTGAATGACCGGCCAAAACAATCCTCTCCCACACCGGTCCATCCTCGTCGAGGAAGGGAGAGAACCGCTCAAGGTCGGCCTGGACCTGGTGACGAAGAGCGGCCTCCAGGCGGTTCTCGATACTGTTGCTCTGATCGACCTCCACCAGATCGCTGACCGATTGCCCGGTCACGATCTCCTGACGGAAACGGGTATGCGGGTCGTCCTCAGGGCTGGTGTCACAGTCGGTGGTCAGGACCGTATTGGGGTAGTCAAGAGCCAGAGCGGTGTAGCCTTCCCGGGCTGCCACTCCATCAAAAGCCAGCATATAGGCGGAGTCGCAATTGGTCCCGGCCAGACTCACCAGCAACAGTCCGTTCGGCTCGAACCGGTCATCGAAGACGGTCAAATGAGGACCTTTGGCCGACTTGATGGAAGGGTCGGTTTGCTCGGGTTGGAACACCCGCACGGTCGCTCCGCCGGCCCGTCTTTGAAGAGCGGCTATCTTGTTCACAGCAGACACGGGTTAAGCTTACTCGCAGGCTCTGAAAGAATTTTAAAATTCTGTTCTCACTCTGGCGTCAGTGCTGGCTTAAACTGGTCCTATGGACGCCGCAGCTAAGAAAAAAGTCAACATCAGCCAGCTGAAGAGGCTGGCCGAGAAGCACACCACCGAGGAGCTGAACGCTTGCTTTCTGGACGCCGCCGAAGGCAAGCCGAACAGCTGCCTCTCGGCCGACCCGGTCGACTCGGTCGACATTCTGGCCCAGGCCAGCTATGTCTCCGAGTTAAAAGACGGAGGGATGTCCACCGACCAGGCGATCGGGGACCTGCTCAAAAAGATGCGCCGGGCTGGGGAGCTTCTTCAAGAAGCCGCCACCAACGGATAGGCACTCGGTCCAGACTCCAGACAAAGGTGTAAGGTGGGACAATCCCTCTCACCAGTCCGACCAGTCGACCGGCTGAATCTAAGGTCGCTCCTCCCGAGAAGCCTCCGGTAGTAGGGCCGTCGGTCTTGATGGCAGTCCCTTCCGGATGGCTCTCGAAGCCGGCCACCACGCAGGAGGCGACCATTAAACCGGGCCGCTTGTGATACCAACCCTGGGCCGGAAACCCGATCATCGTTAAGGGGCTGGCCAACTGAGGAACGGAACCGTGTTCGAAATACGGAAAAGCTAGGTCCACCGGCCTTCCCGACAGGTCGGTGGTGATCTGAAGAAGGGCCAGATCCCCCTCTTGGTCGGTCTCAACCACCCGGGCATAGAATCGCTCCTGGGCGAGTTGTGAGGGAGAAGCTAGCCAACCCACCGTGAACTCCCCCTCTTGAAGAATCCCCCCTCGGTCCGCTTCTAGCACGTGGTAAGAGGTCAGAACGTGACCTCGAGGACTCATCAGGCAACCCGAACCGAAGGAGTCGTCGTCAGTCAGCAACTGAACCACTTTCTGGCACTCACCCTCAAAACCCGACTGAAGTGTCAGCTCCCTGAGCCTCGGGGGATCGGGTTCGACCTGGTTCCAAAACACGAAATCGGCCACTTCTCGATCTTCGAGATTGCCTTCCACCACCACCAGATAGTCTCCGTGGGGGATATCGAGGTTGGCTTTCTTGAAGCCCGTTTGGCCCGTGCGGGAGTAGGCCTGGTCTTTCCAATCGGGACTAAAAGGGTGAGCGAGCAGATGAAAGTCCAGGTCAGCGGTGGGACAAAAGAGAGTGAGAGGACCGCCTTGAAAGTCGATCTGATAGACGGCATAGCTCCGCTTTCGGGCCTCCATCCGGAGTTCGTTTGGCCCTTTTTCCAAAAGCGGGAAAGGAGAGTCCTTTCGCTCTACTCGAATCTCGAACGGAACGGTCTCGACAGGCTGACCTCCAGCGAGAACCACCTTGGCCGGACATTCGACCTTAAGGTGATAGAGACCCGATCGGAGTTGCGATTCGAAGACCGACAGTCGCAGACTCTCAGAGAAACTGCTGCCGCGCTCAGACTCGACTTGGACACCATCTCGTAGGACCACAAGGTCGAGGTCGGTCGTGGCATTCTCCAGGCTCAGGTCAAGTTCCCAGACCAACTCCCCTACCTCCACCGGCAAAGTCACCGAGCCACCAGGGCGGACTCTGCCCTGGAGGACTTCGGCCCAGGCCGGTAAGAGTAAGAGAACAGTCACCAGAAAAGCTGCCAAGCAACGCATCGCGGCCGCTTCGACCGGTCCGACCCCGGACCTTTCAGCTTGAGCTAACCGTCTCAAGGTGAGAAGGAATCCAGCTCATACAATTGAACAAGTATTCAATCATTCAAAGGAGGTGTCGCAAGAATGAGTTGTGACAAGCACGGAACCCACGAGCACCAGCACGGACCAGGATGCGGACACACCGCCATCCGCCACCAGGACCATATCGACTATCTGCACGACGGCTGTCTCCATCACCAAAAAGGCACCGA
This sequence comes from uncultured Burkholderiales bacterium, assembly GCA_964423525.1. Taxonomy (GTDB): domain Bacteria; phylum Vulcanimicrobiota; class Xenobia; order Xenobiales; family JADMJV01; genus CAYRFU01. Next base: position 1,086 of record CAYRFU010000476.1, on the reverse strand, counting down.
TGTCGAAGAGCACGTGATCGAAGTGAGCGAAACCAATCCGGTTCGCTGCACCCCCGACCATGAGTGCTCAGGACACGAAAAGGGTCACGTTCACGGGCCGGGGTGCGGTCACGAGGCCGTCCCCCACGGAGACCACATCTGTTACCTGGTCGACGGTCATCTGCACTACCCCCATGGCGACCACTGCGACAACCACGGCCCGATCGAGCTGGTAACAGCCTAGCTTGACTCAGTCTGACAGTTGCCAGGGAAATCATCCGGACAGGCTAGAGCCTTCACAGTATAGCGAAGACAATTTTCGGGACGCGGCCCGCATCTTTCGCGCCCTCGCCGACGTCTCTCGTCTTCAGATTCTGGAGGCTCTAGCCTGCCGACCGTGTTGCGTCAGCGAGTTGGCCGACGCCAGCGGTGACGAGATTTCTACCGTCTCTCAAAGGCTGAGAGTGCTGCGAGCCGAGCGACTCGTCAGCAGACGGCGCGAGGGCAAGCATATGATTTACAGGCTAGCCGATGACCATGTGATGAGCCTGGTCAGCAACGCCCTCGAGCACGTCACCGAGGCGCGGTGACCTAGCGGGCGGCCCGGCAAGAGGGGATCCCGCCCGTCAAAAGGAAGCCGCCGTCGTGAAACAGTTGATCTCTCACACCAATGTGCTTGAGATTGTCGGCGACGTACTGCGCATTCGCGCCAAGGGTGTGGCCGCCGGCGACCTGGCCCTGGTGGAGAACGTCGACGGCGAGAAGTCGTTAGCCCGAGTGGTCGAACTCAACCAGGAAGTGGTCAGCCTCCAGGTCTTCACCGGGGGCAAAGGGCTCTCCACCCAGGCCACAGTCCGCTTTCTCCACAAGCCGATGCAGGTCACCTATTCTTCCAACATTCTGGGCCGGGTCTTTAACGGGGCCGGGGAGCCGATCGATGGCAAAGCTGAGCTGACAGGGGACCCGACCATCCCTATCGGAGGGCCAACGGTCAACCCGATGATGCGGGTCAAGCCCAACAAGATGATCCGCACCGACATCCCCATGATCGATATCTTTAACTGCCTGGTCGAGAGTCAAAAAATCCCGATTTTCGCGGCCGCCGGC
>CAYRFU010000475.1:0-4145 GCA_964423525.1 uncultured Burkholderiales bacterium | reverse complement strand
GAAGTGGCGAGCGTAGATGACGATGGCCTCGCTGGGAACCGTGACACTGCGGCAGGGCGCAAGACCTTCGGCCCGCTCCCACTGAGTGCCCCCGTTCCCCGGGCAGACCTCCACTGACTCCACCTGGGGAGATTTGGCTAACGCGTGGGCTAGAGCGTGTTCTCGGCCGCCTGACCCGATCACCAGAATTTTCATGGCGGCCGCTTCTGGGCCCACCAAAAGGCTCCTCTGAAAAGAGAAAAAACCGGACCCTCGAGGGCCCGGTTTTTCAAGTGCTGGCCGTCTTTAGCGGCTAGCTGAGGGGTCGTCTGACCGCATGTGGTAGGCGTCGATACCGACCTCTACCCCACCAGGGACGCTCATCACCTTGTATTTAGGCCAGGCGATGACGTCGATATAAACTCGGACGGTGCTGCCCGTGAGCTGACGGACCCGAACCTGGCCCACCAGGCCTTCATCGACCGGCAAAGTGACCTTCGGTTCCATCCGGGGGTTGATGTAGGCGGGAGACAAGTCGACCGCGATACTGCGGTAGTCAGCGTTGCCCTGTGGCAAATGCTTGACCGAGTAGTTGAAGCTGCCGTGAGCATGGACTTTCACCCAGCCGGGACCTTCTGTAACGGTGACGTTTCGGACCTCACCGGCCCAGGCACTGGTGGTGATCATAGCGGCCATCGCCAGGGTCAGGAAGCCGACCAGAAGCGACCGAAGCCGAAAAACGTTGAGAATCTTCATTCATTCCTCCTTATACCCAGATGCCCCAACCGCGACTGGGTTCTAGAATGTCAGCCGGCAGATTCGACGGTATGGACCGAGGACTCCTCCGCCCAATGAAAAAAATCCGCCAGGAGGGGCTCGGTTGTCCCAAGAATGTTCAAGCAGTGTCGCGCGAAGCCGAGGTTTTAAAGGTTCTACTCGAGGTGAGCAAACTGATCGCTTCCAACAACCCGATGGAGAGAGTGATCAAGAAAATCAGCTCTCACCTCAAGCGCCTGCTGCAAACCGACGACTGTTCTGTCATGATTCTGGACGAAAGCAGTCGCGAGCTGGCTTTTTGCGAGTCGTCGGGGCTGACCCGGTGGGAAGTCGATAACATCCGCTTCAAGCTGGGTGAGGGCGTAGCCGGTTGGGTGGCCAAGAAAAAGAAGCCAGTCCTGATCGAGGATGTCTCCTTGGACCCTCGCTTCAAGAACGTCGAAAAGCAGAGACGCCGAATGATCAGCATGATTTGCGTTCCTCTCATGATCAAACGGCGCGTCATCGGTGTGGTTTCCCTTTCCACCCGAGACCCCAACCATGTTTTCAGCCGTCAGGAGTTAGAGCTGACCGTGCTGATGTCGGCCCACATCTCGCTGGCTCTAGAAAATAACCGCCTCTACGAGATTTCCGTCCTGGACGGGCTGACCAGTCTCTACAATCGTCGCTATCTGGAACAACGTCTCTTGAAAGAGGTCGCTTACTGCCAACGCTACGAAAAACCTCTGACGGTGTTTATGATCGACATCGACTTCTTCAAGCGACTCAACGACAGCTATGGCCACCAGGCCGGCGACGCTGTTTTACGCCAGGTTTCCGAGACCCTCCAGAAGGCTTTACGCGAATACGACGTGGTGGCCCGTTACGGCGGAGAAGAGTTCGCCGTGCTTTTGCCGGCCACCAGCAAGCCGGTCGGTGCTTCCATCGCCGAACGTCTGCGTAGCGCCGTCGCCCACGGCGATTTCGTCCACCAAGACGAGACCATCCCCGCCACTGTCAGCGTGGGCGTGGCCAGTTTTCCCGAGGATGGCTCGACCCCAGATGGGCTGGTGGCCTGCGCAGACAAAGCCCTTTATCGAGCCAAAGAGGCGGGCCGCAATCAGGTCCAGATCTGGAGGGGCTCCTGATCCATGCTCGAGGCTATGGTGCTCTTCGGTCTCTTTCTGCTCGGCACTCACGCCTTGTCTCGCTCTATCTATCAACGAGGTGGACGCCAGGTTGCTCGCGACCTGGCCGTGGCCTTTTCGGCTGACCATCAGTTTGCGAGCGTGCGGGCCCAAGACTTCGCTCCTCTTCTCGACCTGGATTTCTATGATCGCCAACGAGCCTTCTTCGAAGGCAAGGGCTTTCGCTGGGTCGACGATATCGAAGATCTTACCATGACCGGTCAGTTTCCCCAGAATCGCACCTTTATTCGGCTGATGGTCTCGGGCGACGGCCAGATTCGCACCGCTTTCCATCACGTTCGCCCCCGAGGTAGCGGCATGGCTTTGTTCCAGGCTCTCAAGCTGGTTCCCAGAGACCTCTACACTCTGGAACTGGCCACCGAGTTCTCCGAGGGCAAATTGGTCATCACGAACAACGCCCGTCAGCACAACCCCCTCGATTCTCCTCCTGAGTTCGACTTGGAGCAGTTCGATGAAGCCACACCCGCTCGAGAGCTTCTCCAAATTCACCAAACCCGAGTCGAGCGCTTTTTGGAACGTCACCCTGAGGAGCCTATCCATACCGCCTCTTCGCGCGAGGAGTTGATGGCAGCCATTCGCCGGGCTCTTCTCTTGATTGAGCGGTTTCGCAGTCAGAACCCGATCACCTTGACTGAAGTGGAGCGTCTCTCGGGCACCTCGCGCTGGTCGAAACGTTCAGCCGCTGAGCTGCATAAAGAGATCGAGCAAGCCCGCACTCAGCCGCCTGGGCCCCACCTTTGAAGAGACCGAGTGCTTCACTCAGGGCGGACTCTCTCTGTTTCACGTGGCAGGGCGCTCTCGCTGAATCAAAAACTTTCAGCACTTTTTAAACTGTCGGCCTTACACTACGCCAAGATCAAAGAAAAGTGAGAGCCAGAAGGAAATGAGACCCATCACACTCAGCTCTGCTCCAACCCAACCGAACCCCCGTAGGATCGGATCGCAAGACTACCCGCCCAATCCCAGCCTGGATGAGTGGGCCGGAAGCTCAAAAGTGCAAACGATGCCCGAGTTCTTCCGCGAAGCCGCCACCAAGTTCGCCGACCGCCCTTTCGTCGGCACCCGGGTGGGTAGTGGAAAATACGACTATCTGACCTACGGCCAAACCCTCAAGCAAGTCGAAAACTTCGCCTCCGTTCTGGTCAACCTCGAGATCGCTCCCGGAGAGCGGGTCGGCACCTACATGGACAACACTGCCGAAGGCCGCATCGCCGACTACGGCACGCTGGAAGCGGGCTGCATCTCCGCCCCGCTGGTGGATAAACTTGACGACGACAAAGTGGTCTCAACCCTCAACGGCGCCCAGCAAAAAGTTCTCGTCATCGACAGTCGGAGCCGCCTCGAGCAAGTGGTCGGGCTGCAAGACCAACTCCCCCACCTGGACCACCTGATTGTGCTCGACGAGGTCGACACCGAAGGGATCGAAACCGACAAGCAGCTGCACACCTGGAGTGAGCTGATGGAGGCCGGCGAGGCCAGCCTGAACGACAACGCCACCGAGCTGACCGAAAGACGGGAAGCCATCCAGTACGATGATATCGGCGGCATGGTCCACTCCTCGGGCTCGAGCGGAGCCCCCAAATGGATCTCTCTGTCCCACGGAAACTGGCTAGCCACCATCGATGGTGTGGTGCAAAAGTTCACCGGCGATGAGAACGCCACTATCAGCAACGCACCCGCCCTTGATGAGACCTACACCGCAGCGGCTCCTGAGGGTCACGTCATGGGCCGAGCCGTCGTCAATGGCGTCGCTGCCTTCGGGGGTAAGGTCCCCTACCCGGGCAGCCAGGGTAACTTCCTGAGAGACCTGCGCAAGCTCGACACCTCCATCCTGGTGCTGTCGCCGGCCAACTACCAGAAATTCTTTGATGGCGCTGAAAAGGAGGCCCACCAAAAGACTGACCGCGTCCTCAAGCCGAACGTCGTGAGAGCCGCAGCCGCCACCGTTGGCGGAGCTCTTGGCGCCTTGGCCGGGGCCTACGTCGGTCTACCGCTCCAAGGAGCCGGCCTCGGTGTGGCCCTGGGATTGGGAGCCAGTTCGGCCTCAGAAGCAGGACTGTTCGACACCAAGACAGCCGAAGGCGAACCTCAGCGAGCCTCGATTCGTCGGGGTAGCTTGATCGCCACCGCCGCCGGGGCAGCCATCGGAGCCGCTGCCGGAATGCTGGTGGCCAACCCGCTGGCGGGAGCCGCCATCGGTGC
>CAYRFU010000474.1:0-4171 GCA_964423525.1 uncultured Burkholderiales bacterium | reverse complement strand
GTTCAAGTTAACTTGCGGCATGGCGGCGCCTACACTTGCACCCCCCCCCGCCCAGGCCGGCCCGGTTTTTAGCGAGTTTCACTCGCCGCAGCTTACTTTCGAGTAGTGTGTTCGAAGGTGGAAGCTTTCCGGTCGGACTTCTAGGGCAGGGGGGCAGAGTCGAGGCACGAAGGCGGGTTCATGAGTACACGCTACTCCCGGGTGGACGAGTTCGAATCGGTTTTTAAAGCCACCGTTCGAGAGAAAGTCGAGATCGACAAGCTTCCTTTCGAGCGGCTCTTGGTTATTCTTGACTGCGAAGGGTCGGAGGCGAAACGTCAGTCGGTCGTCGACTGTGCTTTCGATATGGCAGACCGCTATAAGGTCGAAACGAGGGTGGTGGCCCCCGTCGGTCGCTGGGGCGACAAAGAGAAGGCCGAAAAGCTTCTCAAAGAGGCGACCGAGAGAATCGACTCGGTAGGGCCCCAAAAGTGTGACGGAGAGCTACTCGAGGGCGCTCCTCACCGGATCATTCTCGACCAGGAGAAGAGTTACCAGCCCTCTATCTTGCTGATGTCGAGTCTCTTCGGAGAGACGGATGAGGACCTCGAGACCTACACGTTAGGGTCGGTGGCAGACCGGGTTTTGAGCAGCGTCAGTGAACCGGTCCTGCTCATTGAGGGAAAAGTTGAAAATGTCGGGGCGCTGTGGAGTGATATCCTGGTTTACGTCGAGGATCAGAAGACGGCGGACTCCTGTCTTGCTGCCACCCGAACGCTGGCGATCAAGGGAGCGAAGACGGCTCTCCTCCACGTTATCGACTCCGGCTGGTTAGAGCAGATCGACCGGGCCATCGATCTGGCCAGCGAACTCGATTCTTTCAAGACCAGTGAAGCTATTGTGACCTCTTTACAACGAGACATGGGTCACTACCTCACCTCCGCTGCCGACGCCCTCGATCGGACCGGTCATGAGCCGTCCCAATCGATTCAAATTGGAGATCCCATCGAGATCTGTCGCAACGAGGTGCTTGAAAAGCATCACGGTCTTTTGATCTGTAACAGTGTGGCTCCCGACCAGAAGCTGATCGATTCGATCGCTTACAATCTAGCAGCTTACATGCGAGAGATCCCGCTGCTGCTCGTCTGAGAGGTTCGTTTTGCAACGATTGCGTCCTATAGCCACCGCTTTGGTCTTGTTTCTCTTCCTGGGCCTCTGTTTTGGTGGAGGGCCTGGCACTGTTCTAGCCCAGCCTGAGCCTACCCCAACCAGCCTACCGGTTGACCGAGTAGAGGACCAGCTTCAACTCGAGCAAGCAGAGGGCCGCATCCTGGAGCTCGAAGGCCAGTTGAAGCAAGTCGAAGAGGCTAAAGAGAAGGCTGAAGAAGGTCGACTTGAGGCCGAGAAGGCTTTAGAAGAGGCCCATCACGAGGGAGCCCAAGACGAGCATCATAATCCCTACGCCGGGACTCGTAGTGCCGACGAGCGGAGCCAGATCGTGTTTGGAATTTTGCTGGCGGCCATCTTGTTGATCATGTCGCTCGAGCTGGTCGACAAATCGATCGTGACCCTGATAGGCTCGATGGTGTGTCTGGGGCTCGCTTACAGTCCCTGGTTTGAACTTCTCAGCCACAAGCCTCCACCCCATGGCCAAGCTCCCTTCTACATCAACACCATCGACTGGCATACCATCGGGGTGATCGTGGGGACATCGATCTTTGTCGAGATCGCCTCGCGCTCGGGGATTTTTACCTGGTCAGCTCTGCGTTTAACCAAATCGTCCGGCGGGGACCCGTTCAGGTTACTCGTGCTGTATTCTATCTTGACCGTCCTCTTTTCGGCCTTTCTCAACAACGTCACGGCCATGATTATCGTCGGTTCGTTGACGGTAGTGTCTTGCAAGCGTCTTGGCCTCAACGCTTTTCCGTTTCTCTTCACCGAGGGCATTTTGACCAACGTGGGTGGCTTGCTGACCCTGATTTCGTCCATCCCCAACATTATTGTGGGAACGGCCGCCAAGATTACCTTCGTAAAGTTCTTTCTGATCTCGGCTCCCTACACGGCCGTAGCAGCCACGGTGACCGTGTTCTATGCCAAGTGGCGATTCAAAGAAATCAAGTCTTTGCAAGACGAAAAAGAGATCGAAGAGTCAGCCGCCAAAGTAGCCGAGTTTGACGAGAACGAGGCCATCAAAGACAAGAGTTTCTTCCGCGTGGCCTGGTTTGGGATGGCGGCCGTCATCCTTGGGTTCGCCTTCCAGAGTAGCCTTCCCATTTTGAGCGACTTGGGCTTGGAAGCTGTGGCACTGGGTGCGGCCGCTCTTTTCCTCTTGCTCTACGCTCCCCATCAGGTGGAGGAGGCTGTTGATGAAGTTGAATGGTCTTTGGTCATCTTTTTTGCCTCACTGTTTGTCATTATCGGCGTGATGGAGGTGGCTGGGGTGCTAGCAGCCATCGGTGACGGACTCAAGATGCTGCTCACTCTCCCGACTCTCGCCCAGAACAGCGCCATACTCTGGTCCTCGGCCATCGCCTCGAGCGTGACTGACAACATCCCGTTGGCGGTGGTGCTCTCCAAGATCCTGGTCTTGATGGAGGTTCCAGGTGATTCGGCCCTGTGGTGGTCGGTGGTGTTTGGAGCAAACTTAGGCGGCAACATCACCCCCATCGGGTCGGCCTCCACCGTAGTAGCTATGACCGTGATGAAAAAAGAAGGGATCAAACTTGGCTTCTTGGGTTTCGTGAAGGAAGCGGTGCCTTTCGCTCTCATCCAGCTGGTTTTGGCCACGGCCTATATCCTGATTTTGGGCGCTCTTGGCGTGGTGACTTGAGCCAGATGTAACAATTTGGCGGGCACCAGGGTGCTGACCCCCTGGGCGGAGAATTCTCCAATATAGACGCCGGCCGCTTGCCCCATCAACCAATCACCCCACCCGCCCAGACCCTCGGGGTCCAGCTTTGAGCGAGAGCCTGAAAGGGTCCAGTCAGCCGATGTCGCTGAGATTACCCCTGGGAGGGTGTTGCGGACCGACTCCGGTGTCCTGTTGCGATACCGGCAAGACCAGATCGGTCAGGCTGTCGAGGTCACTTTGCCAGCTGGCTCTATGTTGCCCAAGCCTGTTCTACTGGAGCTTCGGCCCGGGCAGGTGAAGGCCTCGGTTGAGGACCGTAGCCTACCCGCTGAACTCCAGCCTAATCACCACGTTCTGATCAATCCTGAGCCTCAGAATCCGGCCAGCCCCCTCCTCGTCTTCGACCCCTCGACCAGCAATTATGGTCTGGTCCAAAAGGAGCAAAACGGAGTAGTAGGGCTCCAAGAACACGTCAAGTCGGCTGGGTCTCAACAGGTGGTTGTGAACGACCGCTTTGGCCCGGATGGGATTCGATACGCTCAGGAAGTCCACACCTCGCCACTTCATCAAGTCCAGGCCTGGAACGTGGCCGTCAGCCCAGCGGGCCAGGTGCAAAGCCAGGCTCTGATGGCCCATGTCGGGCCCTTTCAGACCACGCTGGCCAATCTGAGCAACGGGCTACCGGTGACCACTTACTCCTCTTTCAGTCAGGTCTTTCGAGCGGGACCTTCTCATCCAAGCTTTTTGGCCTTTTTCGCCGCTCTTTCGCCTGGGATATCCCCCGGTGGGCCAGGGGCTCGAGTGGAGCAAGGCGACATCGCCCGGGTGCCGGCCCAGGCGATTGTGACCACCATCGACTCAGCCAAGAATTGGCGAGGGCCCACCGACCACGCCATTTCCGGCGTGGCCGGAGGTCAGTACCACGCTCAGGCACTCTGGCAGGCTGAGCAGGCTCCTCTCTACGACGGACAGATTCTTCTCGCTAACCGTATGCAGCCTCACGGGGGAGCCTTCGAGAAAGTGCTCTTTCTGGTCGATGACCTAAAACGACCGGTGGGCGACGTGGTTAGTGCCGGTCTCCTCGAGGCCGACCGATTGAAACTCAACTCGGTGACCCTCCCTCCTCTTCGCCCCGACCAGCCTGGGTCCACCGAGGCCGTGGCTTCGGCCATCAAGAGGTTTTCCCAGGCTCAGCCAGTTCACCTCCGGCAAGTCACGGTGGTGGTTTCTGACAATCCCCAGCTGGCTGAGGACTACCGCAACGCCCTCCAGTGAAAGACGAACACGGGTGCTGATCCCAAACGTCGGTAAAATTACGATTCAATATGAAATAGCCCTAAT
>CAYRFU010000473.1:0-4196 GCA_964423525.1 uncultured Burkholderiales bacterium | reverse complement strand
GGGCAATGTCAAGAGATGAGGCGGGGGCTCCTTACCCGGCTCCTTCTTTTCTGTCCACTTTTCACGGCGATAGGACAGCTGTGACCTGGAGCGGGGAAGCCAATTGGCGCGAATCGTCCCAAAGCACCGTGGTCGCGTGCCCGTCAAACCTGCTGGAACGCCCAGGGAGACCCCCATAACCGCGAGCTTTGACATTCTCTAGAAGGTCTCTGGCCAGGTCCGCAGCCACGACGATGGAGTCACCCTGTCGGAAACTCTTCAGGATGAGCGTGTAGAGAGACAGGAGGGCGGTCATACAAACGACTGCAAGAGCAGAAGCCAAAAGGAGTTCGAGAAGCGTTAGACCCCTTTTGTTCCCCCGTTCCCATCGGACTGAGGATACCAGCAGCTCGTGTCCTTTACCAACGAACCCTCAGAGAGGTATCAGCAACCGAGTCTCAAGACTCGTTGACCAGCCCCTCTTCCTCCAACCTCTCCAGAAGACGATTTTTGAAGTCTCGGCCAGCCTTCTGGTGGAGATTGCCACTCAGCAACTCGGCCGACTCTTCCTCGTCCCAGCGAGCGCGGAGACGGTCCTTAAATCCCTGGGGAGCTTCGAAGGCCAGGGCCTTGCGGAGATGACGATGGAGCTGAGGATGAGTCTCGTCGTGAGCCTCGGTGACAACCATCTTCACAGCTTTCTGGAAGTAGCGGGAAACAACGGCCGCCGCCAAGCCCAGGGAGAGAAGGCTGATGCCCAACGGCGCCCAAAGGGCTACAAAAAGACTAAACAGGCCCAACAACCACAGCCCGGAGGTCAGCTCGACTCCCAGTCGGTCACAAGCGTCGTGTCGGAAAGAACTGGCAGCAGAAGCATAAACGCCAGCCACGCTAGCAGCCAGGGTGAAGGCCATCAAGATCAAGCCGCACAGCAGAAAACGCTCTCCCGAGAGCGACCCAAGCTCGGCTACTCCCACCAGCAGCAAGCTGGCTACCAGATTCTCCAGGGCTCGGGGAACAAAGCCTACCAGGGCCCAACCGAGCACCCAGTCGCGCCCTGAAAGGGTCGTTTGCAGTAAGGCCTCAAGACTCCCTCGCTCCCGCTCATCGACCAGGGCCCCGACGGTGTGGAAAGCTGCCCTTAAAGTCTGAATCAGAAAAAAGGTTAAGAGGGCTGTCCACAGCACTCCAGCCAGGCTGAACCAGGAATGGAGAGCCTGGTAGGAAGCCAGTCCGATGGCCGTGACGACCAGGGTGGTCAACCCGTGACGCCAGAAAGCGACACCCATCAGACCCGACCGCTGTCTCTCACTACAACGCTCACGGAAGACGATGGGATTGGCACTAAACTCGAGTATCCTGTCGCGAGCCACTCGGGCTTGCTCAGGACGGCTCTGCTGGCGAGGACCCAATCCCGCAATGGCCTTCCTCCGAACCGCCATCAAGCAAACCAAAGCCCAAAAGGGGTGCCACGTTCCAGCCAAGACTAAGAGAGCGGTTGCAGCCAACTCGCTCCAACCACACCGAAGCGAGCCAAGTTGGGCCGCATAGGAGGCCATCCCTCCGAAGCCGATTTGAGCCAAGACAACGACGGGGAGCCAGCCAAAGGAGAACCCTCCTGCGGCCAACCAACATCCATCCACCAGCGTCAGCCAACCTGCCAAAGAACTCAACCGGAGAACCGTCTCGAAAGCCACTCCATCAACCCATTGTGGGCTCGGGGTGGGAGAGGCCATCAGCTCCTCCAAGCAGCCTCGGTTCCTCAGACCTGTCCAAAGGCCGGCTAGACGGTGGGCTATCAGCCAGGGAAAAACAGCCAGGAGAACCGCTAAAGCGGGGAAACGCATCGGCTCGCTCAGTTGAGATAGGACCAACCCTGCCAGCAGAGCGGCGCCTAGCCACTGGGCTGAGACCGGTCGCTTTCGCTTCTCTAACAAAAGGGCGACGGGATGGTCTCTCATCGGCTTCCTCCCAAGTAGGCTCGCATCGGCATCGTAAGGCTCAGTCGGCCACCTTTGCCGGAACGGATCTCAAGACCGTTGATGGCCACCAGTTGCTGCCCACTTAAACCGTCCATCTGGTAGAGGAAATCCTCCACCGCATAGTAGCGACCGCTGAGGTGCATCTGGAAATCCTGGGTGTAATAACCCTCCGGACCGGAGCTTGGGAGCGGGGTAACCGATTCGATGGCTAAGTCGAAAGTATGGTAGGTTTCAGCCGCCATCTCTTGGAGTGCTTCGACATAATCGCCGACTTGACGACCTTGCTCTTGATGAAGCAGTTGACTCAGGTCTTGCTCCAGTCGCTCGATCTCTTCGGCACTCTCTTGAAGGGCGTAGTCTTTGGCCCTTTTCTCTTCCAAAACCAGCTGGCGAGTAGCCAGCCTCTCTTCGAGAGCATCGAGTTGCTCCCACTTCTGCTGATATTCCATCAGGCAGAAGCCAACGAAGTTTAACAGAACAATGCCGGCAGTCAGAAGAACTTTGTAGGCGGCGCTCAGGGACAAAGGTCAGCACCACCTTGCTGTTCACTATCGAGCAGGTCAGCCAAACGGCTCAGTCCGCGCTTGAGGCGAGACTGAACTGTGCCCAGTGGCACATCCAGAACTTGGGCGATCTCCTTGTAAGAGAGATCGGCAGCGAAGCGGAGAGCGACTACCGCCCGAAACTCGTCGGGCAGCGACCGCACCGCATCCTGGACGGTCAGACTGGTCTCGACCCGGGACAGTTCCGCGGGAGCGCTCGCCTGCTCGAGCAAATGCTCGTCGCCCTGGACGGCCAGATTCTTTCGCCGCTTCGAGTTCAAGAAGGTGTTCATGGTCACCCGGTAGAGCCAGGTGGTGAAACGAGACTCTTGCTTGAACCCAGACAGTCCGCGGATCACTTTGATCCAAGCGTCTTGGGCGAGGTCTTCGGCGCGGTGAGGGTTGCGGGTGAAGGTCATCGCGATCGAGTAGATGGTGTCTTGATAGTATTCCACCAGCTCCTCGACCGCTTTGGCTTCGCCTTGACAAGCCCTGGCGATCAGGCTTTTTGGCTCTTCTCTGACAACGCGATACTCGCCGCTGGCGGTAAGGCCGAGGCGGAGACCAAGCGTTTCTTGCAGAGAGATCGAGGCCATAGCTTAGATAGGACAGCACGAGTAGGTGCTTTTGTTCCCGTTCGGGAAGGATTCTCGCTCTCCCTCTGCCAGTGGCTGCGACTCCTGGCCTTAACCGGCCGGGCTGGCCGTTTTCAACGTCCTTTCCAGCACCTTCATTAAGTCGACGGTCGTGATCAAGCCCTGAATCTCGTCACTGCTGGTCACGACCACCCGATGGATACGCCGATGGAGCATCAGCTGAATCACCTCGGTCACAGGCGTAACCTCAGAAACGGTGAAGGCCTCCGGTGTCATCACATCCCGAGCCGTGAGAGTCTCATCTAGCGCCATGATGGTCTTCTCGGCTCTGTCATTTTCCAGATCCCACCAGAGGTCCTGATGAAAGCACAGGCCCCGGGTGGTCACCGCCGCCCCCTCTTCGGCCGCCCTGAGACAGTCGGCCATAGAGACCACACCGGCCAGCGTGCCTTCAGAGTCAACCACAGGTGCGCCCGAGATACTCTCGCGCACCAACGTCTGGACGACCTCTCGAATGGGAGTGGTGTCGGGCAAAGTCAGGACCTTGGGGTTCATGATATCGATAGCTAGCATGGCCCCAGTCTTTCAGTTCTAGCAACCAGAGGCAATGATCCAGGTCAGCTAGCGCCCGATCCAGGCCGTGACCGCTAAAGCTCCCGAAGCGCCAGCCGAGCCTCCTTCTGGGGAGCTGAAATACTCTTGATTATAGGTCAGGCTGGCTCCCTTAGTGAGGAAAATGTCTCCTGGCTCGAGCTGAACCCCAGCCAGGACTTCTCCTGTTTGAGAACCATCATCATTGGCGATGAGCGCACCCACCACGTGGACGTCGTTGGCCGAATAGACGAAGCCGTTGGTATAGACTAACCCCTGGAAGTAGCTGCTCCCGAGGCGATCATAGGTCAAACTGTTGACCCGAGCAATCATCATCCCCCAGGCTTCCTGGAGGTGGGCGGGAGACATCTGGTCGCCGCGATAAACGACCTCGACAAAACCGCCCAAATTGCCCGAAGTGAAATCGCCAGTCAAAGCCAGGTTGACCGAGTCTAATGCAGAGGGGACAATCCTGAGCCTTCACAAGCTGTCGCCACCGTAGAGCC
>CAYRFU010000472.1:0-4198 GCA_964423525.1 uncultured Burkholderiales bacterium | reverse complement strand
CCTTCTCGGCCAGGCCGCCCGCGATTTAGGCGGCTTTCACCAGGGCAAAGGCTCGGGGTTCTCCGTAGTCGACCACGGGGACTCGATTAATGGAGCCGCCCTGAAAATACCGGGGCATCGCCTTCGCTCGGTCGCGATTCGACGAAGCGATTCGTTCGAACGAAGCCGTAATGGGAAGGGTTCCCAGCGAGATGGTCAATTCCAACCTGCTGGGAGTTTGGGAAATGGACGTCGCTCTTCAGTTCGGGGGTCGTTCCGATGAGATCTTGCTCGACAGGGGTCAGGCACTGCTCGTCGAGACCTTTGAGCGCGGTGACCAGGTCGAAGAATCGTCAAGCCGACTGATCCCGATCAGGGTCAGGGTAGAGAAAAACCATTACCATGGGCCCGAAAGGAGTTCCCATGGCCTATAAGATTCTGGTTGCTCTAGACGGCTCAATGTTGGCTGAGCGGGCCATCGACCCAGCCGTCGATCTCGCTCGCTTGAGGGAAGGGCGTATCACCCTGGTTCAGGTTCGTGAGCAGGACACCCACGAAGAGAACTTGGCGACTCACTGCCAACGTCTGAACGCTCTCGGCGTCAAAACCGACATTGAGGTAGGCGAGGGAGACCCCGTCAAAGTCCTGGTAGACCTCTCGGTGGGCTACGACCTGCTGGTGATGGGTAGCCACGGGAGGACCGGATTTGACCGATTCTTCCTGGGCAGCGTCACCGAGAAGGTCATCCGGCGAATCTGCACGCCCGTCTTGGTGGTTCGTGCCGGCTGGATCGGTCTGGAACAGATGAAACGCATCATGGTCTGCTTGGACGGCTCCGCCTGTTCTCACCGGGCCCTGAAAGAAGCTGCCCTGCTGGCGAGGGCCAGCCGGTCCGAGTTGATGATGCTCAAAGTTGTGGAGCATCTGTTCGCCATTGAAGAGGCCGAGGGCAGGACTCTAGACTACCTCCAAAGGCAGGTTGAGCTTCTCGACCAGGAGGTTTCGACCTCGACCATTTGCGCCTTCGGTTCGGCCGCCCGAACCATCGTCAGAACGGTGGCCGAAAAGGGGGTTGACCTGGTCGTTCTGGGAACCCACGGCCGAAGTGGAGTCGACCGGCTGGTGAGTGGGAGTGTGGCTGAGAATGTCACCCGAGCTTCGGTCACTCCCCTTCTCGTTGTGTCCTGAACACGCTCTTTTTGACCCTCAGGTGTCGAAGCGGCGAGCCGATGGAATCGCTTTGGCGCCCTTCTTCTTCTATTTCTTCACCACCCGATCACAGTCGTCCCAGAAGAGGTGAAGAGCCTTGACCAAGTCGAGTTCGGGGCGCTCGTATCCTCGGGAACGGAAACTCAGCGGACTCCAGTTCCTGGATGCTCGCAGCCCCTTCTCGTGAATCGAACGGCGGCTCAGGCACTGGTGGCCTGGACCGCCTCCAGATCACGAACCACTTCACTAAAGACCGCTGGGGTAGGTCGCCTATTGTTGAGAATGGTGACTTCCTCCAGGGTCTGTTCTTGCTCCCAACCCGAAGCGACATCAACCCCTGGATAGAAGCGCAGCTCGGCTGAAAGCTCGGGACCGAAAGTGCGGTAGTAGCTGTTGTAGCGGGCTCCATCTTCGACCGGGCCTCGACTCCAGCCCCGGTTTTTGAGAACAAAGAGTGACTTCTGCGCCACCCTGGTTCCGGCTTTTCGCTTGATAGAGGGCGCTTCCAGCTCTCCGGGTGAAGCCTCGTAGACAGCTCGTCCCAGCTGCTCGAAGGGCTGCAAGAGCTCATAATCGGCAAAGATCTCTTGCCAACCCGAATCGAGTCCCTCAATAGGGTGGACCAGGCCCACCAGGATATCATCAGCCAGCTTCAATTCCTCGTCGGCTATGTCAGCTGGAGTACGGTCCTCGGCCACTCGAAAAGTCTTCACTAGAGCCTGGTCCGAATAGACCCCCCACACCAGACGACGAACCAGATGGCCCAGCAGGGGATGGGCCACCAGGAAATTCTGAAAATCCTGGGGCGACCAGCGGCGACCGCAGCACATGGCCAGCTCCAGCCGTTCCAGTTGGAGCCTAGCCAGCTTTCGGGCGTCAGCCTTGAGCGATTTCCAACGGGTCTGAGCCTGCTTGGCCAGATGCTCGTCGTCACTCTTAGCCGCTGTAGGCAGGCTCTTGCGAAGCTTGCCTTTCTGATCAAAGACCACCGGCACAAGATGCTCGTTAAAACCGACCCGAAAGCTTCGGGGACCAAGGTCCAGCAGGGCCGAACCGTCGGGATCGAGACCTAGAGTAGGGACTAGCCGATCAGCAAGCTGGTCTTGACTCAACCCCCGGCGATTTGCTACCTGCTCAAGCCTGGCCCTGGCTTCGGCCCTCAGGGCCTGAGACTTCAGTTTTTTGGACAGTTCGTCGAGATACATCAAAGCCTCGTCGGTCCCGATCCGCTGGAGTAACTCAAGCCCTTTGACAGCCCGAGCGTAAAGGCCCTGGCTAGGCCAGTCCTTCAACTTTGTTGAAAGCTCTCTGGCCACCGAGCTGTCACCCAGGTGACCCATAGCCTCGAAGGCCCACCCGTGCTTGCTGGGCGCGCCAGCCTCGTCCCAAGCCGCGTAAAGAGCCCACAAAAAGGCCCCCCAGTCACCTAAGGAACGCAGCTCAAGAAGGCCCGGATAAGGATAAGGCATCGCCAGGCTCAAGGCCCGTCCGAGAGACTCGAGGGCTTTGAGAGGCACGGCTTTTCCGTTGCTACGCAGGAAAGGACGGGGCCAAAGTTCAGGCTTCCAAAAGTCGGGCAAAGCTGGCACTTTCTTGGGGTAGTCGGGCTCTAGCTCGAGTTCCACTCCATACTCTGTGGCCACGGCTGTGACGGTCTCCAAGTGACCTGAGGCTTTGAGGGCGTTGAGGGCTTGGCGATAAATCCTTTGAGACTTCCCTTTGGCCTGGAAAAAAGCGGGTATCAAACCGATGGCCGCGGCCCGAGGGTAGAGCTCGAGCCAATCGAGAGCATCCTGGCGGTGCTTCTTACCGTCGAGCAATTCAGCCCAGTACGTGGCTAGACGGGGACTGACAAGATTAGCCATGCCCGCCACCGCCTCCTTAGGGTAGCGAGCGGCAAAGGACGGATAGGCTGGCATCAGCTCCAGCCCATGCCTGGCCTGACAGCCGATCAACCCTCCTGAATCATACTCTTCTTGCCACTGGTCAGGAGTGACCGGGTTCAGCCAATCGAGTGCGCTTTGTTGGGTCAAAGAAAAAGCGTGGCGCAGCGAGGGGTGCGCCGTTACGAGTCGGTGGACACGAGCATCCTTCTCAGGTTAGTGAACGACCGTCTGCAAGACTTCGACCAGTTTGCTCAGGAAGTGATGGCCTATGCTCAAAGATAAGGCAAGAGAGTGCCTAGAGAAGTTCGATTACATTGTGGCTTCCTGGCTTTTCGGCTCCCAGGCCTCAGGCGCTACCCACGGCGATTCAGATGTAGACATAGCCGTCCTAGGGCGAGACACTCTAACCATTGACCAAAGGCTTGAGCTCCAAGAAGCGCTGGAAGAATCGTTGAAAGAGCCTCATATCGACGTAGTCGACCTGCGCAAGGCCGGGCCTATTCTTCGGTTCGAAGCTCTACAGGGTGAGCGGCTGGTGGTGCATTCTGCGGAGAGGGTGGCAGAGTTCTCCTCTCTTGTAGGCCGGGAATACGAGAGCGCTATGGCCCTGGTCAAGCTTGGCTATCGCTACCGGAGAGACCGCAGCGCCTAACTCGCCCAGCCCATCGCGCTGCGCCTCTCCTTTCCCTATTTGGAGCGACCAGCCCCAGGGTGATCCTCCTCCGTTGGGGCCCGCACGAAATTCAAGCCCTCGAGTCGGCCGACGCTCTCATCTTCAGCTTCCCCCTTTGGTGGTTCTCATTGCCTGCCATCCTGAAAGGATGGGTTGACCGGGTCTTCGCGGCAGGTCGGATCTGTTCGGGGGATGGGGCCTGGTGAACCTTTTGCAATGGCAGGACGCCAACAGAAGGATAGGTCTTTTTGACGGCGGTAGCCAGACCTTGCTCGACGCCCAACTGGCTTTGGGGGCGGCCGACCTCGTCTTGGGACAGCTCCAACGGGCCAATCGTCCGCCTGCTCCTCGTCCCGCTCGGGCGCGAGTCCAGTTGACCCTGTGGGAGGAGAGAGTGGGCGGAAACTGGCCCGTTCGACCCGAGTTTCCAGCGTGGCGATGGAGCACGCTC
>CAYRFU010000471.1:0-4203 GCA_964423525.1 uncultured Burkholderiales bacterium | reverse complement strand
AAGAGGGTCTGGCTCCTGGCCGGATGATTTTACCGACGAACAAAAGAAGCACCCCTTTTTCGGCGCGGCACTGGTAATCGAAGCCCCGATAGGGTATACTCCAAGGGTGGGTCGACGAATTATAGAAGTCGTGCTGGTGGCTTTCCTCGCCGTGGGTTGCTTCCACCTACCCTGCTATGCCCAGGCGATGGACGACCACGCCTGTTGCAGTCAGACCGAACTTGGCCAAGCTTGCTGTGCGGAGGCCGCCCCGGGGTCGATGCCGGTGGTGGTTCAGCCGCCAGCGACGCCCATCATCGAGTGGGTCCAGCTGGCCAAGACCGACAACGGCGACATGAATTTAGAGGTCCGGGAAGAACGGCAAAGGCCCCCTCCGGATGAACCTCTGCTCGAGACCCAGGCGCCTCGCCCCCCACCTTTCCGGTTGAGCTAGTTCAGTAACCCCTCTACTCAACCTTGAAAGGAATCTTAACCATGCGTATTTTAGCTCTTCTAGTAACCTTATGCCTTCTTACCGGAGGCGCTCTAGCCGACTGTTGCAGCGAGGGCCAAGTCTGCTGTGAGACAGTCGAAGCTTGCTGCAGCGTGAGCCAGGCAGACGGCTGCTGCGAAAAGGCCAGCCAGCCAACCGCTGACCGTTACTCTACCGAAGAGGCCTGCTACCAGGTCAACGCCCAAACGGCTGATTGTTGCGTCGCCGGGGCGGCCTGTTGCGAGACCCGCGAGGCCTGTTGCGACCAGCCCGTTTAACGGAAGTGGCCCAACCCGCTTAACGTTCTTGTGACGCAAGCACCGTAATCTTACGTCAGTGAGATGAGCATTGGTTGGACCACCCCCGGGTAACCCCCGGGGGTTTTTATTTTGTCCGAGAGGGGCCGGAAAGGAAGGCCTGACCGCTGCGGCAAAGGGGAGAGGATGGCTGAAGTAGGACGGATCAACCCCGAAAAGAGAATCGCTTGCCCCAACTGCAGAAAGATTCTGCCGGACTGGTCGGCTGAAGAGATTCTCTCCGAGAAGCTCCGGTGCCCCTCGTGCAAGACCCGGGTCAAGCTGCCGGAAGAAGTGGTCGAGCGGGCCAAAAGGCAACGCTTCCTGGGCAAGAACCTCGATATCACCTGCTAAGGATCCGTCAGAAAATCAATAGCGCATTTCTAGCGCCGCTCCTAAGGCCAAGGGCCCAGTCTGCTTCCAGGCAGACCCTCGCAGTCTGGCAGCAAGAGCCCCAGGGTCATCAGGGCTCAATTTCGCATTCTTACGGCTGTCCCCAATCGGACCAACTCTTCATCCTCACGTCCGTAGCGTGCTTTGCGAGCGCCCAAAGCCAAGCTTAGAATCGGGGTTCCCGTAGGAGGCTGAAGATCCACTCGAAATTCGCAATCGTGGACGTGTCGAGCGAGTAGGGCTCCGGAATTCGTGTAGTCGGATAGAGTTAGACCCGTCACCTCGATGGTCTCAGCTACTGGAAGCGGAGCTACCAACTCGACCTCACGACGTAAGAACCGACCAGAAGGTGGCTCGTAGTAGTAAACCACGAAACGCTGCCACTGGGGGCGGCCATTTCCGTCTACGGCATAGCCAGTGCCGTAAACGGCCGACAGAAAAGACACGGCCTGACCATCGGGAGCAACGGTAACCGAGTCGTAGACCGTCTGTTCGGCGTCGCGGGCGAACCGCCGCGTGGCGTTTTGCAACCCTTGTAGGAGTTCGCTCTCTGCATCGGCTTTCATCAGGGCGCTAGCTCCCATCCGATAGATGGCAAAGATGACTGTAACCAAAAGGCCCAACACGAAGGCCCCTACCAAAACTTCGGCCAGCGTGGCGGCTCTAGGGGTGAAGGTAAGTCTCAAAACTCGCCTGGTGATTCCTGCCCCAGAAGACTTCCACGAAAATGGCTCGAGGCTCGTTGGTCGCTCCCAGAACGGCAAGGTTGTCCGTGGTCACCCGAAAGCGGTAGGTCGTCCCTTCCACCACGGCCTCCGGGTAGGGCGCCGGCGGAAAGCCGTTGGCATCGGGAAGAGTGGGTGTTGTCGCGGTGCCGTCAAAAACAGTGCTATTGGGAGGGACGAGAGCGTAGCCGATAGCGGCGCAACGGTCGAGAAGTTCACGAGCTAACTCGCCCGCGGTGGTGACCTGAGTCGACTGGGCCACCATTTGACTTCCACTCAAGAAGACTTGCAGTGTAGCCAGCAAAGCGACTGTCAAAATCCCCAGGGCTAGAGTGACTTCCAGCAACGAAAAGCCGGTTCGTTGCTTCATCGGGGAACCCAACTGGTCAAAGTGAGCGGACCGATGTTGGTCTGACTTTGAGCCTCGTCAAAATAGGCTTTATTGAAAGTGAGGGAAGTACCGTTATTGAGAAAAATGTCTCCCGGATTGACGGTCTGATTGTCCCGAGTCACCGACTGTTGGGTCCCATCATCGTCTGCCATCACGGCCCCAACGACGTTGACTTCCTGGTCAGCATAGAAATAGCCGTTAGTGTAGATGAGCCCCTGAAAACTTGAACTAGCTGTCTTACCGAACCCCACCTGGTTGTGGAGCGCCACAACCTGACCCCATAAGTGTCCGTGACTCGCATATTGATCGCCTACGCTATCGAGCAAACCTGCTTGGGTCGAGGGGTCATCGGGGTCGAAATTATTGAGGACGTTGATGTCCCCTCCGAAGTGATAGCCTCCGCCTTTGAAAAGATCTGAAACGTAGGTTAAGCGTTCTTCCAAAAAGCGATGGGTCGGTCCGCTATCCAGAGGCGCTGATTCGCCCAGCTAGTTTTCGCAGGGTGTCGTTATCGCTGCCATTGTAGGTAGCGCCAGCGTCTGGCGGAAAAGGTCCCAAAGTGATCTGGATCTCGACTCGCCGGTCACGAACAGTGCGGTTGCCGAAGTCGGAGCCCTGAAAGTTGGCCAGGTCTTCGTCAAGCTTCTGGAGAGCCTCGTTGGCCTGGCCCCACCAAGCGAGAATTTGGGGGTCATTCTCCTGGACGGCCAGGTCACGAATGAACTGGTCCCCGTCGAACCCCAACAACTCCACGCTTCCCCTGCTGTAAATGGCAACCTTCTTGTCGTTACTAGTGGAAATCGTCGCATCTCCGCGAAAGGTGGTAGCAGGCTGGTCAGGAGTGGTCGGGTCACCCAGAACGTAAAGACCTCCACTCCCGGCGATGGAGCCGTTGACTGTCAACTTTCCGTCGATGTAGAGGGTAGCTCCGTTAAGCTCCAGATCCCCGTTCACCACCAGATCGCCACTGTGATAGAAATCCTCGGCCGTTCCATTGCCCAGGACAACGTTTCCGGAGAGAGGGAGATTGGCAGGGGTGGCACTCGATTTTGAAGCGATTTCCGATGCTATGTCGATGCTAGGAAACGCCTTTGAAGGAGCGTCCTGTTGGGTAGCGGGGGACCCCCCGAGAATCGCTCCCGTCAAGTCAATGCCAGACGGGGCCGTGGCACTCACTGTGCCTGAAATGCTAGCCTGACTGCCCTGGCTCTCGATCCATCGGATCACTTCGGGGTCGGCCCCGTTGTAATTGGTGTGGAGTCCAGTCTGGAGAGGAACCGGGTTATCAAGAGACTCGATCCCTCCGACTGAGACGTTCCCCTTGAGACGGATTCTGCCGTCGCTCAAAACAGCCACGTCCAAGGCTGCTCCGGTGCCTCTCGAGGCTATGACGTGGACCACACGCCGAGCCCTCCCCACCTGAGCCGTCACCACCAGCTCGACCGTTCCCGGGGGGACAGTCAGCTCGCCTCGAGGACCGTTGACGGTGGCGCTTCCTTCGAGGTTGTTCACCGACTGATCGGCGCCCACTAACTGGGTTGCCGGATCAGGATGGAAAGAAAGAGAGTAACTGCCTCTTCCTCTCAGCATGGGTTGAGAGCTAAATCCCTGCCGCCACGCAGAGTTGGCTTCCAGCCTGGCCAAAGCATGAGAGGCACCAGCTTCGGCCACGTAGAGAGCAGCGATTCGGTCGTTGTGGCTTCGAGATAAGAAGCTACCGGTCGAACCTCCTGCCACCAGCGCAACCAGCATCATGGCGAGAATGGTGACGAAGATTAAGGCTGTTATGAGAGCTAGACCCCGGCGACCTACCGTTCCTGACATTTCTTAAGTCTACCACAGAATCGCCGACCCTTCCATATTTTCCCATTTCAGAGGGTGCTTCTTTTGTTCGTCGGTAAAATCATCCGGCCAGGAGCCAGACCC
>CAYRFU010000470.1:0-4221 GCA_964423525.1 uncultured Burkholderiales bacterium | reverse complement strand
ATGTGTGGGGAGATTTCAGACCGATAAAGTGTTAGTTTTCAGGTGGGCAGGGACATTGCTTTAACTTTATTTTGGCTGAACGACCGGCCCTCTGGTGCAGCTTTATGGTGTTAGGACTAGCCCTGTCCTTTCCCTCCAGCTTGCGTCATAAAGAAAACCGATGGGTGGCCAGACTGTTCTTGGTCCTTTTGCTCTTGCTGGGACTTTGGGCCACCACTTTCGGCTATCGCGCCTTGCTGGGCGAGTATCATCTTCGCCTGGCCCTTCAAGACGAAGCCCGCCTTCAAATCGATGAAGCCCTCAACCACTACGGCCGAGCCCTCGACTATCAGCCCGAACGCCTGGAATTGCGAAACCGTCTCGACGCCCTACTCAAGAAGATGGCCGGACTACGCGGGCTCGACAATCGCGCACGGCGCCAGCAAAATCTTCAAGAAGCTTTGACTCACAGTCCACGAGACATCCCCACCGTGTTGCGCCTGGCCGACCTCTACCTTGAGGCCAACCGAGTGGACGAGGCGACTCAGCTCCTGGCTCAAGCCGCCAGCCACGCACCTTATCACTCTTTACTCGAACGCAAGCGAGTAGCCGCCTTTCTTCGAGCCGGCCAGTTCGAGCAGGCTGCCCGAGTCTACCAACCCTATTTAGCGGGGTCGGTCTTTCGAACCGAGCAGATGGTAGCCACCTTGTCGCTGGCCGAGGTGAGCCAGCCCGGGTCGGGCGTTAAACTGTTGCGAGAGTGGCTTGCCGATCCCGACACCCGACCAGCCGTCGACGACCTTCTTCAGAAGACAGTGGAGACGGCTTCTCGAAAGCAACAGTGGCAATTGGCTCAAGCCTTCTCAAAGCTCCACCTCTCCCTCGACACCCAAGACCTTTGCCGCCACCTGATGGCAGCCCGGATCGAGGGCCAACTCCAGAACGAGAAGGCCGAATTCACCAGCTTAAGTCGGGCCCTGCAGGAAAGTCAAAACCCAACCGGGCCCTGCTTTGAGAAGGTGATGGCCCGCCGGGCTGAGCTGGGGTTCACCCTGAACGAACCTGGGCCTTTGCAAGACCAACTCGAAGCCGTTCTCAAGAAAAACCCTCGTAGCGAAGCAGCCCGAGTCGCTTTGGCCGAGGCCCTCTATCAGAAAGACGACCACCAGAAAGCTCTCAAGACGCTCCGCGATGGGTTAGACGACTACGGAATCTCACCCGGGCTCCTGGCGAAAATGGGAGACCTTTACGAACGACTCGGTTCCCTGGACCTCGCCCGGGGCTACTATCGTGACGCCCTACGCTTAAGCAACGATCGAGACGACCTGAAACGAAGACTGGACGGACTGGATAAGAAACTGAAACGTTAAGATAAGCCGGAGTGGGGCGGGACTGGGGAACGGCACCCTCCCTGCCACACTCCGAGCACCCAGCAGGTGTGATTCTGATGACTGGCTGAGCTTACCTTGAGAACGTCTCACTGTCAACAGACGGAGAGGAATCCTTTCCTCAAAGGGTCGAAGACCCCGCTATGGCCCTGGTCTCCGTCATCATCCCTTGTTATCAGCACAACCAGACTCTGCCTCGGGCCTTGCAGTCTCTGGGCCTCCAAACTTACTCGAACTGGGAGGCGGTGATCGTCGACGACGGCAACGCGCCGCCCCTGGCCAAAGTGCAGACCCCTGGCTGCCGTCTGCTACGCGTGGAACGAAACCGAGGAGCGGGCTACGCTCGCCAGAAAGCCCTCGAGGCTTGCCGAGGCGAGCTGCTGGCCTTTCTCGACGCCGACGACCGCTATCTTCCGGAGAAGCTGGCTCTGCAGGTCGAGGCTTTTCACCAGCACCCCCAGATTTCGGTGGTTACAATCGGGTCGATGGTGGTCGACCGGCACGGTGACTGGTTGGGCCGCCACGCCTCTCATGGAGAGCCTGGCCCACCCCGACCCCGCCGCTTTGAGGGGTTGCGACGACCCGATTTCGCCCTGGCCAGCGCGATGCTCCGCACCGATGAAGCCAGAGAAGTCGGGTTCCGAGAGCAATTTCGGCGCAGTCAAGACCTCGACTTCTATCTTCGCTTCTTGCCCGGGCGCTACTATCTGAAGTTGCCCCAACTAGGATATCTCTACACCCAGGAGTTTACGGCCGAAAGGGTGCGAGAGAATCTTCTTCACAGCGCCCGCGTCTACTGGGGCTTTCGTCAGACCCACCCCTGGCGGGCCAGTCGGATCGCCCTGACCCAACTGCTCAAGCGCCATCTCTACTGGGTGTTAGACCGGGCCGGCCTCTGGCCCTGGGTGCTCCAGCGTCGCTATCGACCGCTTTCCCCCCAAGACCAGGCTTTGCAAGCCACCTATCGTTCCCAAGAGCAGGAATGACCTCGGCCACCCTGCGCCGAAAGCGCGGCCCATGCTAGGCACAGGCACGCTGGTGGTCTCCCTCGATTTCGAATTGATCTGGGGGGTTCGCGACAAACCAAAGGTGCAGAACTATCTGCCCAACCTGCAGAGGGCGCGTCAGGCAGTCCCGGCCTTGCTCAACCTCTTCGAGCGCTATCAGATTCACGCAACCTGGGCTACCGTGGGCCTTCTGTTTGCCCGCAACCGCCAGGAGCAACTCGACTACTGGCCCGACCCTCCCGCACCCTACAGCGAGGCGCGCTTTCACGCTGAGAATGAAGCGGTGGCAAGCGATGAAAGCGCCTCTCCTCTTCATTTTGCTCTCACCTTGATCGAGCAGATCGCGAACAGTCCGGGCCAAGAGATCGCGAGCCACACCTACACTCATTACTACTGCCTGGAAAGGGGCCAGCAGCTTGGCCATTTCCAGGCCGACCTGCAGGCAGCCCGAGCCATTGCCGAGGCCCGGGGCTTTAACGTCACATCGCTGGTCTTGCCGAGAAATCAGGTCAACCCTGCCTATGTCGACACCATGACTCAATGCGGTTTTGAATGCTACCGGGGTAACGAGACCAACTTTGGCTATTCAGGCTCGGGCTACCGGCAGCGTCTCTATCGCTTGCTCGACTCCTACTGGGATCTTTCCGGGCCCAACGATATCGGCTGGAACGAACTGGCCGAAGGCAACGGTCTGTGCAATCTCCGCGCCAGCCGCTTTCTTCGCCCCTGGTCTCGCTACGCTGTCTTCAATCGACTCCACCTCAGGCGACTGGAGCGGTGCCTGAGGACGGCCTCGCAGCGAGGCACCATCTTCCATCTGTGGTGGCACCCTCACAACTTCGGCCAGGCACTCGACCAAAATCTGGCTCGACTCGAATCGTTCTTTCAGCTTTTTGACCAGCTTCGGCGTTCGGGCACGATGAAGTCTCTCACTATGAAGGAAGTGGCCGCTCAACTGGGAGCAACCCGATGAAAATCGTTCTTCTAGCTATCGATTGCGACTCGACCCGCAGCATTTATCACGCCCTGACCGACCACTTTGACGACCCTGTCGAAGTCTTCTTCGAACAGCCCATTCCTCGTTTGACGACCCTGCGACGACGACGCCAGCGCCTCGGCACTTTGACCGTGTTAGGTCAAATTCTTTTCATGGGGCTGGTGGTGCCCTGGCTACGGCGCCGCTCCCAAGCCCGAATCGATCAGCTGTGTGAGTCCTATCGTCTCAGTCGAGAGCCGATCCCGGACCCGATCCAAGTCGATTCAGTCAATCTGGCTTCAAGCCAGGAAAAACTCCGGCGCTCCCAACCCGGGGTGATTCTCATCAACGGCACTCGTATCATCAGCCGTTCCACCCTGGCCTCAGTCCACGCCCCTTTTATCAATACCCACGCCGGTATCAATCCCGGTTACCGGGGTTGCCACGGCGGCTACTGGGCCCTGCTCGAGGGCCATCCGGAATGGGCTGGGACGACGGTCCATCTCGTCGACGAGGGGATCGACACTGGTAAGGTCCTCTACCAAGAGGTTTTTCGCCCCGGGCCCGAGGACAATTTTGTCACCTATCCCTACCATCACACCGGCATCGGCATTCCTCTCCTGATCCAGGCGGTGGAGGATGTTTTTAACAATCAGTTGCACCAGGTTGATCCCCCTCCGATGCCTTCTCGCTTGCGCTACCACCCGACTTTGTGGAACTACCTCTGGGGGTGGTTCCGCCGGGGTATCCGCTAGGGCCTCGACAAACAGCGACGACCTCCACTGCTTGCTTTCCCTTGGTTGGGCTTTAATTTACCACGGAGAGCGGTAGAGTAGCCGGGAGCGACCAGCCGCCTGGCCGCGTCCCAGCC
>CAYRFU010000469.1:3191-4235 GCA_964423525.1 uncultured Burkholderiales bacterium | reverse complement strand
AGCCGGTCTCTGTGACAGAACCAAGCGGTTGGGATTCGGGCTCGAGGGTAGAGCCGACCCCCACTCCTGTGGCCGAGCCGGTAACGACTCCGGTGGCTGAGCCAGTGACAACCCCGGTGGCTGAGCCGGTCTCTGTGACAGAACCAAGCGGTTGGGATTCGGGCTCGAGGGTAGAGCCTACCCCCACTCCTGTGGCTGAGCCGGTAACGACTCCGGTGGCCGAGCCAGTGACAACCCCGGTGGCCGAGCCGATCTCTGTGACAAAACCAAGCGGTTGGGATTCGAGTTCGAGGGTAGAGCCGAGCCCCACCCCTGTTTCGGAGTCAGTGACAGCCCGTGTGGCAGAACCAGTAGCGACCCCGGTTGCCGAGCCGGTGATAACCCCGGCGGTGGAACCCGCCGCCGAGTTCGTGACGAATCCTGTGGCTGAACCGCTCCGAGTCACAGAACCAAGTCGCTGGGATTCGGCTCCGAGTCCGCCGAGTAAATCAAGCACTCCCTCGGTGACTGAGGTTCGACCTGTGCCTCAGGTCCAGGACTCAAGTCCGCCAGTCGAGCCTACTCCAGCCTCTTCGATACCCACTCAAGTTTCCGACGTGATTTCAGCCAATGAACCTGGCTCAAAGCCGAGTGAGGCGAAGTCAGGGGCTAAGCAGGGGCGTGCTCAGGAAGAGATTCCGAGAGTTCCAGAGCCTCAACAGGCTAGGACAGAAAGGGTTACAGAAACTCAATTTCGATCGAGTGCTGCCACTTCGGGAGCGTTGGCGGACACACTCCGAACTCTGGGTGGAGGAACGTTCGGAAGAGGGAAGTCCCGCCAGTCGATCCGCGATGAAGACCAGCGAGTCGACGCTGACGGTCGGGACAATCCGCTGGGCAGGTTCCGGCTGCGCTATGAGGTTGACCCGGTCCGTCAAGCGACGCCACAGCCTAAGCCTCGCTCGACCACCGAGACTCCCGGCATCCTCAGTCTTGAGGAGATCCGACGGAGAGCTCAGTCCGAGAGACTTCGTTCTCGGCGCCGACAAGTCGAGGAAGAGGCGG
>CAYRFU010000469.1:0-3181 GCA_964423525.1 uncultured Burkholderiales bacterium | reverse complement strand
CATATTCTGAACCCTGGCTCTTTGATGGTTTGCGTATCCACTACCTAGGGAGCTAGGCTCTTGGACGTGTAAAAACTAATGCTCAGGGAGAATGTCAAATGACCGAATCAGAAGTTTTGAGTCCCTACAGCCGCAAGCCAGTTGGCAGCTGAACTAGCCGCGCCCATAGAGCGTCCAGCCCCCGAGGCTAAGAGTGTCGTTGCCGAGACCTCCCCGATTGGGGCTGTCGATGAAATCAGGCAGGGTGAAGCGCCGGTCGAATTCACAGCTGTGATTGAAGAGGTGCAAGAAGAGCCTGAAGTTGCTCAGGCTAAGATGGTGGCTGAGCGAGAGGTCGAGCCCGAACGGGTCCTCTCGGTTCAAGACCGTCTTCCCGATGATGAGCTGGTGCGGGAACTCGACAAGACAACCGAAACGGTGGCCGATGATGGGGATAGACACGTCTTGAAAGCCCGTGAAGAGGACAACAGTCCCGATGTGAAGTTCAAGATTCGAAATCAGTTTAAGGCGAAGCAAAAGCTTCAGGCCAATACCCTCAGCGAAACGAAGAAAGCGCCCGCGGCTCGAAAGGCGCCCACCACCACTCGGTCGACCAGCCGTGCCCCTAGCGCGGCAGCTAGCACGAGCCAGGGAGCCTCCGTCGTCGAGGCTGGGGGTAGTGAGCGGATAGTGACCTCTGGGGAGCGCATTGGAGCGACCGGCGGAAGTCGGTCGGGTGATAGCGGTCGAGTGGAACGCAGCGGTGCCCAGGAACAGATCCAATCCAAACAGGCGGTCGAAGAGGCCGCTGAGGTCCACCGCGAGGTGATCGAGGAAGCAGTCAACGAGATGGTGGAACGCCAGGCAGCTCAAGAGGCTCAAGAGTCCAAAGACTGGACCGGCATTAAGCGTTCCCACACTTTCTCAGCCGCCCGTCAGGAACTGGTCGAGCGACAGTCGCAGCAGCTTCAGCGGGGCATGGAAGAAAATAAGCAGCAGACTCAACAGGAGCAGCAGCGTTCCGGTAGCAGTGATAGTCAGGACGTCAATTACGAGTTCCAAAAGTTCAATGGCGGTGACGACGCAGGGCCTGAGCGCAAGACCCGCACCAATACCGGCCGTCGAGCGGCTGCTGATGCCGACCAGCAGACCCAGCAGGACGATGGTCCCGAGCGCCGACGAGCGGGCCAGTCTGATAGCAGCCAGGATAACACCAGGGACCAGGATCTCCAGAGAGCCTCTCGCTATCAGGATCAGGACGGTGGTCCCGAGCAACAGCGCAAAACCCGTACTTCCTCCTCGGCGGCTCGCGACCATGATGGGCCGTCCACCCAAGCCCGCCAGAGCGACCAAGACGGACCTGACCGAAAGCACACCGCCAAAGCGGCAGCTGCCTCCTCCAATAAGTCCGACCAGGATGCTCAAAAAGATGACGGAATGCGAACTCGTCAACAGGACGCGCCAGACCAAGAGCAGGGTGACCAACGCCGACGCTCCCGCGGTCGTCGAGACGCGGAATCGATGGGTCAGAGAGCTCAGCAGCAAGACGTTGACGGGGCTGAGGACCGACGTCGCTATCAGCAGCGCTACCAAGATGCCGATGGACCTACGCAGCAACGACAAGAACGTCAAGCTGAGAGCCGCCGTTCCACCGGTAGCGGCTCAACCGCCAACTCGGCCCAGGAAGGCGCCGCCGGTTCCTCTCGACGCCAAGAAGAGTCACGCCGTGAAGAGCGAGAGGACCGGGCCACCCGAGAAGAGCGAAGAGTGGAACGACGAGAGCAGGAGAAAGAAGACTGAGAGGCTCCTCTTTTCCGACCTTCACGGACACCGCCAACAGCTCGCCAAAGTATTGCAGGCGGGTCGGGACCGGTCGTCTCTCTCGGTGATCTTTCAGGGCCTTTTCAGTGACTCGGGCTGAACTGGACCGATGGTGTGCGCATAGTGGAAAGAGGTTGCCCAGAACGGCTGGCTTCGAGCTCAAGTGAGTCCCGTAGCTCACCTGGTCAACCGCGACTTTCTCAACCAGCGGTTGGAGCAGCTGGACCTGGCCGGTGTCGATTTCCAGCAAGACCGATTCTGGGGGTTCTTACCCAAGAAAGAGCTGACCAGAAAAGAGCTTCTTGCTCACCTGAACCACTGTTCCGCCAAGCGCTTGAACTTGACGGCTCGACTTCCCGAGGGGGAGGCCTTTCGGGTTGAGACGCTAGAGGATTTGGCCACCCTTGATCTCTTCTGCGCAGGAGGTGAGGTCGACCCGGCCTCCCAGGCCGAGGCTCTTGCCTTTCACTCTCTCGAGAGGCAGGGATGGCGCTTTTTCTTAAAGCTGCAGAGGGTAGCCATCGGATCGGCATTTTGGCCGCTTTTCAGTTAGCCGGAGCGGAGTTCGGGGCGGTTCACCTTTTAGGTCCTCAGGACGAAAGCACACGCCTTTCTCGTCGCTCAGCTGCCGTCGCCGTGAACTATTTCCTGGGAGACGGGCTGGACCTTGGACTGAGGGATCCGCAGCGGGCTAGATGGGTCAAGAGCCTGGCGGAGCAGGGTTTTGCAGTAGGGCAGCTTTCGGGGGGGTGGTATGAGACCGACTGTCTTGAACTCTACGGGGGACCCATCTTTGGTAGCGCCGACCCCCAAAAATGGTTGGCCCGTCAGAGCAGCTTGGAGGGCTACAGGAGTCCCTTCGACTTGGGGGCTGTCGCCCTACCGCTCACCACTGACCGAGCCTTGGAGCTAGCTGAAGAAGACCGTTTGGAGCAAGAGTTCGTCCAGCTGGAAAAGGCTGTCTCAGACCACGCCGGGGATCTGAACGCCGTACGGCTCCGATGCGGACTGGCGGTCATGGCCGATCATGACGGTATCGGTTGGGACGGCCTACTTCGAGGCTACGCCAATCTCCATCGTTTAGCCCCCGCCTTTACGGCTCCCATCGAACTGGCCAAATTCTATGCTGTCTTGCTAGAGGGGTGCGAGACTTCTGACGAGATCACCTATCGCCTCGACCACTTACCTGACCCCGGTCCGGGTAACGTTGAAGAGTTTCGCGAGCAGGTTGAAGCTGCCGCCCGCCACAGCTTGGCGGCCCGTCACGAAGTCGAAGCCCTGGCTGCGGGAACGGAAGCTCCCGAATGGGAGCTGGAGCGCGACGTCGAGACGATTCGAGTGGGCGATCAGGTGCTTGGCGTCGAGGGTTAATCGGTGCTGA
>CAYRFU010000468.1:0-4242 GCA_964423525.1 uncultured Burkholderiales bacterium | reverse complement strand
CCTTTGCCATCGGCCAGGGCTTTGACGCGATCCTGCTGCCCACCACCGCCGCGCCCGACTCGCTGGTCGCCCCCACAGCTGTTCAAGATATCACCGGAGGGCTGGAACCGGTGGAGGCGACTCTGAGTCAGCCCGTCGAAGTCCGAGAGCTAGGTGAAGGGGCCCGGCTCGACGCCAGCGCTCTCCAGGTGGTCGAAGCCGAGGGAACCATCAACGCCGATCTCCTTCAACCGGTCGACTTGGGAGAAGTCCAGCGAGGCGCTGAGGTCGAGGTCTCCGGTCGTCAGGAGATCATCGGTGGGGAGGGCCCAGTCACAGCCACCGCTGCGACCGTCCTCGAGGCGGATCGGGTCGCCCCCGAAGCCGCTATGTCCGCCGACTTGTCCCAGGATGTGAGCGGTGACGGTGTGGTAGCGGTCGACGGTTCCGTCACCGTGACAGCCGAAGAAATCGAGCCCGAAGCCACAGTGACCGCTTCTCTCGACCAGGTCGGCGAAGGCGAAGAACTCACTATGACGGGAACCGTCGAGGCTCCCACCACGGCCGATGTGTCTCTCCACCAGGAAGGCACAGGCGTTCAGGTCGACCAGACCGCGGCTGTGGTGGGCGGGGAAGAGGTTGAGGCGGTCTTGAGAGCTGAAGGCGAAGACGTCGACCAAAGTCTCTCTATCGAAGGCAACACTGGTCCTGCCTCGGCCCTGTTGGAAGCCGACCTCAACGAGGGCTCGGCCGAGCAGAACCTGGTTGTTAACGGTGATGCCCCCTTCGACGGGGTCGTGTTTGCCGACGGTGAAGAAGGCGATTGGGCTATCCAACGCCTTGAAGGTAATGGCGAACTCGGGCGAAGGGCTCGTTTCGCTGGAATCGAGTCGTTCGACCCTGACGACGACAAGAGCGTTCTGATGGTGGCCGATGGCGTGGTGGCTCGCCAAGAGATCAGCGGCATCCGAGAAGTCACCGCCGTGCAGAGAGACGTCGAGAACGCTTTGCTGGGCAGTGATGCCCGAGAGGCGACTTACGTGGGTGATGGAGAACGGTTCGCCCACGCCACTCACCGTGGCAACGAGGGGACCGTCGCCTTCGACCTCGATTCTCCCACCGAATCCACTTTCCACGATGCGGGTCAAAGCAATAGAGTGGTCGGCAGCATCTCGTCTCCTGAAGCCTCGGTCTTTTCCGAACGCTCCGAGTCTTTGGCCCTTGCGACCGTGGGCACTGAAGGTGACGACGAAGTTGACATTCGAGGGGGCCGCCAGGCCGTCATCGCTGCCGAGCTGAGTGGCGGAGACGATACCTACTACGCCTCCACCGCTGGGAACAATCAAAGTGTGATTCGTAAAACTGACGGGTCGCTAGACCTGAGCGGGAGAAGCGGGGCCCAAACGGAGCTGGTCATCGACGCTGGTCAGGCCACTCTTGAGGGGTCGCTCTCCACCTCTCGTGATAACGACCGGGTCTTTGTGCGCACCGAAGGGGCTCCCCACGATCTGAACGTCGAGGGTGGCGATGGCGAAGACATCTTCGTGCTCGACCTGGTGGGAGATATGCCGGTGCCCCGCGTCATTACCGATAAAGGCTTTTGGCATCGGGAACAACGACACACGCCCGATGGCTGGGATGAGAGCCACGGCAGCATCCGAACGGAATCGTTCGAGTCGGTGGTGATCCGCCGCGACGGCGAGGTGATTCAGACCATCGGGGCCGAGGTGCCCGACCTGGAGAGTTTCAATGAGGCTGCTGAGGCGGTTCAGACCCGCTACGACCAGGCTGCCGCCGAGGTCCAGCCCCGCTACGACGAGGCCTTCGCCGTTATCGACCAGCTCGCTCAAAGAGCCAACTAAGCAAGACTACCCGAAATCAGGTAGTCGGCCTCTACCTAAAGTTACCCGATCGCAAGGATGTTGGGTTTGTGAGGGATGGGTATGCTGAAGTCAGTCACATCCCACAACGAAAGGATACATCCCGTGACGCTAGTTACAAACGATTATAAGGTGGCCGACATTTCGTTGGCCGAATGGGGACGCAAAGAGATCATCCTGGCTGAGAAAGAAATGCCCGGCTTGATGAAACTGCGCGAGCGCTATGACAAGGAGAAGCCTCTCCAGGGCGCCCGCATAGCCGGTTGCCTCCACATGACCATCCAGACTGCCGTTTTGATCGAAACCCTCATCGAACTCGGCGCTGAAGTACGTTGGTCATCTTGCAATATTTACTCCACCCAGGACGAGGCCGCCGCGGCCATCGCTGAGGCCGGCATCCCCGTCTTCGCCTGGAAAGGCGAAACCCTTGAAGAGTATGACTGGTGCATCGAGCAGACGCTTCACTTCGAGGGCGGCAAAGGCCCGAACATGATTCTCGATGATGGCGGTGACCTCACCAACCTGATTCACGACAAGCACCCTCAACTTTTCAACGAGATCAAAGGCATCTCGGAAGAGACCACCACCGGGGTCCACAACCTCTACAAGCGCTTTAAAGAAGGCAAACTGATGGCCCCCGCCATCAACGTCAACGACTCGGTCACCAAGGCCAAGTTCGACAACCTTTACGGCTGTCGCGAGTCGCTGGCCGATGGCCTCAAGCGGGCTACCGACATTATGGTGGCGGGCAAAGTGTGCGTCGTGGCCGGATACGGTGATGTGGGTAAAGGGTGCGCTCAGTCGCTGCGAGGCTTCGGAGCCCGGGTCATTGTCACCGAGATCGACCCTATCAACGCCCTCCAGGCTGCCATGGAAGGTTTCGAGGTGACCACCATGGAGGAGGCTGTAGCCGAGGCTGACATCTTCGTCACCGCCACCGGTTGCACCGACATTGTCACCGCTGAACACTTCTCGAAGATGAAGGACAAAGCGATTGTCTGCAATATCGGTCACTTCGACATCGAGATCGATGTCGCTTGGCTCGAGAAGAACTGCAAAGAGATCCCGGTCAAGCCTCAGGTCGACCTGTTCGAGCTGCCTAACGGAAACCAGATCATTTTGCTGGCTCGGGGCCGCCTGATGAACCTGGGTTGCGCCACCGGTCATCCCAGCTTCGTGATGTCTACCTCTTTCACCAATCAGGTGTTGGCTCAGATCGAGCTATGGAAGAATCACGACCAGTACGAGCTCGGGGTTCACGTTCTGCCCAAGCACCTAGACGAGGAAGTGGCCCGGCTGCACCTCGAGAAGCTGGGTGTGAAGTTGACGACGCTCACTGACAAGCAGTCTCAGTATCTCGGTATCGACAAGCAGGGTCCCTACAAACCCGACTACTACCGATACTAAGACCCCTCTCTCCCGACTGCCCCTGGATGAGGCGCTTGCGCCCCGTCCAGGGGCGTTCTCTTTCAGCATAGTTTCAAGGTGGTGGGATAGGCTTCGGCTATGTTCAACCCATCAAAATGTGGACCCGACCCCACCACCGCGCTCAAGACCACCTTGCTCTATCTGGTCACGACTCTGATCGGTTTCCAGGTCGGGGCTGTCCTGGCTGTAGCTTCTCTGCTCCTCTCTTTCCCACTCGTGTGGGTAGGCCTGAGTGAGTTGGACGAGGAACTCTACGAACTGTCACCCTTTTGGCGCCGCCTGACGCGAATCTTGAGGTCCGCTCCCGGCCTGAGGGTCACTGAGGCCTGATACTTCGGCGGCACAGGGCGTTCGTAGTGAAAGCTCCAGTGGCGAGCCAGGGTGGCCACCACCAGGGTCGCCTCCATCCAGGTGAACCGTTCTCCGATACATTTTCGAGCGCCGGCCCCAAAAGGGAAATAAACATGTTTCGGTCTCTTGGCTTCCTGTTCTGGACTAAAACGGTCAGGGTCGTAAACCAGAGGATCGGGAAAATAGCGCGAGTCACGGCCTAGGACCAGAGGGCTTGTCACCACCGTCACTCCAGCCGGAAAGCGATGAGGACCGAGCTGAAAGTCGTCGATCGACTCCCGGTTGACAGCATAGGCTGGAGGGCGCAACCGCATGGCCTCGGCTACCGCCTGACGCGTGAAAGAAAGCTCGGAAAAGTCGTGGGCCGACAGAGAGCGGCTGCTAGCCACCCTGTCCACTTCCTGAGTGAGGCGGGCGAGTTGATGAGGGTTCTGGCTGAGAAAGTAGATGGTGCTGGCCAGGGCCGAGGCGGTGGTCTCGTGACCGGCCAGAAAAAGGATCAGCACCTCGTCGCGAAGTTGAAGGTCAGTCATACTCTCGCCCTCGTCCTCCTCCATCAGCATCGAGAGCAGGTCACCTCGATCACCCGGATTGGCTCGACGGT
>CAYRFU010000467.1:0-4243 GCA_964423525.1 uncultured Burkholderiales bacterium | reverse complement strand
GATCCCGGCATCTCGGGCACCACCCAGAACAGCTGCACAACCGCCAGAGTCAGGCAGAGATAAGCAGGCCGACGGAGAGTGGAGGCCAACTCAGGAAAGGAGCGGCCAGCTGCCAGCAGCAACAACCCTTCCCCCATCCAGATGCCGATCATCAGGGCAAACCAGAGGAACGTCACCAGCTCAAACCGTTCCACCCCGGTCGAGAAATTGGCGATGAAGCTGATGGCCGAGGTGAAGAACAGAATGCCCAGGGCCAAATGGTTGATGGCCATGTCCAAAAAGTGACGGCCCCGCCCTCTCGACTGATAGCTCAGCCGAGCCAGACCCAGGTGGACCGCCGCCAGCCCGAGATAGAGAGCCAGAGACCACCCATTGGCCAGCTTGACTAAAGCATAGTAGCTAACGGCCGCATAGGCCACGGGATTGACGTAGGAAAGCAGCAGGTTGAAATCGTCCACTTCTTCCCTCACGAAGTAGATCAAGTTATTAGCCACCAGGAACAGTCCGTAGATCCCCGTCAAAAAGGCCAGCGTCAAGACGGGATAGCGAGTCAAGCCAAAATGAGAGAGAAAAAGTGCGTAGCTTCCCAGGAAGGCGACAATCAGTTGGTAGTCCCATTTATTCTGATAAGCCACCAGGGTCGTGCCAAGATTAATAGCGGCTAGATAAGCTAGCACGGCGCCCACCCTGCTGAGGTCAAAATCCATCACCAGCGGGCCGAAGAACAGTCCGGCCAGACAGAGATTTCCGAGCAGCTTCGACTGATAGCGAAAGACAGCCAACCCGGCCCACACCACCAGACCCATCACGTAGACAAACAAAGCGCTCATGGAGTAAAGGCCGAAGGTAAAATGCCCTGCACACCCGCTTACCAGGGCCAGCACCAGCCCTCCACCGAGCATCGTCTCCCCCAGTTGACGGCGGTCGTTAGTGAAGTTGATGTGGCCCATCACCAGCAGCACCAGGCCTGCCAAAAGACCCAGCACAACTGGGATCAATCCGGTCGAAACTTGTTTTGCCGTAACCCTCAAGGAGTAGAGAACTCCCAGCCCAAAGAAACCCATCCCCACAAGATTCAGATAGCGGCCCGCGAAGACCATCTCGGCGGTGCTCGCTTTCTCGCTGTAGCCCGGAATTTTGACCCTGGGCAGCTCTTGCAGTTCTTGCATACTTGCCTCCCTTTCATCCCCCCTTACGCAGCCGCTAGCGGAAAGGTTCAAAAACAGGGATGTGGAATGACGCGAACCCATGAACGAACTGTTAGAACGCTTCTGTCGCTACGTCAAAGTCGATACCACCGCCAACGAAGACAGCCAGGATTACCCCAGCTCGGCCGGACAGCTGGAACTCTCCCGACTCCTGGCTGAGGAGCTTTCACAGCTCGGGCTAGAAGAGGTCTCGGTCTCCGACCGGGGGATCGTGATGGGAACCGTTCCGGCCACCGTCCCCACTGCCCCCGTCATCGCCTGGCTAGCCCACGTCGACACCTCGCCCGAGGACAGTGGCAAAAACGTCAAGCCCCAGGTGGTCAAGAATTACGATGGTCGACCTCTCCCTCTGGCGGCCAACCCAGACCAGGTTCTCGAAGCCCCCGACTACGTCGGTAAGACCCTGGTCACGACCGACGGCACCACCTTGTTGGGGGCTGACGACAAAGCAGGGGTGGCCGTGGTGATGACGGCGGCCGCTCAACTGCTGGCCGATCCGAACTTGGCCCGGGGGCCCATCCGGGTGGTCTTTACCTGCGATGAGGAGATCGGTCGAGGCACCGACCATCTCGATCTTTCAGCCATCGGAGCGGTGGCTGCTTACACCCTCGACGGCGAAGGTCAGGGAGTCATCCAAAACGAGACCTTCTCAGCCGACCAGGCCGAGGTGATCGTTCACGGCGTCAACATCCACCCTGGCCTGGCCTACCAGCGGATGGTCAACTCTTTACGAGTAGCCGGTGACCTGCTGGCTCGATTGCCGGCCGACCTTTCCCCGGAGCGGACCCAGGGTAAAGAAGGATACCTCCATCCTTACACCCTCAGCGGCGGGGTCGAGCAGACCAGGATTCGCATTCTTCTGCGCAGCTTTGAGACGGAGGAGTTGCGTCGTCAAGAGCAGACGCTCCGCTCACTGGCTCAAGCAGTGGAAGCAGACCATCCTGGCTCTCGTATCGAGATCACCGTCAAAGAGCATTATCGGAACATGGCCAACTATCTAGCCAAAGAACCTCGAGCGGTGGCCCTGGCCACCCAGGCTTATCGAGATTGCGGAGTCGAGCCAACCTTCGAAGCCATCCGGGGAGGCACCGACGGAAGCCGGCTCTCCGAATTAGGATTACCCACTCCCAACCTCTCCACCGGTATGCACAACTTTCATTCCAAGCTTGAGTTCGCTTGTCTGGAAGAGATGGAGGCGGCTGTCAAAGTCCTCCTCGCCCTGGCTTCCCTCTGGTCGCAAGAAAGCTAGCGGTGCCAGTCTTGCGATGGAAGCTACTCTTTTGCTTGGTGATGGTGCTGTGGGCCAGCCTGGCCGCTCAAGAAGAGAAGAACGTCAACCCAACCATCAACGAGAAATTCATGCAGTCAGAACTGAAGGCTGAGGAGTGGGTCGAGCGCTTCGAAGGGGAAAGCCGTGAAGTCTATACTGCCCGCCGGGACGTGGTAAAGTCTCTGGCTCTGCGTCGGGGTCAACGGGTGGCCGATGTGGGAGCGGGCACCGGTCTCTACGTGCAGCTCTTTGCCGAAGAGGTCGGCCCTTCCGGCCGGGTTTACGCGATCGATATCGCCCCCAAGTTTTTGGAGTTGATCGAAAGTCGAGCCAAAAAGAGCGGCTACACCCAGGTAGTAACCATCCTCGGCGAGGACCGTCACAGCAATCTGCCCGAAGAGAGTGTCGACGTCATTTTCCACTCCGACACCTATCATCACTTTGAGTATCCCCGCACCCTCACCCGCGACCTGGCTCGAGCCCTGGTGGAAGGGGGGGAGCTTTTTGTGCTTGACTTCGAGCGGATTCCCGGTGTCTCGGAGAACTGGATTCTCGACCACGTCCGGGCTGACAAGCAGACGGTGACCCAAGAGATCGAGAACTCCGGCTTCGAGCTGATTCAAGAGATCGAGCTCCCCCAACTTCGGGAAAACTATCTCCTTCGCTTTCGCAAGCTCTAGTGCAGGTAGGCTGGGCTGACGACAGTCGGAATCATTCCAGGCCAAATCCGGCCTCCCAGTCCTCCAGCTTCAAAAGCCAGTCCCGACGGTAGTTTAATCGAGTGAGTAGCTCGGCCACCGACTGGCGAATACGTTGACGAATACCCGGGCTCCGGTCGGGCTGCCAGCCGTAGAAATCGGAATTGGGGTATCTCTGCCAGCTCGTTACGGTCGCCCGCAGAGACAGGTCACATCCGACCTGAGAAGGAGTGAGTGTCACCAGGTAGCGGTAACGACGGATAGGCGGATTGAATATTCCCGGCGTTGGTTCTTGCACGACTCCGGTTTGAAACTGGATCAGCCCATCGCGACGAGTCTCTTCAGCAACGAATAAACCGTTTCGGGCCAGGACCTGCGGATAGACCTCGGCCACCTCGTCGGGAGTCAAGGAGAGCTGAAATCGCATCTCGACCGGACTAACATCTTCGAGGTCGAGGAGCTGACCTCGACGGTCGAACTCGTCTAGTAGATCGTTCCACCAGTAGCCGTTCTGCTCTCTCTCGGTCAAAAGGTGCCGACTCAGAGCTTCGAGACTAGACTCCTCAAACCAGACCTTCTTACCCGACTCAAGCTCGGCCACCACCAGCCTTCCCTCGGCCTGCAGACGGGCTTTGTGCCCAACCAGTTCCTCCTCCCAGGTCTTCTGGTCTAGACGCTCACGCGGGGCTTGGGTGGCATCGAGACTGTGAAAAGCGGGAGGCGGTTGTGGGCCCTGAAAACG
Source organism: uncultured Burkholderiales bacterium (assembly GCA_964423525.1). Lineage (GTDB taxonomy): Bacteria > Vulcanimicrobiota > Xenobia > Xenobiales > JADMJV01 > CAYRFU01. The sequence goes on along the minus strand of CAYRFU010000467.1, from coordinate 325 downwards.
GACCCAGCGGTGATGGAAATCGCTGGGTTGAAGGAGACAGAGAAGCAGCAGAACGACCATCACTCGAGGGAATCCCGAAAGATGCCTCTATCCGGTGAAAGCATCACGGGGAAGTAAAGCTCCGATGCCTGCTCCCGCGGCGGCCCCCATCATCATCGATGGCCCATGGAACCGGCTGAGTTGACTAAGTCTCACTACTGTTTCCTCCAATCGTGAGCGGAGGTGGACTGCGGACGCACCTTACGTTTCAATCCTCAACGAGCCCTTAAACCTAGAGGGCGTGTTGACAATCAGCGACGACCGTCACTGCTTTCTTTCCTTTGGT
>CAYRFU010000466.1:0-4311 GCA_964423525.1 uncultured Burkholderiales bacterium | reverse complement strand
GAGTATGTCGACATGCTAGTTCAGCTATTCTATTATCGAGAACGCCTTTCCGAAGATTTGTGGTGGCCGGTTCTCCCGCTGGTCGAAACTCTGATGGATATTAACTGCCGAGACGGTCACTACCAAACGGCCTCCTTTATCGGCTCCTGGTTGAGAGAGGTCTGGGAACGGTTCAGCTCAACCAGTCCCCTGGAGCATTCCATCTTCCTCTACAAATACTCCCTCATTTTGCGAAAGCTCAGTAAGGTTCGGGTGGCCGACCAATTCCAGAACCTGTCTCAGTCGATCCTCAACCGGGTTCGCTCGGAACTGACCCATCATCACTATACTCTTCCCTCGGGTCACTCACTCAAAGGCGAACGATACGCCATCTGGCTCCAGTGCCTGGCCGACGAGAACGTCTATGGGGCGGGCCACCCCTCGGTGATGGAGCGGCTGACGATGCAGGGCCTTCGGGCCGAGCAGTCGGAACGGTTCGAAGAGGCAGAACTCTATTATCAAAGGCTGGTCAACCTGAGAGCGGCTGAACTAGGCCCCGACCACCCTGAGCTGATTCGCCGTGAAGGGTCTCTGGGACGGGTCTACCTGGCGCGAGGCCGTTTCCAGGAGGCCGCCGCTTTGTTGGCCAGGGCCGTCGAACTCTACGAGCGCCTGGAAGAGGAGGACCCTCGCCTTCTCTATGATCTGCTAAGCCAACTAGCCCAGGCCGAAGCCGCAACAGGCCTCCTCCAGAGAGCCCAAAAGACTCTCCAGAGAATCCTCGACTTTCGTCCCGGCGATCCGGCCATCCAAAAAGCTCTCAACCGCCTGAAAGGAACGACCTCATGACACCTTTTCCCGACTCCCCTTCCCTGCCACAACTTCAGAGCTATCTGGCTAGGGTCTGTAGCGAACGCGGTTGGGACACGGCCGACGATCTCGAGACCTTCTTGCTCTTCTCGGAGGAGGTAGGAGAGCTGGCCAAAGCTATTCGAAATGCCCGCCAACTGTTCTCAGAGAAAGACCGCCCGCCAAGTCATCATCTGGCCGAGGAAATGGCTGACGTTTTGAGCTACCTCCTCGACCTGGCCAATCGGTTCGAGGTCGATCTTGAGACCGCCCTCCGAGCCAAAGAAAAGGTCAATCAGCAACGCCGCTGGTCGTGAGCCTGGCTACTTTTCGCGAAGCCGGTCGTCGTTGGGAGGCTCGAAGCCAGCCCTCGAGCGGAGGTTGTACAGCTGCTCGGCGGTGGCCTCCCGGGCCGCTTCGCAATCGTGGCGAGGCAGCTCGAAAGGACCCTGAGCATAGAAGGTATGAGTGCTGAGCAAGGGGGCGCTGTAATGGAGGTCCGAGCGAATATCAGGATAGGCACTCACTAGGTAGCTCGGTAGGGGACCGCCGTTGTGCTTTTGAGCCCAGGCTAACAGCTTGAAGACCTTAGGATGGATTTCGGGACGGCCAGGAAAGGCCAGCCCTCCCATGGGCGCAAGAATGCAGGCTAACCCGGCTCTTTGGTGGCTAAAAAGCTGGGTAAACCTCTTGGTGTAACGGGTATTGACTCCCTGGAAGTCGCGTTCTAGGATCCTTTTGAGAGCGGGGGTGTCCAACTCGAACTCCCGGGCCACCGGCAGGGTGTGGACCCCCGGATTCTTCCTCTCGATATTCCCAACCAGCCACCGGTAAGTCTTGGTTCGCCAACGGCGGTAGAGCACCGACTGACCTTTGGGGTCGACCCCCATATCGAGGTAAACGGCGTAGGGAACCAGAGCGGTCTTCATGTTCTGCAAGGAATTGGCCAGGGCCAGAGTAGTAGGCAGGGCATCGAAGGCGTAGTGGTGATCGAAGAAAACGATGGCGTTACCGGCTGCCAGTCTCTTGTCGAGACTTTCCATAGCCGCTCTGGTCAGGCCGTCGTCAGCTGTTCGCACCAGCCAGTTCCGCCAAAGGCGAAACAGAAACCTGGCCGTCGCCCCAAAGCCCCGGTAAAGCGTCCTCTCCGTGATCGAGGGAAGGACCTCGGCTCCCACCGTGGTGGCTGACAAGACCCCGAGAGACGAGGGTCTGAACGGTTCGCCTATAGGATATCTCGCCAACCGACTCCTCCGTAATAGCTATCCATGAAGCGAGCCTTGGCTGTAAGACCTACTTTCCCTGGGAAACGGACCTTTTTCCTATCAAAAGGGACAACCCGGTCATCGCGTCGGGCTGAGGGAGCTCCAGAAGGGAGAGGATAGTAGGAGCTACGTCCGCCAATCTGCCCCCCTCGCGCAGCTCTCCTTCGGCCCCCACCAAAATACAAGGCACCGGATTGGTTGTGTGAGCCGTATGGGGTGAGCCGTCGGAATTCCACATCTTCTCGGCGTTACCATGGTCGGCCACCAAGACGGCCACCCAGTTCTTTTCTGACACGGCCCTCCACCACTTCGCCGACCTCTTTGTCGGTGACCTCGCAGGCCTGGATGGTGGCCTCCAAATCCCCGCTGTGCCCGACCATATCGGGGTTGGCGTAATTGATCAACAAGAAGGCGTCGTGGTGGGACTGGAGTCTCTCCAAAGTCGTGGCGGTCAGTTGCGAAGCACTCATCTCAGGCTGGAGATCGTAGGTTGCCACTTTGGGCGAAGGCACCACCTCTCGAGTCTCTCCGGCCACGGGTTGCTCTTCGAGGGCATTGAAGAAATAGGTGACGTGAGGATACTTTTCAGTTTCCGCAGCGTGGAACTGCTGAAGACCCTGCTGCTCGAGCACCTGGGGAAGGGTATCCACCAGTTCTGGTAGAGCGAAGGCGAAAGGCGCCTCCAAGCTCTTGTCGATCTCCATCATGGAAGCGAATCCTGACAGCTGAGGCTTGAACTCCCGCTTGAACCCTTCCCAGTCGTGGTCTCCCAACAGGGCCTGACTGATCTGGCGAACTCGGTCGGCTCGAAAATTGAAGACGAAGACGGCGTCCCCGTCTTCGATTTTGCCGACAGCCTGACCGGCGCTGGTGATGACGGTGGGCTTGATAAACTCGTCCGTCTCTCCTCGGGAGTAGGCTTGCCCGACAGCCTCACTAGCCTTCTCAGCCTGTTGTGGGGCCTGCCCCTGGACTAGAGCCCGGTAGGCTCGCTCGACCCGGTCCCAACGGCGATCCCGGTCCATGCCGAAGTAGCGTCCACCAACGGTGGCGATAGCAGCCTGGTAGCCTGCTCGGTTGATCTCGCTCTCGAGCTGCTCGATAAAGCCGAGTCCCGAATCAGGCGAGGTGTCTCGGCCGTCGGTGAAGGCGTGGATGTAGACCTGCCCGACCCCTTTCTCTCTGGCCATTTGGAGCAAGGCAGAGACGTGCTCGGTGGTGGAGTGAACTCCGCCATCACTCATCAGACCGACCAGATGAAGAGCTTTGCCCGGCTGGACGCCGTCCATCAGGTCGCAGAGCACTTCGTTGTCTGAGAACTCCCCACTCCGAATCTTGTCAGAGATATAAGTAAGACTCTGTTTGACCACCCTTCCGGCGCCAAGATTCAGGTGGCCGACCTCGGAGTTCCCCATCTGCCCCTTTGGCAGACCGACGGCCTCCCCTGATGCCTCCAGGCGAGTACTGGGGTAGCTCCTCAGGTAACGGTCAAAGTTAGGAGTTCTGGCCAACTCGACAGCGTTGCCTGGTCCAGGCTCGGCCAGACCAAAGCCGTCCAAGATGATGAGAGCTACCGGGCCCGGAGTTCTACCAGGCTCATCTGAGGAACTTTGTTTCGGCCCAGCCGGTATTCTTGAGCGAATTGGAAGTGTGGTTAAGTGCATAGCCCAGACTTAGCCGACCGTCCCCAAAAAAGGCTTAACCGTCTCAGACGAATGTTTACCTTTTGGTAGCCCATCAGCACCTGCGATCAGGGATTCTTGACTTATGACTCTGCTGACTCGCCGGCCCGGAGATGGTCTTTCCGCCCTTTGCCGAGACCGCCGAGCGCGTCTCCCTGACCTTCGTCCTCGTCAGTTTCTGACTCGTTTCCCTTTCCGTCCCACAGAATATGGACGTGGTGGGGGCAGGCTTCTGGCCGATCGGCGAGTGGAGCCGGGCCAACTGTTCGCCTACAGGTTGGAAACGGAATGCGGTCAGTTCTTTGAGGGAAAGGCACTGGTCGCCTGGACTGAGCCTGTTCGCGACGGTAAACTGTTACCATCCAGACCAATTTCCAAAGCCTTCGACTCATGGCCGACCGACCTCTCGAAGGATGTCAGCTGGCTAAGCTCAACGACCGCGGCAAATTCCAAGCCGTCGATGTCACCATTCGTTGGTGCGACCCTCTGTGTCAAGATGGGATGAGACAGATCTTGCCCCGAGAATTAATGAGTCT
>CAYRFU010000465.1:0-4313 GCA_964423525.1 uncultured Burkholderiales bacterium | reverse complement strand
CGGCGACGGAGCACGCTCCGCCGGGGCGGCGGAAACTGGTCGGCCTGGAAATCAAAAGAGCCCTCGAACCTACCTAGGTTCGAGGGCCCTTTGATCGCTAGGCTCGGTGCTCTAGCGACGAGCAGCCCGAGGACGAGCTTCGTTGACCACCAGGGTTCGTCCGGCCAGGTCTTGGCCGTTCATTCCGTCGATAGCGGCCAGGCCTTCGCCTTTCGAGGCCATTTCGACGAAACCGAAGCCGCGCTTGCGGTTCGTCTCGCGGTCGACGATCAAACGGACGGAAGCGACTTCGCCGTAGGCGGAGAAAGCTTCTTCAAGTTCGGTCTCGTCAGTGTCGTAAGAGAGGTTTCCAACGTAGAGGTTCATATTAGGTTCCTTTGGTGTGAATTCTTAGGCATCGGAACGCCCACCGTTACGGCGGTGCTGAGGGACGTCCGTTCGGTAAAGAGAAGGAGGGTTCAGCGAGAAAGTTCAGGTGTCTAAGTCAGGCTTAGCGCCAAGCGCCGCCGATGACACTACAATACCATAGATGTCAAGCCCCCCAAAAGAGGGGTCGTTCACTAGATGCAAGGTTGCCATCAACGGGAAAAGCCGAGACCTGCAACGGGCCTCGGCATTCTCCACTCGGGGATGACTGATTAGATGATTTTGGCGCCGAAGCCGGGCCAAAAAACGTTCTGTCCACCCAGGCCGTTGATGTTCGACCAGGTGAAAACGGTAGGCCAGGGACCAACCTGCGGTGCCTGAGGCCAACCGGGGCGACTCCAGGGGTTGGCAGGTCCGACGAAGGAATTCCAGCCACGGCCGAGCTGCGAGTTGCCTCCGAAGCTCCCACCAAAGTTGAAACCGCCTCCGACAAAAAGACTGCCAAGCTGGTTTTTCACATCTCCTCGAGTTCGAGCGAAGCGATTCAGGCCAAAATCAAAACTAGGACCGATAAATGCCACGGTAGCCTCCTACTGGCGTTAGTTTCTGAGACCAGAATAAACCGGGCCTCTGAAATTTCCCTGAAAAAAATCGCGGGAGTCCCGAGAAACGAGGCGCTTCAGCGAAATCGACCTGCCTGCGTCCTGGCCTGCTCACCCCGCCTAGATGGCCAGGTTCCTGGAAGAGGCCATCGGGACTAAGGACTGTTGGCCCACCCGTTAAATCGAGTCCAGCCGAGGCATCTCGAAGCAGACTGCGAAGGGCAAGCCATGGCCAAGCTTTCTACCTTCGAACAAGTCAATCACTATTTCTCCCAGGCCGCGGACACACTCGGTCTTGACCAACAGATGCGACTCGCTTTAACCACCCCGTTCCGAGAGCTCAAGGTCGAGATCCCGCTCAAGCGAGACTCGGGGCCGTGGGAGTCCTTCATCGGCTTTCGGGTCCAGCACGACGAAACCCGTGGACCGTGTAAAGGCGGAATCCGCTATCACCCAAGCGCCGATGAAGACCACGTCAAGGCGCTCGCCTCTCTCATGACCTGGAAAACAGCGGTAGCGAACATCCCTTATGGGGGAGCTAAGGGGGGCATTATGTGTGACCCCACAACCATGTCGCCAGGTGAGGTGGAACGGCTGACCCGAGAGTTTGTCGATCGAATCGACCCCATTATCGGAGTCGACACCGACATCCCCGCCCCGGACATGAATACGAACGCCCAGGTGATGGCCTGGTTCATGGACCAATACAGCAAGAAGCACGGCTACCGACCGGGCATCGTGACAGGTAAACCGGTCGGTCTGGGCGGCAGTCTTGGTCGCGAGGAAGCCACCGGCCGAGGCGTGATGATTGCCTCTCGACAGGTCTGCGCCGAGATCGGTCACGACTTTCCGAGCGCCTCCGTGGTCATTCAGGGTTTTGGGAACGTGGGCAGCCACGCCGCTCGCCTCATGGCCGAACAGGGCCTTACCGTCGTCGGAGTCAGCGATATCAGCGGAGGTGTCGTCGATGCCAACGGTCTCGATGTCTCGGCCCTGCTAGCCTATGTTGGCGAAAAGGGCAATTTGGAAGGCTTTCCTGCTGATAGGGTCAGCCACGACCAGCTCTACGATGTGGAGTGCGACATCTTCGTCCCGGCCGCCATCGGAGGGGTTTTGACTCCAGAAACGGCCTCTCGCCTCCAAGCCAAGGTGGTGGTCGAAGGAGCCAACGCCCCGACCACTCCGGCCGGCGACGAGGTGCTCGACCGCCGCGGGATTCGGGTGGTGCCCGACATCCTGGCCAACGCTGGGGGGGTGACGGTGAGTTACTTCGAGTGGGTCCAGAATCGCCAATGTTATTACTGGAGCCACGAGCGGGTCAATCGTGAACTGGAAGAACTGTTGGTCGCTGCCTACCGAGATGTCAGCGACACGGCCAAAAAACACGGTCTGAGCCTGAGGCGCGGGGCTTTCGTTCTAGCGGTGGAGAGAGTGATGGCGGCCTCCAGACTGCGCTGGATGAGCTGAACCCCATGAGGCGCCTGGGTATACTTTGGCTGTTGCTAATGGCGGTCGTAGTGGCTGACCCGGTGGCCGTCTTCGAGGCCGAGTTGTTTCGGCTCGAGTTCGATGGCCAACTCTACAGTCGCCTGGTGCTCCGAGACGGTCAACCTTTGGGCCACTTCGAGCCCTCGGAATATCTCAAAGTGGACGGCGAGGAGATCACCGAGTTCCCCCTCCAAAGCCAGAGTCGAAGCGACCAGCGTTTAAGCCTTACCGGGCGAACCGCCGGACTGACCAAAACGGTCACTCTCCAGCTCTATCCACCCAATCTGGTGGCCTGTCAGGTCCGCTATCAGAATCATCGAGACCAGCCTCTACGAGTGGAGGGCTGGGTGAATCAAGGCTATCGTCTTTTCGCCTCCGACCCTGAGCAAGAGATCTGGTCTTTTCAGGGGGCCTCCTACGAAGACCGCCTTGACTGGGTCCGCCCCCTCGTCCCCGGCGGCGGCGAAAACAACTTCATGGGAATGAACGCCGACGACTATGGAGGAGGCATTCCGGTCATTGATGTGTGGAACGGCCAGCACGGGGTCGCCGTGGGGTCTCTCGAAACGGCTCCCGGCCAGCTATCCCTCCCGTTGGATCGAGGCTCTGAGGACCTGGGACTGGAGGTTCGCTCCCAGATTGTAGCCCAACTCGAGCCGGGCCAGGAGTTCCTGAGCGAGAAAACCTTTGTGACCGTTCACCGCGGCGACTACTTGCAGGCCCTTCAGGCCTATCGAGAAGCTCTTCCCTTCGACCACGCCGCCTACCCTGACGGGGCCTACCAGCCGGTTTGGTGCGCCTGGGGCTACGAGCGAGACTTTCAAGTGGAAGAGGTGCTTGCGACTCTCCCAAAGGTAGCCAGCCTCGGCTTCGTGTGGGCCGTCCTCGACGACGGTTGGCAGATTGCCGAGGGAGATTGGTCGCCCCGAGCTTCCAAATTTCCTCAAGGCCTGCTGGAGTTTACGGGACAGGTCCGTCGACACGGTCTTAGGCCGAGACTTTGGTGGGCTCCTTTAGCCGCCGACCCTGGGAGCCGGTTCCTTCGGGAGCAGCCCCGTGCGTTAGTCTTAAACCGTAGCGGCCTACCTTGCAAGATCAGTTGGTGGGACGCTTACTATCTTTGTCCGGCTTACCCTCCGGTGGTGGAGCACAGCCGCCAGCTTGTTGGTCAGATCTTGGGAGACTGGGATTTCGACGGATTAAAGCTCGACGGGCAGCATCTCAACGCGGTTCCGCCCTGCTATAATCCGGCTCACCAGCACACCCTACCCTCGCAGTCATCTCAGGCGCTGCCCCAGTTCCTGGCCGGCCTCAAAGACGAGGCGGCCCGAGTCAAGCCCGACGCCGTACTAGAGCTTTGTCCCTGCGGAACGACTTACGCTGTGCATAACACTCCCCATTTTCATCAGCCAGCTGCCTCGGATCCCGAAAGCTCTTTTCAGATCCGCCACAAAGCCAAAACGATGAAAGCCTTGATGGGGCCGACGGTTCCCTTCTACGGCGACCATGTCGAGCTGAGTGACGACGGCGTCGACTTCGCCTCGACCGTGGGAGTTGGCGGTGTCCCAGGCTCCAAGTTCACCTGGCCGCCAGCAGGCCGGGAAACCGACCTCGGACCCGACCGAGAAGAGTTCGTCAGGAAGTGGCTCACCCTCTACGAAACCCATCAACTGGCTCGGGGCATCTATCGCGGCGAACTCTACGACATCGGTTTCGATCGGCCCGAGGCTCACGCCGTCGAAAAGGAAGGAAAGCTCTATTACGCCTTCTATGCCGACTCCTTCGAGGGTCTGATTGAGTTGCGCGGTCTATCTCAGCAGGCCTACCGAGTGGTCGACTACGTCACGGATATCGACT
>CAYRFU010000464.1:0-4319 GCA_964423525.1 uncultured Burkholderiales bacterium | reverse complement strand
ACATAAAGCTCCCAGAGGGGCTCGAAAGAACCGTACACAAAAATTGGCTTCAGACAGGAACCTCGGCGGCCTACACCCAGAGCGCCTAAGGGCTTTGGCCAGGTTCAACGACTTCGAAGACGAGCAGTCTTCCATTTCTCTTGAGGCGTCTCCGCGAGACTTCCTCGCAGGCGCGGCGTAACTGCTCTGTTCGTTCAAAGTTTCTTGGGTTGACTTCGAACTGATAGAGTACCCGCCGATGGCTCGTACGCACTGTTGTCGGGGTGTTGACGAAATGTTCGATGAAGGTTCGGAACTCCATACGCAGGCCTCCGAAGTATTCACGAAGGACATACTCGATGAGCATCATGACCATGACGGACAGGGCCGTTGCGATATTCTCGCGTGTCGTGTCTCGCTTGTAGATGACACGTGGCTGTGTACTCAAGTTTTGATGCTTTTGTTCTGCTTTTTCAAGGTCTTTGACAACTTTTTTGTGCTCTTTCTCCGCATTCGAGATCGCCGTCTTCAGGGCTAAGGATTGTCCGCCCTCATCGACTTCTAGCATAGACAAAGCTTGAGCTTGTTCGACCTCGACAGCCGCCTTTTCGACCCTCTTGGCGGCCCGGTCCATTCTTTTCTTAGCTTGTTCCAGTTTGGTTTCAAGGGCCACGTGATTCACATACTCCCCACCGAAACCGTGGGAACGTTCCAGGGCCAGTCCGTTGCGACCATTGCGGAACTTCTGCTCCTGATTCGGCCATCGTGACAGATAGACATCGACGACATCCGTCGGACTGAGTTCCTCCCACGACGCGTCAGTTGCGAACCAGGTTGTGGTTGGATTTCTGCCTTCGAGTCTTCTTCGCTGCACCACGTTCAATCGCAAGCCTCCTTCAGGTTCGTCCTTTCCGTGAAGAGTGACCCACCCGGTCCGAATATGGTCGCGCTCCCCGTACGGTCTCCATTCACCTGGGTCCTTAAACTGGAGAGAGCGAAGCTTCATGCCTTTGAGAACCGTCACAAATCGGTGTGAACCTTTCCTGCCGGACAGGACCCAGAGCAGGCTCACCGAGGAGGCTTCCGAGTCGACCACGGTTATTCGCTCCACTTCCCCCTCACCCAGCAACTCGTCGGCTGCATCTAGCATCGCGGGCAGCTCCTGCTTCAACGAACTAGAGCCCGCGGTAAGACTCATCAAGAGTGGTACGCCAGGACCCGCGCAAAGAGCAACTCGAGTCAAACACGGCATGACTCGACCTACCGTCTCCACCTTGCCGCTGAGTGCAAATCGACGAGTCCAGTAAGCATCGGCGGTTTTATCAACGTAGACGATCAGCCACGATAGCGATTCTTCATCCTTATGATTCCAATGCTGCGCCATCTGAGCCCACTGCCGTCCGTGGGCGGCCCACAGGTCGTCGCCCACGTCCAGTAGAGCAAGTTCTCTTAGCGTCTTGTCGAGAGTTGTCGGCATGTAGGCCAACTGCCCGGCTGCAGCCAGCCATCCGCCTTTGGGGCCGTCGAGACCGTCGAATCCACGCCGCTCAGTCAGCAGACCGACCATGCCGATAGCGAGCATTCGTTGGGCGATGACGCTGGCCGACAGGCTCAGCAACTGAAGGTTCGAGAGTTGTATCTTACTCCGCTTCTCCTCATCCGAAGTCCATCGCGCATCGGTCTTCCCAGGCTCGTAGTCCTGTCGAGCAGCATGATTGAACTCGGCCGTAAACCGACCTGCAGCGTCTCTTTCCTCCAACTCGATAGGAGTTGCAGACAGTAGCTCCTGTGTCGCAGCCGCTTCACGCCCTGATTTGAGAGCGGATTCCGCTAGAGCCAGAGGTGCCCCTGTTTCAAGCGCTGCGGCTCCCAACAACGCGATTCCGGCACCTCCGTGAAGATGCTCGACCTTCTCAAATCGACTGGCGTCTCCGCACCCTGACCTAGCTACGTCAGCTTCCATCCAGATCCGCTGCAAACAGCGGTCACTGATATTACCCCCGTCGCCAAAGCGCGCCGTGAGGAGTTTCCTACTCCGAGCGCAGTCGATATCTGGGTTCGCCTGCCGATAACTGATAGCTGCCTCCCTTATTTTTTCGGGAACAGCCTCCGGCCGTGGAGGAACACGCCGGTCTACCAGTCGTTCCCATTCCTCCCCATCGTTTTCATCCAGTCGACGCCGCCAGTGTAGGTAACACGACCATCCCAGCTCGGAATCGACCGTCTCAACGCACTTTCTCCAAGGTAATCCCGAATTTTCCCTCAAGCGTTCAATCGCGTCAAGGACCTCGACTCTCTGGTAGGCCTCGGCGACACGCTTCTCCCAGATTTCGGGAGAAAGCTGGAGGCGGATTTCAGCAACATAGTCAGTTGTGGGTTCAGGCAGTTGCAGTTCTTCGTTTGCGAGCATAAAGATATCTTCGTGCTAGAACGCCTTATCTCATGGCGTCCCGGAGTAAATTTTGTGATCTTTTGTGTCATCAGCCTGAGAGAGCCATTTTCATAACGTTTCATAACAGTGAACCAGGATCGAATCCCATAACGGTGGGGTTTTACGGACGTTCTTGCCTCATGAAATCTGCCTTTAACGACATCGGAGCCTGCGGGCTGCCGAGGTTCCTCTCAGAGATTGGCGAAAGAGGGCGGACAAATGACCGCCCAACACCTACGCGATCTAGAAACCGAACGTCGACACGCAACTCTTGTTGCGGTCGCATTGGACACCCGTGCAACGCTGATCGACGAGACTATTGAACTACACGACCGGATTATGGGAAAGCTCTTCCAGAGGAATTTCAGGAGCTTATTCTGAGACCAAGTCAAGCATGTCTATGAAAGGAATCACCTATGGGTCTTTATGAATTCTTAACTGTCGTCATAATTGGAATGTGTCTCTTGTTTGAGGGGAGGCATCGCGACCGGATTGTTGGGAGGTTGAGGAGACCGAAGAAACATCAACTCGAAAAGTCAGACTAAGGTTCATCGAAGCGGCGTTTGTGGAACCAGTTACTTGTAACTAACGGCGCCCTGAAGCTTTCGCAATGCAAAGATCGGCCAATAGTGCGCTAAGATGGCCACCGGACCGATCGCTACGCACCGGCCTGACCAGCGAATGGAACAAGCGATCGACCCAACGACGAAGAAAGCCAAGTTTGCAGCGAACAAACCTTTCCAAGGTAGAAACAAAAGCGTGGATACAGAGGGATGAGAAGCGCGAAGTAAGCTCGCTGAATAGAAGGAGAGAAGCAGGTAGACAGGCACGTAGCCATCTGGCAGCCCGCCGTACCCGAACATCTTGCCGAAGACCCAAACCTGATAAGCAAGAAGGGCCAGTATCACTAGCAGTTGCTTCCAGGCCATCTAACTCTGGTTATTCCCTGACTTGGTCGTCGTGTCCTGTCGGCTAGCGTGCTTGGATAGGGTGTGAATAACCAGTACCTTTAGATCAGGAGGTACGATATGAAGGACAATTTTGAGAAAGAAATTGCTCGCCTTGGTAAAGCACTAGGGAAGTGGCGGGCTGTGAACTCAAGGCCGACGCCTATCCCAAGCGAGATTTGGTCAGGTGCAGCGACAATGGCAAGACTACACGGTGTTGGTTTGGTGGCCCGAACCCTGCGATTGGATCGGGGTAAGCTCAAGAAACTGGCAGAGAAGAATGCGATTGTCAAAACAGATCCGAGCTCAAGCCCCACTTTTGTCGAGCTGAAAGCACCCCCGGTGAAGCCTCGGTCTCACTCTTTATCTTGCGCCGTCGAAGTGCGTTCTGTTGGCGGCGGGGTAATGAGAGCACAGCTTGACGGGCTCAGCGCGGCTGAACTGGGCGTCGTCTTCCAGGCGTTCGGTTGTTAAGGCGATGCTGCAGATCACTCCCCATATGAGGATACTGTTGGCCGTTGAACCAGTCGATGGTCGCAAAGGAATAGATTCGTTGGCTCAACTCTGTCGCCGAGAACTCAAAGAAGATCCCTTTTCTGGTGCCGTCTTTCTCTTTCTTAATCGTAGTCGCACAACTTTAAAGGCCCTGCTCTACGACGGTCAGGGATTTTTCCTCGCCCAAAAAAGATTGTCCGAAGGCCGGTTTAAATGGTGGCCATCTGCCAATTCTCCGAGTAAAACCCTCGAAGCACATCAAGTGCAGATGCTGCTGGCCGCCGGAGATCCCAACACAAGATGTGCTCCAGTCTGGCGACCCATAGGCACCCTTTGAAAAAGTTGCTCCTCAAAGCATGGTTTTTCGATGGAACCCAGTATAGAGATCTAAAGTCTCATGGGCTGCACACGAAGCAAGAAGAAAAAGTTCAAGGTTGACGTCGATGAGATCAACCGCATTATCGACG
>CAYRFU010000463.1:0-4322 GCA_964423525.1 uncultured Burkholderiales bacterium | reverse complement strand
GTAGACCCTTCGGTGGCCAGCAGCCACCCCTCGGTGGGCCACGTCCTCCCCAGGGTGGTCACGGTGGACCCTTCGGTGGCCAGCAGTCACCCCTCGGTGGGCCACGTCCTCCCCAGGGTGGTCAGGGTGGACCCTTCAGTGGCCAGGGCGGACAGAACGGACCCCTTGGACCCAATGGCGAGCGACCTGGGCAAGCGGGACCGAATGGTGAACAGGCTCCACCCCCCCGTCCGCCGATCTACTAGTGGGTGACTAAGGGGACGGGTGGGATTTCCTCGCCCGTCCCCAATTTTGTTAAGGAGTAAAACTATGTCTAAGGATATCTGGCGGCAGCTGTCCGAAGCTACCGACGAGGAGTTCGTTCTCGAAAGAATGGAGTTGCTCGAACTCTGTCTCGAACGCCTCGAACAGTCTTTGTGGAATCAAGAGGCCGAGGCTGCTGAGGCTCTCTTAGAATGCCTCGAGATGACCCTCGAGGGATGTTATCTATGGCTTGAGGGAGACGCTCTCGGAGCTCGAGGTTGGTGGGGTCGGGCTCGACCCATCGCCGTCAAGGTCGAAGACGGGTTGGAGACCGTCTTGTCTCTAAGCGCCTGAAGGAGCTATCGGTGAGGAACCTAATAGCTCCCAGAGTGGAGTTGGAGGGTCGATATCGAATCGAGCGCACTCTCGACCGGGGGGGGAGCAGCACGGTTTATCTCGCCACCGACCTCGTCAATGAGCGACCGGTGGCGGTCAAGGCCATATGGATAGAGGCGAGTAGCCCCCAGCGGCGTCAGGCTTTGCTCAAACAGTTTCGCTTGGAAGCGAGTCTTCTTCTAACCCTTGACCACCCAGGTCTTCCCAAAGTTTACGATTCCTTCGAAAAAGGAGACCAGTGCTATCTGGTGATGGACTACATCGAGGGGAGAAATCTTTCCCAGCGGGTCCGCCGGGACGGAGTCTTGGAGAGTGTCGAAGTCGCTCGAATCGGGCGGGAGGTGGCCACCGTTCTCGATTACCTCCACAGTCAAAACCCGGCCGTGGTGCTGAGAGACCTCAAGCCTTCCAACATTATGATGACCGACTCTGGTCAGATTAAAGTGATCGACTTCGGGGTGGCCAAACTCCACGACCCCGAGCAAAGTTTGCAGACTCTTACCTCGGCGCGAGGCATGCTCACTCCCGGTTTCGCTGCTCCGGAGCAATATCGTCATGGTTGAGAAACAAGCTCCGACCTCTATGCTCTGGGAGCAACTCTTTACTTTCTTCTGACGGGTCAGGTTCCGCCTGACTCCATCGACCGGTCCACCGGCCAACAGGAGCTGAGTCCCATCACGGCCTCCGTTCCTCTCAAAGATTTGGTGGTCGAGCTGATGAGACTTGACCCCTCCCATAGGCCAAAGGATGCCGCCGTAGTTCTTCAGCGTCTGGAGCAATCGGACAGTACCGTCCAAGTTCCGCTCGAGCTCAAGCCGACCCGTCGCCTCCCTCCTATCAAGTTGCTCTCGGTTGTCCTTCTCAGTTTGGTGGCGTCCTACTACGGTTGGTGGAGGACCCGGGTGACCATCGAGAGTCATCCTCCTCAGGCCCGAGTCTTCGTGGGGCGAAGTCGGGTGGGAATGACACCGTTGAGTATTTCGCTGCCCCGTGGAAATACCATGATTCACCTGGCCAGCCCAGGCCGTTTACCGGTCACGGAGATGGTTCTGCTTGATGGGGGTCATTACCAGTTCCAGGCCAACCTTCTGGAAGCTCACAACGTTTCCACGGTAGGGGAGAAGCGGCTCGAAGAGTTGATGCTCAGGCCGCCCAGCCGAAGCGAATGGAGTGGCGACGGTCTGCCCGACTATTATCCCCCCACCAAAGGGGCCATTCCCTGGATCACAAAAAGCCAGAGCTCCGCTCGGTTCCATAGTCTCGACTACCTGGTGCCGGTGGGCTGGCATCGTGTTGAGATGAAATCTGGGACCGTTCTTTCCCAGGACGACAGGTCCATTTCGTTCTCCCGGGAGGAGACGACAGACCTGAAGGCCCTGATCGAGAAAGAGTTGGGCCGGAAACGAGACCAGGGCTATCAGGTCATCTCGGTGGTGGTGGGAGAAGAGCGGGCCCAGGTCAAGAGTCAAAATCTTCCTGAGCGGTGTTTTGAGGTCTACTTTCTAGAACCGGATTCCGTGATCAAGGTTCAGTTGATCTGCCGCTCTCAAGAGGCAGCGGGATTTCTAGTCCAGTCCATCGATTTCCTCAGAGCTCATCTTAAGAGAGATTTCTAGCAGCCCCACTTTCCCGAAGCCGGTCGAACTGGCGGCTTTGTCGAGGGGCCCAAAATCGACCAGTGGTTGGCCAGCCTGCCTAGCCTAGCGCCAGCTCAAGTTGACGTTGACTGAAAGGGTCAAGGTTCGACAGGCTTCCCCACCCCAGACTGTAGCGGCAATAGTCGACCCAGGCGACCGGAAAAAGGGCACGCCATTCCTTTTCGACCTCGTCACCTTCCGGTAGCAGTTCTCGCACCAGGCTAAAGTAGGTTTCCAGCCAGTCTGAAGCTTCGGTCAGGCATCTCTCCCTGCCCAGGCTCCGGTCGAGAAAGAGGGCCACGTCGCGAATTCCGCAACCTTTGCCGACGTATTGAAAGTCCACAGCAGCCGCTTGGCCGCTCGGATTCCAGCAGAAGTTGGGCGGTTTGGCGTCCCCGTGTATCAGGGTTTGAAAGCGAGCCGACCGGAGGCGCTGGTCGAACTCGCTGGCTTTCTCTTTAAGAAGGCCGTCGGGCATGGCTTGCCACTCTTGGTGACGAGTCTCGAGATGCCAGTAACCACCTTGTTCCCATAGCCCCTTCGGGACATTGTTCAGAAAACGAGCGTGGAAATGGGCCAGCCAGCTCAACCCAGAGCCGATCTGCTTGGGGCCGAGGTGGCTACAAGTCTCAAACCCTGAAGCTGCCAGGTCTTCCATCAAAAGCAGTCCGGGAGCGGCACCCAAACAGCGAGCCACTCGGCTCTCAGGGGGACAGTGTCTTGCCCCTTGCTGATACCAGGTTCGCTCGACCTCGTAAGAGCGGAGTTTTCTTTGGGCCGAGGCCGCCTCCGAATCGTTTGGAGGGTCTACTCTCTTAAGGATGTAGGAGCCGGTATCTAAGCGGAGTCGAAGAAGCTCCCCATAGCCGTTCCAAAGAGATTGGACCAGCTCTGTTTCAAGCAGCTTGGAACTCTCCGTCTTGTCCAGGACCCAGACCTGCCAATTGCGCACGCCAGCAGTCTAGTGGGGCTCGTCCCCCTCGTCAAGACGGTTATTCGCCTTGGCCGGCACCACCACCATCCCCGTCTCCCTCGCCCCCCATCTCGGCGGCAGCGGCTTCTCCTGCCAGTAGCCCATCCAAGCCTCCTAGTTCGGCTAGGGCCGCGGCTACTTCCGAGGCGCTGGGAAGGCCGGCAGGATTAGGCGGATGCGACCGAGGTGATTCCCCCTATAGAGCCAATTCATAAGACATGGACAGCCGAGGAGTTTCACTGAATCTGCCCAGCACCGAGGCTTCCTTTTCGGGCTTCTTTGGCGACGATGACAGCCCTGGCTTTTGGCCATTCGCCCATTCAGACGGCCACCGAACCTGCACCTGACCCCAAGGAGAAGGCAGCCCACAGGGTTCACGTCTACCGGGCTGAAAGGAATCTTGCCGCCCTGAAACGCAGCTCAGCGTTCGCTCTGGACCTGCCCAGTCTTCTGGCCGCAAAAGCCCTACGCGACGTGGAATCGATCCCAGAAGAGAGCTTTGTCGAGGTTTCTAACGTTTTAGCAGAGCACGAGAGCCGTCCGGGGCCTGAGAGTCTCCTCTATCGGAAAGTTGACACTATCGCAGGGAGCAACGGTCCCGAGAACCTCTATCTACCTCGCCAGCTTCATGGACGGTTTGAGCGATGGAGCCTTGGCCTTTGTGATGGCTCACGAGCGAGCCCATTCCTTTCTGCAGCACTCGACCCAGGGGGCGGCCAACCTCTTGCTGTCTGACGAACTGGGACACCTCTCGACTCGGGCAACCCGGAAGCTCTCGCATCATGAGGCTGAATTCGACGCTGATCGGAACGCCATCCAGTCGGTAGTCAAGGCTGGCTATGACCCCCGCGAAGGGCTGGCTTTCCTCAAGGCGATCGGCGACCGAACCAGTTTTACCCACCCCTCTAGTCGCGATCGTTTCCAGGCCGCTGTTAGAGTCCTGGCCGACCAGGGCGTGGAGCTGTCACGAGAAGACCATCGGTTCATCGCCCAACAATCCAAAGAAATCAGGAAGCTTTAAGGCTGACTCGAGAAAATGGGTCGCCAGAATGAAGTCTCTGCTATTGAAGGAC
>CAYRFU010000462.1:0-4325 GCA_964423525.1 uncultured Burkholderiales bacterium | reverse complement strand
GCCCACGTCTGCGCCTCAGGCACGGCAGGAGGGGCCGTCCCTCAGTCCGCCCGACCCCAGACGGGATTTTGAGTACCCCTTATGACCCTGAATTCGAGAAGGCGGTTTATCGCGAAGGGGCACGGCAATATCGTGACGTTCTAAGGGAGTTGGCCAAATAGAATCCACTTGGCTTTCTCGGGCTTTTCTAGACGCTGCCAACGCAGACCAGTTGTCGCAGCACGGCGGATTACCAGGAGTGCAGGAGATGCTCGCGCTGGCGGCGGGAGAGCTGGGAGAAGCCGAATTGGAAGAATGGATCAGAGAAAACAGCCAGCGGTTTGACTGACCTCTGGATTCTCGACGGCGAAGCGTTTATAATGGAAGTATGAACCGTTTTAAGCCGCTAGCCGCCAGTTTAGTCTTCCTCCTCCTCTCCATGGCCGTCTACACCGTAGGCGTTGACTACCTCCACCCCGCCGAGACAGAGACTCCGGCCGGCGTCTGGAAACAGTACGTGGAATATCAAGGTGAAACTTACTACCTCGCGACGTTCGAATTCTACTCGGAAAACGAAGATTTCCAGGTCCGTTGTGAAGACGTCTCACCGATGGCCTACCCCCAGAGCGGGTTTAACACCTTTGGCCACTACTACGACGGAGAGAGCTGGATGTTTCACTCGGACTGGCACGAGCACGGTGTGGCCTTGTTTCAGTTGAGAAAAGTGGGAGAGGATCGGTTCGAAGGATGGGCTTTCCTTCACGGCCAAAAGCGACCTTACAAGCATATTCTGGTTCGACAGAATTAGTCGCCAGACACTAGGTCGTCGCCAATGACGACCGTCACGGCAGGGAGCCCCGGCTGGGGCTTTTCCTTTTTCACCGAGGTGATTCCGGCGAAGCGTTGGAGTTGTTTTTTGACCCTTGGATGGTTGTTTCGGACGATGGCGTAGCTTTCGGTTTCAAGCACCGGTCCACCCAGGCGGGAACGGATGATGGAAAAGCCCGCTTGGTGGATGAGCTTGGCTGCCTCGGTCGCTCCTCCAGGCACGTGGGTGGCGTTGACCACTTCGGTTTCGAACTCACCCAGCGTAGGGTCGCTGACGGGACCGAATAGCTCCGAGACCAGCTCCCGAGTCTGATATTCGATAGGCTCAAGGTAGGCGATGCCTCCTATCCAGGCGTCAACAACGGGGATGGTGCCTTTGCGCAGGCGCCCCAGCGAGAAGCCCTGATACAGCCGCCCTAAGGCCGCCATTTGGTCAAAGGTTAGGTCAGTTTGCAAGTTGTCATGGGCCAGCTTCGCCAATTGAGGGATTCTTTTCAGGTTGGAGCTTTTCTTCAGTTCTCGGACCAGGGCGGTCAAAAACTGCTGTTGGCGGCGGATGCGGCCGAAATCGCCTTCTTCATCCATTCGGAATCGGCAGTAGCCAACCACCTGCTCCCCGTTGAGAACCTGGGGCCCCGGCTTGAGATGGACGTGAAAGTGAGCCCAGTTGTCGTCATAGTGCATCTCTTTTTCCACCGTGACGGGCACGCCACCGAGGGTGTCGACGAGTTTGGCGGCGGCATCGACTTTGACCAGCACGTGATGATGAATCGGGATGTTCAGGAACTGCTCCACCGTCTTGCGGGCCTGATAAGGCCCTCCGAAGGCGAAAGTGGCGTTGATTTTGTCGTATTGCCCGGCGGCTTCTACAAAGACTCTCGTATCGCGGGGAATGGAGAGAAGCGAGAGGGAGTTACCCCAACGGTCGACCCGGGCCACCAGCATCGTGTCGGAGCGAGCCTCTTTAGTGTGACGAATTCCTCGACGAGTGTAATTGTAGTCGATGCCTAAAATGAGGAGGTTGGCGGTTTCTTTGTCGCCCAGGGCGGCTTGGCCGGGGTCGGTCACGACTTTGACAACCTTCTGACCGGTCTCACTCTTGAGCACGGCATAAGCGGCCACGCTCAGGAGAACCATCCAGAGGGCGACAATAACCAGCAGCCATTTCCAGGGTGAGCGCACGAACAGAAATTCTGTTGCTCCGGGCAGGATCCTGTATGGGGGCGCCTGGCCGGGTCGCTTTAAATCAGTTTCCGTCAGGCCAAAGGGTTGGCGAAATCCAGTGAAGGTGAGAATCTTTGGAAGTCGTGGGGGCGGCCAGGTGAGCGTCGGTCGTCAGATTACCTCCGGTGCCGGCAGTAGAGAGTCAGTCTCGAAGGATCGCTCCAAAGGATGGCCGGAGAAGGCTGCCGAAGGCGGGCCCCCTATGACCTTAGCCAGCCCAAAAACCAAAAAGTTCGTCAGTTACATCAACGGAGAGTGGGTCGAGCCCGAGGGCGGAAAGTCGGTTCCTAATATCAACCCGGCCAACGGAGAGGTTTTAGGCGAGGTCGTTCTGTCGAGCCGAGCCGATACCCAACGAGCCATCGAAGTGGCCTCCCAGGCCTATCCAGCCTGGCGAAAGACGCCAGCCCCAAAAAGAGCCCAGCACTTCTTTCAAGTGGTTCGCCTGTTGGAAGAGCGACGGGAGGAGTTGGCTCGGGCCCTGACTCTGGAAGAAGGCAAGATCTACCGAGAGGCGCTCGGCGAGGTTCAGAAGACGATCAACATCGTGGAGTTTCTGGCTGGCGAGGGTCGGCGAATGGGGGGAGAGACGACGCCTTCCGAGATGCCCAACACGTTCGCCTACACGGTCAAGCAACCGCTAGGGGTGGTGGGGCTCATCACCCCCTGGAATTTTCCGGTGGCCATCCCTTTCTGGAAAATCACACCGGCTTTGGTGGCCGGGAACACTGCCGTTTTTAAGCCGGCTACCAACACCCTCTGGACGGCCACTATCATCATGGAGATTCTCCACGAGGCCGGTTTGCCGGCCGGGGTTGTCAATATGGTGGTGGGTCGAGGTGGTGACGTTGGCGATGAGATCGTCAACAACCCGACCGTTCAGGCGGTCTCCTTCACGGGGTCTAACGAAGTTGGGAACCGGCTCTATGAGCAGGGGGCTCGACGAGGTATTAAGGTCCAGTGTGAGATGGGGGGTAAGAACCCGATCGTGGTTCTGGAAGACGCTGATGTCGACCTGGCCGTCGAGGCTACCGCCCAGGGCGCCTTTGGCTCCACCGGTCAACGGTGCACGGCCACGTCGCGAGCTATCGTCGTCGAGGAGATAGCCGACCAGTTTGTGGAGAAGCTCAAGGCTCGAGCTGCCAAGATGGTCCCTGGCGATGGGCTAGAGGAGAAGTCGACCATGGGCCCGAGTGTCGATGAGTGGCAGATGAAAGCGGTCTTGGAAGGGATCGAGAAGGCGAAATCTGAGGCCAAGCTTGTTTGCGGAGGGGGTCGATTGACCGAGGGAGCCCTGGGTAAAGGCTTCTTTGTCGCCCCAACCGTCTTTGACCAGGTGCCGCCCGATAGTTTTCTAGCTCAAGAGGAGCTTTTCGGGCCGGTGCTGGCTGTCATTCGAGTGAAGAACCTCGAAGAGGCCTTGAAGGTGGCCAACGGGGTCCGTTACGGGCTCTCGTCCTCGATCTATACCAACGATTCCAACCGGGTTTTTCGCTTTATCGACGATATCGAGACGGGCATCACTCACGTCAATTCACCGACCATGGGCGGTGAGGCTCAGTTGCCGTTCGGGGGGATGAAGGCGACGGGAGTGGGCACACGGGAGCAGGGCAAAGTGGCCATCGATTTCTTCACGGAGTTGAAGACGGTCTACATCGACTACACGGGCCAGAAGCGGGATTCCAACATCTATTAGGCCACCGTCAGTGCTGGGTTGGAGGTCTTTGACGGAGCTCGCCGGTTCCCGTTCCGAAGAGGCGGAGAGCATCCAGGACTCCCGCGATGGCGTCGGCATTGCGTTCAGCGGTCTCGCCCGCAGCCCGAGCCATCTTGGCGGTTTCCCGAGACAACTCGGCCGACTCCCGTGACAGATCGGCGGTTTGGCTGGATACCCTGATCGATTCTTGAGAGAGCCTGATGGACTCCTTAGCCAAATCGGCTGCCCTGGCGGCGACTTGTCCGTTGGCTTCTTGACCCTCTGCCATTTGTTGGAAGCGAGCGTTTTGCTCTCGATTATTGAGTTCGAGGAGTCGGAAGTTGTCTTCGATGATTTGCATCAGGCGTTTCTCGTCCACGGTTCCTCCTGCATTGAGTTTCGACGGTTGTTCTTTAGGGTGCTCACTCTAGCAGCAGTCAGGCACTCCGCTCCTCCAGTGCTCGGACTCTGGCTTGAAGGTCTCGGACGTCCTGACGGAGCTCGCCGGTTCCCGTTCCGAAGAGGCGAAGAGCATCCAGGACGCCCGCGATGGCGTCGGCATTGCGTTCAGCGGTCTCGCCCGCAGCCCGAGCCATCT
>CAYRFU010000461.1:0-4348 GCA_964423525.1 uncultured Burkholderiales bacterium | reverse complement strand
GTGGAGCCGGAGGCGATGGGGGCAAAGTGCTGGTGATCGCCCCGCCTGACTTTCCCATCAAGAACCATCTTCGAGTTGACAACTCGGGCGGCGCTGGCGGCCGAGGAGGTCCCGGAGGAGCGGGGGGAATCGTGACCGGAACGGCGCGCCCGGTGCGGGCCTCAGACGGGCGCGCGGGCCGCGAGGGACCAGCCGGACACGAGGGGCCTCTCTTACTCGAGAATAGGTGATCGTCGAAGTCGAACGATCCCTTCGAGGAAGAGACCGTGTCGGAAAGGAATTCCTAAAGGGGGAGGTGTCGGTGGCGCAAGAGCCGAGACTGATACTGGATGACAAAAAGGCCTGGAGCAACCTGCCTGTGGCTTTGGTGCCAGCGGCAGTAGGAATCTGGCTGTTAGTCTGTCCCTTCACGACCGAACTGGAGGCGGCCGTGGTGGCCCCCATCATGCTCCCTTTTGCTCTGGCCTGGTTGGTTTTAGCCTTCTGCATCAGTGCCTATCACAGCTTTCTGACTCTCGACCACGACCGGGGAGAGGTCGTCTACACCATCAGCTTGTTCCTCCACAGCTGGTCCAATAAGGTCCGTCGAGGCAACGTTTCCGAGGTTGTCATCGAACCGATCGCCGGCAAGTATCGCTTTCTCATGCGGGTCATCGAGGGCGAGGACCTGACCGTAACCACCTCCGACTACTGGCGTTGTCGAGAATGGGCTGAACGGGTGGCCGAGTTTCTCGAGGTCAGCCTCGTTGACGACTGTCGCGACCCTGAAGAGTCCGCTTCCGAGGACCTGCGCCGCACCCTCTCAGGAGAGATAGCACCGCCCTACCCGGCCGAGAAACCGGAGGGCATTTCGGTGATTCAAGGCCCCTCAGAAACCTCGATCATTCTGCCCGCCCGGGGACTTCTCAAGTCGGACTGGCCCCAGCTCACAGCGGCATTAGGGCTCCTCGGCCTGGCTCTTTACAGTCAACTCTGGTGGGTGGTCGTGTTGGCTTTGGTGGCGGGCCTGGCCCTGTGTTTCAAGCCCCTCTCTCGGGCCACCCACTGGGAAGAAATCCAAGTGACCAACAAAGGAATCGTGGCTAAGACAACCGTTCTGGGTCGTAGTCAAGTGCAAACCTTCGACAAGCGCGGGGTCCGTCGACTGAACCTGGTCGGTCCTGACGCTCGCCACGACCATGATGAATTCGACCGTCACGCGGTTTGTCTTGAGTCGAATCACGGCCACCTTCAATTGGGCGCTCATCTCCCGGAGAAGAAACAGCTGGATTGGCTCCAACAGGTCCTTCTTCATCTGATCTGCAGCGGTGACCAAAGTTCAAAGAAAATTTAAGGATTTGGCATGGGCGGGCCTTTACTATTATAATGAGGAGAAATCGATGGTTGACTTTGCTTCGCGAAGAAGCGCCTCCGCTGCCCAGGCAGTCGGAGCGAGAGAACGAGCCAGGAGAATACGGGCCCGCTGCGACCGCACTTTGCGCTACCTTGCCGAACTTCGTTACCAGTGCGAGCCTGGTCGAGAAGCGGCCATTCGTGAGCAAGAAGAACGCTGCCGTCGCCGGCGAGCGGAGGCTCTCGAAATCGAACTCCTGGCCGACCGTCTTTCCCCCCCTAGCGCCAGGCCAACGGGATAGCCTCAGCTCCCTCTGCCAGCAGCTCAGCTCGGGGGCGACCGATAAGATCCCGATGCCAGTCTTCCCTGGCTAAACCTAGTTCGTCCCGCAAGGTTGCTTTGATCTCCAAAGCGTCTTGTTTGCGCTCGAAGAGAAACTCTGGCACGGTGACTCCATCACTAAGCGCCCAGGCCTGATGACGACCCCCGGCTCGAGTAGCAATGTCGATAAGGATAGCGCCCGTGTCGACCACTACCCGACCCTAGCGCTCAAAATCTTGAGCGTAGTGTCGGCGCCACGGAGATGGCATCTCTTCGAGGCTTAATCGCTCCTGCTCGATATAGTTCTCGAAAGAAGTCACCACCACGTTGCGACCTTCTTGGCCAGCCCCCCTGAGGGCTTTCTGGATCTCGTCGTTCTGGGCTCGATTCCAGGCACCCTCAAGACCTTCTTGGAGTCCATGAGGGAGTTCAGACACCCCCGATTTGGCAGCCACCTGATGAACACTGACGTTCTCTTGGGTGAAGCCCGGCCAGGCACGTTGAAAGGTCGAGAGAGTCCACTCTAGCGCGGCTTCCTTCTTGGACTCGCGGGTCGAGGTCACATAGAGCTCGATGATGGGAGGTTGGTGGTTGGCTACAAAGTCATCTTTGGTGAGAATCAGAGGCGTGCCAGTCCGGTGAGGAACAAGGGCGCAGCCCAAAGTCTTGGGGCCAGGTTCTCTCCAGTCAGGGCCCCAGGCGAGGGAGGAAGGTTCGTGTGTCGGTTGTTGGTGCGAGGAAGGGGGTCTTTGGTGTTGGCCGTAAGCAGTAACTAATGGTGACGAAAAATCTAGCTTCATACTCTTCATGGCAACTGAAAACCACGACTGCACCCTAAAAACATCCTGAAATCGGAGGGGCTGGACCGGGTCACACTGACCCGGTCCAGCCCAAAATCAATTAGAGGCCCGGCCGCGATGATTTCGATGGGGGGACGTCTTATTTTCATCGCGGCCAGAGCGAGCTCGAGAGCGCGCTCCCGGGTGGAGCCTCTACCCAAATTCTAACATCCCCCGGAACTCCTGTCAACTTTCTGAACAACTTTTGTACAGGATTTCGAAAAACACACCTTCAACAGCTTTAAAACTCTTCTTCGACCAGCATCAGGTGGTCGCCGAT
This sequence comes from uncultured Burkholderiales bacterium, assembly GCA_964423525.1. Classification (GTDB taxonomy): domain Bacteria; phylum Vulcanimicrobiota; class Xenobia; order Xenobiales; family JADMJV01; genus CAYRFU01. Next base: position 1,575 of record CAYRFU010000461.1, on the reverse strand, counting down.
CCAGATCCCGTCATCGTCCAATTCCAAAACAGCCTTGGCCTCGCTTCGGAGCTGGTCGGCCTCAAAGCGATAGAGTTCCCAACCCTTTTCGAGGTCCCCCCCTGCCTCCCGAACCAGCTCGGTCCACCGCTCCCACCGTTCCGACAATGGTAGGGAGGTCGTATCCTGGTCAATATCCAGAAAACGCTGACAAGCTTCTTCACGCTGGCCAGAAAGGATGGGGAGTTCGAGTTTCTTGAGTCGGGCCTCCCAATTTGAGTAGACCTGCTCCTGAAGATCGCTCAAGCCGTGACTGGCTCGGAGGAGAAAAGCGGTCTGACTCCCGAGTTCGGCCAAAGGAACGTCCCCTTGCTCTGTCACCTTCCGCTTGAGAAACTCGGCCTGGAAAAGCGTCAAAACGAAGCTCTCGACCTCCCCTGAACCCTTGAGGTCGACGAGCATTAACATCTCGGTCAAGTCGTGACGTAGCTCACCGTCGCTTTTGGCTAGAATTGCCAGCAAACCGAGAAGATGGTAAACCGCTTCGTCGCTGGTCTTGAGTTGACCGGTTTGACTCAAAAGATACTGGCATCGGCGCTTCAGGTCGGGTGCTCGAGCGGGCAAGTCGACCAGGCGCGAGAAGCCCTCTATCATCGGTCTATCTTCGAGAAAATGGGCAAAGGTGAAGTCGGCATTTGTCCGGCGCTGGCCCAATCCATAGGACGGCTCGTGCTCCAGCACGGTTTGGAACAGAACATCCCCAATCGCCTTCTGTTGGGGACCCACGCGAACGCGGTCCAGTTTCTCTGGAAAACGGTCTTGAATGGCTAGCAGGCATTCGAGCGGCCTCTCACCATACTCGATAAAGCCTAGAGGGTCTCGACGATGTGCGGCCAGTGCCTGGCTGGCGATCCAAGCCGTCACCTTGGGGGTCGGCTCATAGTCTTGGCTTGTCAGGGCTTTCAGACAGAGTCCACTGAAATCGCGCCCCCGGTCACCCGGGTAGGTATCGGCGACGAGTTCCAAAGCAGGCGCTGCCCAGTCTGGCCGTCCCTGGGTGAGCTGGCCTAAAAAATCACGGCCGAGGTGGCGCTGGTTGGAGTCTCCCGCGATGCGAACAGCGAGTTCCAAGACCCTTTCATCGACCTGGTCAGGGAGGCTTTCACCAGACCCTCGAGAGCTTCTAGATGAATGGAATCGAGGCTTCGCTCCAGGCGGGCCCGCTCGAGAGAGTCGAGAATCTCTCCAAAGTGAGGTTCTAAGGCTTGGGAGACGACGGCTTGACTTCCCGCCAACCCGACAGCTCGCTCGAGGACATTCGACTCCCAGGCGCCATAGGTTCCAAACTCGATCAGCTCAAGAGCTTGGCCCAGAGTACCGTTTTGAGCGTGTTCGGTAATAGCTTGGGTTGGAGAGAGAAGGCTCTCGCCAAAGGGCCTATCAAAATCCGTGCAAACGTAGAGCCGGGTGTCCCGCCGTCGCACCACGTAGTCGAGATTGTCCAGAGTTGCGAGGTCAACCCCCTCCTCGGCGAGGAGCTGTCCGTTTTGCTCCCACTGAGCCAGACAGGCCATCGAATCGAGAGTATCGGCTCCC
>CAYRFU010000460.1:0-4362 GCA_964423525.1 uncultured Burkholderiales bacterium | reverse complement strand
GGGCACCCGCTTCTTGAAGGGCTTCGGAACCTGAGTAACCGGGAATCCGCTCGATCTCGGAAGCCACAGCCAGGGCGTGTTCGGTGGAATCGCACCTTCCAGCCACGGTGGCCAGAGAGCCGGCGTAAGCAAGCCGGTTCTCCGGATCCTGAACAAAGGCCGAAGTTCGGTCCAGACGGCGACGAATCTCGCGTACATCGGCAGCCATCTCGATACGCGAGCAGAGTTCAACCAGACGGTTGCAGAAACGCCGCTGAACCGTGTGCTTTCCGCAATTTCACCTAGAAGCTGAGCCGTCCCCCTGATAGGGTCTCCGAAGAACATTAAGGAGGCCTGCGAAATGGCAGAATCTACACTTAAGCGAAAGCTGATGAAATCTAAGAAATTGCTTCTGGAGTGGCGTCGTGGAGGACGGTCCCCCAGAAGAATTCCGGACCAAGTTTGGGAACGGGCGGTGGCCGTGGCCAGCGAATACGGGGTGGGTCCTGTAGCTCGCGAACTCGGTCTCGACCATACCAAGCTCAAATCAAAGCTCGAACAGAGACCATCTGGCCAGGAGTTGGTGGCACCTCAAGCCTCTCAGGCCCCGCCGGCGACGTTTGTTGAACTCCTTCACGGAGCCGCCGGCTCGAACTCTCTGGAACCCTGTATCTTCCGCATCGAGTCCAGGGCTGGCTCTCGCATGAGTGTTGAGGTCGGTGGACTCGATGCGGGTGGACTGGCTACGGTGCTGTGCCGGTTTGGAGGTCAGTAATGTTGCAAATAACTCCCCAGATGAGGATTCTGGTGGCCGTCGAGCCCGTCGATTTTCGCAAAGGAATCGACGGTCTGGCCAGGCTTTGCCGGACTGCATTGGCTGAGGACCCATTCTCTGGGTGTATCTTCATTTTCCGCAACCGTAGCGGTACGTCGGTGAAGCTACTTTGTTACGACGGCCAGGGCTATTGGCTTGCCCAGAAGCGTTTGTCTCAAGGGCGATTCAAAGCGTGGCCGAAGAGTCAGGGCCCAACGCAGGCTCTGCGGGCACACCAGGCGCAAGTTCTACTTGCCGCTGGTGACCCTGCAGTATCCGGCGCCCCTGAATGGCGGTCTGTAACTCCTCGGTCCACCCAGAAGGTACTGGCGTCCTGACCCAGAATGCGCGGCCGTGCCTCGTACCCAAAGAAAGAGACGGCGTAGGTCTAAAAAGCTCCAGGCAGAGGTCGATCTGAGCGAACTCCAGACGATCGTTAACGCCACTGCAGAGCGAGTCCTTACCGATGAGGAACAGAAGAAACTCCAAGATAGCCACCAGCTTCTGGCGGATCTCATTCTTCCACAGTTCCTTAATGACGAGACCGCGGCCGCCGTATTGGGTGAGAACATCGACCCCGACAGAGAGCGCGAACAAAAGAAACGAAAGAGTCCCGAGAAAGGCCACGGTCGTCGAAAGCGGGATGATTTCAAGAACGCGAAGGTGGTCAAAGTCTCCCACCCTGGGATGGAACCCGGCCAAGCCTGCGATTGCGGCTGTGGGAAGTTCTACAAGTGGAACAGGAGCGGCCAGTTTCGACACTTCGTTGGAAGAACTCCCATCGAGGTGACGATCTATGAGCTGGAGCAGTTTAAGTGCAATATCTGCGATAAGGTTGTAACGGCCCCGCTACCCGAGGGTGTTGGTCCCGATTCCTATGACGCTACAGCTGCCAGCACCATCGCGCTGAACAAATACGGTCTGGGCCTGCCGTTCTACCGGCAGGCCCGCCAGTTGATGGTCCAGGGAGTCCCCATCGCGGCTTCAACCCAATATAAAGTCGTGGCCGAAGCTCTCGAGAAGATGATGCCTGTCTACGAGCATCTCTTGGACCTGGCCGCCCAGGGCAAGTTGGCCTACTTCGATGACACCTCCATGAAGATTCTCGACTACGTCCGGTCGAAGGGAGATGACCGGACCGGCCTTTTCACCACGGGCCTCGTCTCGGTCCACGACCAGTTCGAGATCGCCCTGCTCTTCACCGGCCGTAATCACGCAGGCGAAAACCGTGCGGAACTTCTGAAAAGACGAGACCCCAGTCTCCCCGAGATGATTCTCATGAGCGATGCTCTGGCTGCGAATATGGTCGACATCAAGGCCGAGGATATCCTGGCCAATTGCCTGGCCCATGGCCGTCGGAACTTCGTCAAGGTCGTGGATAGTTTTCCTGACGAGTGCAAAATCGTCATCGAGGCCATAGGGACCATCTTCCACAACGACAATCTGTCGAAAGAGCAGGGCCACAGCCCCGAGGAACGGTTGGACTTCCATCAAGAGCATAGCGGACCAGTTATGGCGGAACTCCGAAACTGGCTCGACAATCAGCTGAAGGAAAAGAAGACGGAACCCAACTCGAGTCTCGGGAAGGCCATCAAATATCTTCGGAGACACTGGAGCCGCCTCACTCTTTTTCTGAGAGTTCCTGGAGCTCCGGTTGACAATAATGTCGCGGAGAGACTCCTGAAGAGTGTGGTTCTTCATCGGAAGAACTCTTTGTTCTACCGAACTGCTCGGGGTGCCAAGACTGGCGACGTTTACATGACCCTGATTCAAACCTGTCAACGGAACGATGTGAACCCCTGGGATTACCTGACGGCCCTACAACGGCACTTCGAAGAGACAAAGGTTAGCCCCGAGGAATGGCTCCCCTGGAACTATTCATCGACAGTCGAGCGGCTCCGGGGATCACCCCCACAGCCAGAGGGGGTTCCCGAGCCCCAGACAGCCTAGAGGCTGTCCAGGTACATTCGCGGAAAGCACACGGAAGGCAACGAAATCCTATGCCCCAACAAGTAGAGTTCAACCTGGCCACGCCGACTCGAAATGCGGAACAGGTCTAACTGACGCTCGCTGATCGGAGCCGATTCACCGATGCCATCAGGTGCGTGACCGGACTCGATCTGAGCCAGGACTTCATCAGCTCGGCCGAAGTATCGATCAGCGGGGACCAGCAGGCCACCGAGGGCGTGGTGAGTCCTGCGGAAGTTATAGAAGTTGATCCAGGCGGTCAAACGACGCTGAGCTTCGCCCAGGTCGAAGAAGACCTCCTGATTGAAGAGTTCCTTCTGCAGATTGGCGTTGAGCACTTCGAGCTTGCCGTTCACCTGGGGGATGCGAGCGATCAGTTGGTCCACTTCCAGCTCCTCCAAAAGGTGGGTGAAGCGGCCGACGCCGCGCCAGGCATGGAAAGCGCTACCACCGTCGCTCATGACCTTCTCCGGTTTGCCGTGCCGGGCCACCGCTGCCTGGAAGGTCTCCTGGACCGCGGCCACCCTTTCACCATCCCACAGAGCGCCGCCAACTATGAACCGTGACCAGTCGTCGAGAACGATAAGAACATAGACCGTCTGCTTGTGGATGTGGCGATGGAGGAAATCGAGGTGCCAGAGGTGATTTGGCCTCACCGCTTCGTAGGTCTGGTCGTGAACCTCTTGGCGGCGAACCTTTGGCGGCACATAGCCGTGCTCTTCCAGAACACAGCGCACCGTATGGACGCTGATCTTGAAGCCAGCTCGTCTGAGCTGGTTCCGTATCTGGCTGGGACCAAGTCCAGGATGAGCCCGCCACTCTTTGAGGATACGCTGATCTCTGATGGACCGGGGGTCCTCATCGCTCCCCGCCAGCGGGCTTTCGTTCGTCTTTCCTTCAGCGTGAAGCGCTGCTTTGCGGCGCCACGAGTAGATTGAGAACCGGGTGGCCCCAAACTTCCTGGAAGCCGCTGTGACACTGTGAGCGGCCGCATACTCCAGAATCTGGGCCCGCTGAGAAGGGGTGTAGAACCTGGCCACCCTCTTCTCCTCAGAGGGCTGGGTCACGGGAGCTTGCTCCACCACCTCTTCCACAGGCTTATCTTCTTCAGCAACCTGGGAGGGCTGATGACGGCGCTCGTGCCGCCAGGCGTAGACCGTCCCTTTTGGAATCCCTAACTCCCTCGCGGCCGCGGTGGGCCCAACCTCGTCTGACCTCCGGAGGGCCTGCTCACGCTGCTCGGCCGAGTAAGTGCTCTTCTTGTCCATGATGTTCATCCTTCTTTAAAGGCCGGCTCCGGCGTCCGGAGTTAAGCGGCCCGATTTGGATGTTCATCGTAAGATAACGGCACCTAGACACTTCCCCAGGGATTGAAGAAAGGGCCACGTCTAACGTGACCCTTTGTACTTTGTCCTCAAACGACGGACGACCAACACGGACTTCCAGCTGGAAGTACTCTCACGAAAGCTCCGTCCGATGCTCAACGATACGCAGCAATTCCTCGCCGAGCTCACCGTCAGCGAGACCTATTAACCTATCGACCTGGGCCCGCAAAGGGGCGTGATTGACGAGAAAACGGAAGTCTGCCGCCGTTCTCGCCG
>CAYRFU010000459.1:0-4451 GCA_964423525.1 uncultured Burkholderiales bacterium | reverse complement strand
CCCAGGCTTTTGACCTTCCGGTGGTGGTGACCGGATCCGATCTAGCCGAATCGATCCCCTCCCTGCCCGAAGGAGTCCGAACCAGCTGGGATCCTCTCTTTGTCGCCAGCCCGAAAGAGCAGATCTCCACCCTTCTAGAAACCACCAAAGAGCCGATTCTGGCCTGCTCAGGTTACGACTTCCACCAAGGAGGAGCCACACCAGCTCAGGAGGTCGGCTGGGTGCTAGCTGAACTGATTCAACTGCTGGAGGAGTTCGGTCCCGCCGTTCTTCCCCGGCTAGAGTTGGTCTTTGGCGTCGCCACCGATGTTTTCATCGAAATCGCCAAGTTACGGGCAGCTCGTCACGGCCTCAGGCTTGTCCTGGAAGCCTTCGAGGCCAGCCACGTTCCGAGCTTTCATGTCCGTCAGGGCACTACCAAGGTCAGCTCGCTCGACCGCCATACCAACCTGCTCCGCTCGACCCTGGCCGGCTTTGCGGCCGTGGTAGGGGGGGCCGATTCAGTCGAATTGGTGCCCTTCGAAGATAGCTCCCTAGGCCGCCGACTGGCCCGCAACCAACAGCTTTTAATGATGTGGGAGGCTGGCCTTCATCAAGTGGGTGACCCCGGGGCAGGCTCGTTCTACCTCGAGAACCTGACCGAGTCCGTGGCTCTTGCGGCCTGGACCGAAATGCAGTCGATTCAGAGACTGGGCGGCTTCCGCAAAGCTATCGAAGCCGACATTCCCAAAAGACTGACTCAGCAACGAAACCTCCGGATCCAGGCCGCAGCCCAAGGGAAGGCCCGCCTGGTAGGGACCAACGTCTACGCTGACCCCGGCGAACTTACCCCTGAGGGTCCGGCTCCGGAGGGTCACTTTCCCCTCCTGCGAGAGGCTGAGCCTTTCGAGCAGTTCCGAAGCCAACGGGGGCCCAAAACCTTGATTCTCCCAGTGGGCGAGAAGCGGATGCGTCAAGCTCGAGCCAATTTTGCCGCCGGCTTTCTAGCGGCAGGCTCCTTCGAGCTACTTCAACCTTTGGGGTTTGACACGGTTGAAGAAGCAACCGAGGCCGTGCGCCAAAGTTCGGCCTCGGTGGTGGTCGCCTGTGCTCCCGATGAGCTCCTTCCGACCCTTTGCCAAAGCCTTCCCAAGGGACCGACAGTGGTGGTGGCCGCTCCCCCTTTGGAAGTCCAAGCCCACTTTTTCATCCACCGAAAAGCCGACCACCTGGCGGTTTTGAGTCAGATTAGAGAAGCTGTCCATGAGAAAGCCTGATTTTACCCAGATCGACTACCAGGGCTATTCCCGAGCCGAACAGCCCCAAGAGGCGGGGCCGACCGCCGAGGGGATCGAGCTGAGCGACCATTACTCCAGCGAAGACCTCAAAGACCTTGACCATCCACGTTTTCTGTCAGGCCTCCCGCCCTTCTTGCGAGGGCCCTACGCCACCATGTATGCTCTTCGTCCCTGGACGGTTCGCCAGTATGCTGGCTTCTCGACAGCCGAGAAATCCAACGCCTTCTATCGCCGCAACCTGGCGATGGGTCAAAAAGGTCTTTCAGTAGCTTTCGACCTGGCCACCCATCGGGGCTACGACAGCGACCATCCGCGCGTGGTGGGTGACGTGGGCAAATCAGGAGTGGCTATCGACTCCATCCTCGACATGGAGATTTTATTCCGCGATATTCCTCTCGACCAGATGTCGGTGTCGATGACCATGAACGGAGCCGTTCTTCCCGTCCTGGCTCTTTACATCGTGGCAGCCGAAGAGCAGGGAGTCGCTGCCAACCAGCTTTCAGGCACCATCCAGAACGACATTCTCAAAGAGTTCATGGTGCGCAACACCTACATCTATCCGCCTCAGCCGTCGTTGCGCATCATCTCCGACATCTTCGCTTACACCTCCGAGAAGATGCCAAGGTTCAACTCGATTTCGATCTCCGGCTATCATATGCAAGAGGCCGGGGCGACAGCCGATCTGGAGCTAGCCTACACTCTGGCTGATGGGCTGGAGTATGTCCGCACGGGCCTGGCAGCCGGCCTCGACATCGACGCTTTTGCACCCCGTCTGTCATTTTTCTGGGGAATCGGGATGAATCTTTTCATGGAAGTGGCCAAACTCAGGGCCGGTCGCTTGCTGTGGGCCAAGCTAATGAAGTCTTTCGAGCCCAAGAATCCGCGCTCGATGAGTCTTCGAACCCATAGTCAGACCTCGGGCTGGTCTTTGACCGAGCAAGACCCGTTCAACAATGTCGCTCGCACCTGCTTGGAGGCGATGGCGGCAGTCTTTGGACACACTCAGTCGCTCCACACCAACGCTCTAGACGAGGCGATCGCCCTGCCCACCGACTTTTCCGCTCGCATCGCCCGCAATACCCAGCTCCTATTGCAGGATGAAGCGGAGCTGTGCCGCGTGGTCGACCCTTGGGGTGGTTCCTTCTACGTGGAATGGTTGACCGACCAGCTAGCCCGACGAGCCTGGGAGCACCTCAACGAGATAGAGAAGGCAGGCGGGATGGCCTCGGCCATCTCCAAAAACCTACCCCAACGCCGCATAGAAGAGGCGGCCACTCGCAAACAGGCCCGCATCGACTCGGGTCAAGATGGAATTGTTGGCGTCAACTGCTTTCGCACCAACGAGCCTTCCGAACTTGAAATTTTGGAAGTCGACAACACGGCCGTCAGGCAAGCCCAGGTCGCTCGTCTCGAGCGACTTCGTCAGCAGCGCGACCAGCAGAAAGTCGAACAGGCGTTAGCCGAACTCACCGAGGCGGCCAAAGGCGAGGGGAACCTTCTGGAAGCTACCGTCAAAGCGGCTCAAGCTCGGGCCAGCGTAGGCGAAATGTCTGACGCCATCGAGAAAGTCTTCGGTCGCCACCGAGCCCAAAGCTCAGCCCTGACCGGAGTGTATATCAGGGAGAGTCAAGCCATGCAAGAAGTCCAGACCTGCCTGGCTGAGACGGAAAAATTCGCTGCCAAACACGGGCGAAGACCTCGATTGCTGGTGGCCAAAATGGGCCAGGATGGCCACGACCGGGGCGCCAAAGTGATAGCAGCCGCCTTCGCCGACCTGGGTTTTGATGTCGACCTGGGCCCGCTTTTCTCCACTCCCGAGGAAGTCGCCAGCCAGGCCGTCGAGAACGACGTTCACATCGTGGGAGCCTCCACCCTGGCTGGGGGTCACAAGACTCTCGTGCCCCAACTTGTCGAGCAGCTCAAGGAGGCCGGTCGAGGCGATATTCTGGTGGTGGCCGGCGGCGTGATTCCCCAACAGGACTATGAGTCCTTACGCCAAGCCGGCTGCAGCGAGATTTTTGGCCCTGGCACCGTTATCCCCGAGGCAGCTCTGAAACTGCTGCAGCGGCTCGAGCATCTTGAAGCAGTTTGAGGAGATCCGCCGGGGCCTCCTGGAACGAAAACGGGCCGCCCTAGCCCGGGCCATCACCCTGGCCGAAAGCCAGCTGCCCCGACACCGTCACTTGGCCGCTCAACTGCTCTCCCAAATCCCTGCCGGCGACTCTCATCGAATCGGAATCACGGGGCCGCCGGGGGCTGGCAAGAGTAGCCTGATCGAACGCCTCGGGCTGCAACTGCTCGAACGGGGCCACCGTGTAGCCGTGCTCGCCATCGACCCGTCGAGCCATATCACAGGAGGGAGTATCCTGGGGGACAAGACCCGGATGGAGCAGTTGGCCGTTCACCCTGAGGCTTTCATAAGGCCGAGCCCGAATGGCAAGAGTCTGGGTGGAGTAACACGGGCCACCCGCCAATCGATCCGTCTAGTGGAGGCGGCTGGCTATGACCGAGTCTTGGTGGAAACAGTTGGAATCGGACAAGCAGACACCCTGGTCTCTCGTCTGGTCGACACGGTAGCCCTGGTGGTCATCCCGGGAGCCGGGGATGAACTCCAGGGCATCAAGCGAGGCGTCATGGAAACGGCCGACCTGGTGGCCATCAATAAATCTGACGGAGAGAACCAGGCCCGTGCCGCCGAGGCGAGCGCTCACTATCACGCCGCTCTCCGTCTCCTTCCCGGCCGCACCCCTAACTGGAAGACCCGAGTTCTCAGGGTCTCGGCTTGGTCCGGAATGGGTCTGGAGGACCTCTTAGAAGGTTTCGACAGCCACCGGAACCACCTCAAGACCCAGGGGCTAACTCAGACCAGGCGTCAGCAGTCGGTTTTTTGGCTCGACTTTTTGCTGGAGCAGAGTTTGCTGCAACGCTTTCTCGAACGAGACGAAACGGGACGACTCTACCGAACACTCAAGTCAGAAGTGTCTCAGGGGCGCCTCATTCCGGAGTTGGCTGTCGACCAGCTCTTATCAACTTTGACTCAGCCTTGACTCTTTAGGAGTCGTTTCAGTCAGGTCGCTTCCAGCGCACCTCCCCTCGCTCAGGGGGGCCGGTTCAAGTTGACTTGCGGCATGGCGGCGCCTACACTTGCACCCCCCCCGGCCCTGGGAGGCCCGG
>CAYRFU010000458.1:0-4455 GCA_964423525.1 uncultured Burkholderiales bacterium | reverse complement strand
CAAAGGAAAGAAAGCAGTGACGGTCGTCGCTGATTGTCAACACGCCCTCTAGTGGTGTGGGAGCGTCCGGCGCAAGTCAGCGCAATTCGAGCTCAGATTCTCTAACCTTTTGCGCTCGGCCGGACTCTCGCTAACCTCATGAAGGGCGACCAGAGACTGCTGGAGTTCGTCGGCGTGGTCTCAGACCTCCTGACATGAGGCCTGGGTCTGTGATGAGACCTAGCTGTTCAGCGCTAGCCGACGACTTCTCGGGACCCGAAAATAGTCGCTTCAGGTCGGCCAGAGCCGCGCACCGTGCCACCAAATCCTCGTCCTGAAACTGTTCCACCAAAGCCGGACTGAACTCTGACCCGGCCCCCCTCGCGTTTAAGAGATCCGGGAGCGGACTGATGACGGCCTCTCCCTGGTCCACCAACTCTTCCACTTCCGGCAACCGCTCCTGATGAACCTTCAGCACGATCTCTTTGGGCGAAGGGGATACAACTGCCAGCTCTTGGACCTGATCGGACTCCGATAGGTTTTTGAGGGCTCCCTGCAACTCGGAGTCCAGCGAGTCCTGCGACGAACGGAGGAGAATCGTTTGGGACCCGTCAGGATCGAACTGCTCGAAGAGCACGGGCTCATCCGGGCGGGATGCTCTGTGAGGGAGAAGGGAAGTCAGTCTTATCATCGTCTTCGAGAGCAAATCTCAAGGTCCTCAAAAAACCCTGAAGCTCCAGCTTGACCAAAAGTTTAAGAGTTCGTTACCCGGGCATCCCCGGTTCCGGATGAGGGTGTGATCATGAAAGTCTCAGCTGTCGCCTCCCAGCCACCATCTCTGAGACCCTCCCCAAAGCAGCCGCCCAAGGCGCCTGACCAGGTTGAACTGGGAGGAGTAGAGCGGCTCCCAGATTACCGCTTCGCCTACCAGACCTCCCGTCAAGATCTGCTCAAAGAAGAAGAGGTCGCGTCCGACTTCCTGGAGCGCTACCTCGAGCACGAAGCGAAGTTCTTCCATCTGGCTCGCGACCCACAATCCGGTCTAACCTTCGACGGTGTGAACCTCGACCCTCGCACCGGCCAACCGGTGTCCATTCGAGGCTTCTCGGCTGCCTCCAAAGAGTGCCTCGACCTTGGCTTACTAGTGAAGGGTCTCTACGGCGATCCCCTTATTTCCAAGGTGCTCTCCTATGAGGACCCCGCCAAGGCCCCCGAAATGGCGGCCGAAATCCTGGCCAAGAAAATGGCCAGCTACGAGCAATTTCAGCAAGAGTACCCCGGCTTCGCCGGCTACTTCACCTGGTTCGAATCCGGCGATCAGGCCAGGCCCCTGGGGGAATGGGCTGACCAGTTTCCTACCCTAGACCTGGGCGAGATGCTGTGGTCGCTTCTGCTGGTCGAAAAGGCTCTGCGGGATACCGGTCGGCCCGAACTGGCGGCCCGCTACAAAGCTTACAACGACGGGATGAAAGAAAAGGCCGTCGAGTCGATGTATAACCCTGAACTCCGTCGCGTCAGGGGCCGAGTGCACATCGAGGATCCCAGCTCGCCCGACACCCGTTACTTTGGCAATAACGCCATGACCGGCGAACATGGCGTCCACGAAGGTCAGATGATCGTCCTCTATATGACCCTGTTCTGCGATCTTCCAGAAGGGGTAGCCGATGAGATCTGGGACGACATCACGATGAAACGAGTCGAGCACGAGCACGGTAGCACCTGGGAGGGCTTTTGGGCTTCTCCCCACGAGGAGTGGGCCCATCTTTTTCTGCCCTATCGTGATCACGATGGCTTTCGCGACTTGTTCCGTATTCGCGAGAAGATTCGGACTCACAACGCCGTCGAACGGGGCTATCCGGGTCTCTCCGCTTCAGCCCACAATCCCGCCAAAGAGGGTGGCTACATGTCGGCTGCTGGAGTGGAGGAGATCTCGAGTCAACCCATTCTTCATAACGATACCTACACCGTTTACGGCGCCTTCCCACTGTTGTTACAATTCGCCGGCGAGCTAACAGGCAATGTTGGCCTGGCCTGGCTCCATAACATGCTGCTAGGAACCAAGATGCAGGGGCCTATCGGGGCTGGAGAGTCTGGCTCCAATGACGGCACCGGTTCGGCTCCGGTGAAGACGATCGACGCCAGCTTCACGAATCTTCTGGCGATGGCCGGCGGCCTGGAGCGAGAAACGGCTGATCTCCTCCAGGAGATGGGTCAATACGACCAGTTCCTGGCCCGAATGGGAGCAGAATATGAAGAGACTTTCGGAGAAGCTCCTCTGCGTGAGCCCTCAGGATTCGCCCTGCCCGGCCCTCCGGCCCCAGCCGGCCTGATCCCCGATTACGAGCAGGGACTCGGCCCCACAGTCCTCCCTAAACTGCTGCCTGGGGCTCCCACGCCGGAGTCCTAAGGAAGAGGATTCCCCCCGAGGCTATCCATTTTCCAGCTCTCATCCTCGAAGGCTATTTTCCACTCCCACTGGACCTCTCGACCGTCGATAGCCAGGCGGATGGTGGCCACACCTTCGACCCCGATCAGCCGCGTCGCCACCACGCTGGCTGCACTCAGAGGGTCTCGATGCTGGCTCATCCAGCCCTCCAGGTCAGACTCAGATAGCTCTCTTTCAAAACGTTGAGTCACCAATTCGCGAGGGAAAGTGCCCGACTTAAGCTTGCCCAGGAAAACCAGAGTGAAAGCCCTTAGCTCCTCGGGCCGAAAGGTCGTCCCGGCTGTCGGCGAGGGGCTGGTCTCGTCCATTCCAGCTTGGAAAAGGGCCACCCCGGTGGCCACCATCAAGCTCAACACGACCAGGGCGGTCCCGAACATTTTCCACCAGGAACCATTGCGGGAGGTGTAGCCCACCACAGCCGTGGTGAGCTGAGCTTGGGATTCGGCCTTTCGGATTTGGAGGTAGGCCTGGTTGAAGTCCTCGCCAAAGCGGACCAAACGGTCGCGTGTTCCGTAGTCGAAGCGGGCCTTCTCCATCCGGTCGTCGGCATAGAGAAGTCCGACCACCTCGTCCTCTTCATCTTTGATAGGCACGCAGAGCACCGAACGCGCACCTGAAGCCAGAACGCTCCCACGGGACTTGAATTCGAAGTCTTGCTGAGCATCCATCAGCATCACCGGCTGCCCTTTTTTGAGAGCCTTCTTGAGCACGCCGGTACTGATCACTTCTCCATCCCAGATGTCGGAGGACTCAAAACCGTAGACCGCTTTCGCAACCGGAAGCTCCTGACCGGACTCCGGCATTAACACCATAGCTCTCTCAGCTTCCAACTCGTTCACCATGAAGCGAACGGCCTCTTTGACGATCTTGTCTAAGGTCTTCCCTTTGACTAACCCCACCCAACGGTGTTCGGGCTCGCACTGAGCCACCCTGGTTCGCATTTTCAGAAACTGGGTTAGACTCGGTCAGTGCTGAGCAAGCTGCCCCAGGTGCCCGCCAGCTAATGTTGACCGGCTAGAATCCTAGCCTGCCAGGGGATGGAACTCAACCTTCGTCTCGGTCGCACGATACACCCGCACCTTGATCGGGGGAAAGGTATCGACTTCGCTCTGGAACTCCGGGGGAACCCGTTTGAGGAGGTTCTTGAGGGAAAGGGCTTTCTGGCTCTGGAGTTGCTGAAGAATGAGCCGAAGGTTGTTGGCGTTCAGTTCCTCCTCTGAGGCCATCGAATCTCGAGCCGCCAGAAACTCCGGCCCCAGGAGGGGCCAGACCGGGCCATGGCTTGGTCGACCCCGAGACAGTTGAACCAGGTCGCGAATGATGTCTCGCCAGTAGAGACTGGCAAATTTTACGGTCGTGCCCATCCTCTCGGCTTGCTTCTGACTCAGGGTGGTCAGCAAGAGGGGTTGTTCGAAATAATTGCCGTGGTCGATATGGGCATAGAACACGACCGTAGTGGTCTGGTCTCCCGTGACCACCTTTCCCACTCGAAAGCCCTCCGGTTCGAGCTTCATCTGGCCACAGGCCGTGCAACGTTGGTGATACAGGGTGTTGAGTCGCTCGCTGATTTCTTTCGCCCGCTCTTCGGCCGTCAACCCAAAGCCGTCCTCAAGCTCCAAGAGCCCCACTTCTTCGCCCAGAGCCACAGTAGCCGAATCTTCCTGGCTGAAGTGGGTGAAGATCGGGCCCACGAAACCCGTGTCTTCTTGGGGAGGGTCGGGGAGAGCGTTCGAGAGTCCCCATCCACCCAAGGCCACCGCCAGAATCAGGGCCACCAGTATCATCTTTCCCCAGGGCCGCCTTCGGCCAGGAGCTTGACCTTGAAGGGCCAGGCGGAACTCGGCCATCGATTGAAATCGGTCCTCGGGATGGAAGGACGTGGCTCGGGCCAGCAACTCCTCCATCGGAGAGGACACCGACGGATTGAGACTGGTGATGGGGGCAAAATGAAAAGGGCCGGCCGGCGCCCGGCGTCCCCCGCTTAGGAAATCGTAAAGGGTGGCACCCAGAGTGTAGATGTCGGAGCGTTC
>CAYRFU010000457.1:0-4461 GCA_964423525.1 uncultured Burkholderiales bacterium | reverse complement strand
CGGAAACCATCAAAAATCAGCTCACCGGGCTCGACGTGTCCTAGACATTAAAGCGGAAGTAGACGACATCGCCGTCTTGGACCGGGTAGTCTTTGCCCTCCAAGCGCACCAGACCGGGCTCCCTTCTCACCGCCGTGTCGAACGTAGTCATCGTAGGCGGTGACTTCGGCCCGAATGAAACCTCGCTCGAAATCCGAATGGATGACCCCGGCGCACTGGGGGGCCGAAGCTCCCACCGGAAAAGGCCAGGCCCTGACCTCATAGTCTCCCACCGAGAAGTAAGTCGCCAGACCTAGAAGTCGATAGGCGGCCCGAATCAACCTTTCCACCCCCGAGTCGTTGACCCCCAGCGAGGTCAAGTAGTCGAGCTTCTCTTGCTCATCCTCGAGAGAATTCAACTCGGCCTCGAGCTGAGCCGAAATAACCACCATCGGTCGCCACTCCGAGTCGGCCAGTTGTTTGAGAGCCTGGACATGGGGGTTGGCTCTGGGAGCGGCCAGGTCATCTTCAGCCACGTTGGCGACGTAGAGGATCGGCTTGACACACAGTAAGCCGGAGCGCTTAAGCAGTTGCTGCTCTTGCTCCTCAAAGTCTGCCACCTTGACGGCCTGCCCGTTCTCGATCGGCCCACCAATCTTCTGCCACAGTTCGTATTCAGCGGCCGCCTTTTGATCATTAGCCTTCATCATCTTCTCAAGTTTGGGAATCCGCTTCTCGATGGAGGCAGCATCAGAGAGTCACAGTTCGATCATAATCGTCTCGACATCGCGAACGGGATCGACGGTCGTCTCGACGTGCTGGACGTTGTCGTCTTCGAAACACCGCACCACGTGAATGACGGCGTCGACTTCTCGGATGTTGGCCAGAAACTGGTTGCCTAACCCTTCTCCCCGACTGGCCCCTTTGACCAGGCCGGCAATGTCGACGAATTCAAAGACGGCGGGGACGGCCTTTTGCTTCTCAGCCAGCTCCTTGAGCCGGTGAAGACGATGATCCCCGACCTTGACCACCCCGGTATTGGGCTCAATGGTGCAGAAAGGATAGTTCGCGCTCGCGGCGGCGAAGGACGAAGTGAGGGCGTTGAAAAGGGTGGACTTACCGACGTTGGGCAAGCCTACGATTCCGGCTTTGAGCATTCCCAATGCTTAAGCTTTGAAGGCCCAGGACCTGCCAGTTCTTAGGACCCAAGACGGTCGACGTAGGCGGCCAGACCGCTGGCGCAGTCCAGAAAATCCTCGAAAAGTTGATGAAGCTGCTCCGGCTCAAGGGGTCGGTCCGTAAACCGCAGCGTCCAGATCCGAAAGAGAGTGTCGGGCGGCATCTTGATATGCTTTTGAGCCAGGACCAACATCTGTTCGACCTCCTCGGAGGGGTCCTTGCCCGTCAATTCCAAGGCATTCCGAATCAACCTTAAAAAGGGGTTGATGTTGGTGACCATCGTTTCGCGCAGAGCCGGCCTCAACCCCGCCCGCAGGAGATAAAGTCGGCGCAGTCGGACAACCATCGTCTTGGCTTCCCGCTCGCAAGCCAGACGGAGATGTTCGGGGTGACAGAAGATCTGCTTCACAAAATCTTTCTGGCCATAAACAATCTTGTAGTGGCGTTGGATGGCTCGAAAGGTCAGCGGGAAGACGTCAGCCGACCGCCTCATCTCCTCCCAACTCAAGACCATCGGCTCGATCCGGGCTTCGCGCCAGGCCCGTTGGACGGGCTCTGCCAAAATCTTTCGTTGAGCTCTTCCAAGACGTTGCAACACGATCAGCAAATTCACGTCCGAAGTCCCTTGAACAAAGTCGCCTCGGATGGCAGACCCGTAGAGGACAACTGAGAGGAGCTCAGCCTTGAGCAGCTGCTGGAGTTCTGAAACGAAGTCGTTAAGGCGGACCTCAACCGAGGCGGGCAGACTCATCGAAATCGCTTCCACGAGAAAGGCCTGTTTACATCCCGGTAACACGACAACTTTTTCTTGTTACAAGTTTTACATCTTGACAACAATCGGCCTGCTGCCTTAAAGCACCGCCTTGCCTACAATGAGAATGAGCATGAGTAGTGTCCACAATCATATCTCAACGATGGCGGCCAACACCGGTCAGGCTCACATGATTCGCCCTCGGGGCGTGGGCCGCAATCGACGCTCAGACGCGACCAAGTCGACTCCTACACCTGATGCCGAGTTGAAGTCCGGTGACGGTCGCAAGGCTGCCACTCAAGCAGAGTTCTCGGGCGCCACCACCACCGTTCGCCATAAGCGCCGGCGCCGCTACGAAAGCGCTATTCACGGCCGCAGCGGGGCTGAAAGGGGGATCGGTGAAGGCCAGGACCGTCAAGCCCTGACCGCTCACCGGTTCGAGCGACCGGCTCACCAACGCCGCGAGCTCCTTCAGGCTAAGCTTTCTGACACGAGTCGCGAAGCTCAGATCCGCTTCCTCTCCGACCACGGCCCCCTGGGAGGTCCTTCTCAGAACACCGGCAAGCTGGCAATGATGGTGTGCCGGTTGAGCGGGATGGTCAAAGACCAGCTCGGCCAGTTCACCGGCGATGAGCCCTATCGCCGCGCCGACTACCGGCTCTTTCTGGAAGCCTTCGAAGGCCTTCGAAACGGCAAAAAGTGCGAACCCGCCGACCCCTGGGCCGGGGCCGCCTTCGGCACCGACCTGACCGCCAAAATGAGTGAAGCCCTTTCGGTCTTCGACCTGTTTGCCCATCCCAACGTCATCGGCCGGGAATACAACAAAGTTATCTAGGGCCCGTCCTCGGCGTCTCTGCGGTTCATCTCACACTCGGGCCTGCCCATGGTCACCACCAAGTCGAGGTGAATCACTGTTGAGCGCTACTAAATGACCCTGTGGGAGATTCGTGCAAGAGTGACGTGGTGACATCGGCGGGCTGGGTGAACTGCAGTGTCAGGGCGGTCCCATTTCCCCCCGCATAGCGCAGGTAAGCCGCCGACCATGGATCCTGAGTTGGAGTGGTGAAGTTACCGTTGGTGGGCGCCGTCAGAAAAGCGGGCCCGGGCAACGTGCCCAAACCGGGGAACGTTCCGTTAGTCTGAAAACCGCTCGGATAGCGAAACTCGTTGGGCAAGTTCGCACCAGTCAGGTTGGTGGCGTGATTGGCGATAGTCCAACGACGAAAGACCTCCTGGAAACCGGGCACCAAATTGGCATTCAGGTTGGTCAAACCGACCTCCGTCGAGGTCGAGATACTGGTGATGGTCTGACTGCCAAACTGCTCAAAGACGTAGCGAAAGAACAGATATCCCTGTCCATACTCGAAGTTGGTGAAGCGGAAAAAAGAGAAATTTTGAGGAGCGTTCAGATAACTGCGAACCACGGAAAACTGAAATCCATTACCGCTGTTCAAAGTATAGCCAGCGATATCCTCAGCTAACACAGAAAGCCCTTCATTAACCGAGAGGTTCTCGGATTGGGCCCCGGCCGGAAATTGGCCCTGACGGATCACCTTTTGGTTGTAGTTGATCATGTGCTGAAATTCGTGAGCGATCGTACCGATCAGTTCATCGGTTGTTTTATTGGCATTGAAGTAGAGAATCTCAGCTTCGTTACTGTTGGCGTTCTGAGCCAGGCTCAAGGAGTCGCTAGGATTGAAAAAGCCGAAGAAGCCATTATTCCCGATTCCCTGAGCGTTCAGAAAGAGAAAAACCACCTTGGTGTCCCCATCGCGCCCTCCAGGCGGGTTCTGGTTCCATTCTGAACCGAATACGGCCCTAACCTGATTGTAGATTCCATCGCCGGGCCGGAAGGGGTTGTTATTGTCGAAGGCCCGAGCAAACTCCAGGGCACGGGCTCGACTCAGAATGGGAGTATTGTTCACGACCTGGGCAAAAATCGTGCAGTGAATCGTCTCGTTCGGCTCCAGCACTTTTTGGGCCGTCACCCTCTGACCGGTAGTGGCCACAAAAAAGCTCTGCTGACTGCCCTCAGCCAGCGTTTCGAAGCGGCTGACGACTCCTCGACCCAGGATCTCTCGAGCGGTCGGGGCGGGAGGCTCAGCCTGGTGAAAGAGAGGGGCGGCGCAGACAGAAACCAGAGGGTCTTGAGTCGGGGCCTCCCCTTGGCGAGCAGTAGTCGGCAGTCCCCGGTTATTGCTGTTGACCGTGTAGGAAGCGGTCTGGGCAGGCTGCTGGGTGGGTGGCTGAAAGCCAGACACGAGAATGGCTTGTTGATTGGTCCCGAAATTCGGGATGGTGAAAGTCTTTTGCTGAGCCGGCTGGGCCGGTTGAGCGGGATTGGCTGGTGCTGGAACGATGTTACCGGGGTCGGTGCGCGCGACGGGCTGGTCGTCACCTCCGCCCCCGCCACAGCCGCAAACCAAAAGTGCGATGATGAGGAAAGCCCATAGTCTAGCCATGCAGCCAGTTTTAGGAGCTCTTCCCGGTTTTTCCTCTAGAGGGCGTGTTGACAATCAGCGACGACCGTCACTGCTTTCTTTCCTTTGGTT
>CAYRFU010000456.1:0-4563 GCA_964423525.1 uncultured Burkholderiales bacterium | reverse complement strand
CTCATAGTCATCAATTCTGACATCATCGATTTTCGGTTATATACAGCCCGGTATGCGCCCTCAAATCGATCTCCTCAGAATTGCGCCTCTGGGCCCTTATCCTCATATTTAAACTTGACAGAGCACTGATTGGTCGCAACCGACCAGGAGAATGAACCGTGCAGTCTATTCGGAGCGGTAGCCCTCGGGGGTCGATTGGGTATTGCCCGGCTTATAGTAAAAATCAGGAGCTTGAGGGCGGCTGGCGCCACCCGCCTTGTAGCCCGGAGGGGCCGCATCGTTCTGGCCGGCTCCTGACCCCTGCAGGCCAGGCAGCGCTGCTGGTTGCTTGGCCTCAGACTTCCCATAACCGGGCGGAGCTTGACCAGCCTTGGTGCCCTGAATCGTGTAGCCGGGGGCAGCCGGGTCAGGATTGCGGTTGGCCTTGACCCCATACTCGATCGGCATCCACTGTTGGTCGGCCCCACCCACCGACACCACTTCGACGCGATGGGGTTCGAGATCGCCCGGAAGTGAAATCACCAGGTCTAGACCCTCCTTCGGACAGATCAAAGATTGCCGGTGATGGACGACTCCCGTTGTCCCTATCAGGCGCAGCTCCACGTCGGTGAAGCGGTTTTGAGATGAATTTTCAATCCGGACCTTAGCAGAGCGGCCCTCAACAGCTGTCAGGCTCGCTTTCAGACCCTCGGACGGAGCCGCGAGGGCACCTACTGTCAGACTCAGGCTCAAAAGAATGGCACAGAGGAAACGGTGCAATTTCAATTTTTCAGACCTCCGTCTACATTATAGGCGAAATCGTGCTCGCCGACGAGGGGACCGTGGCCCTAACTGGTTGGTCGGATTCGAACCGGCCAGATCTCTTTGATGATTTTGCCTTCCAGGGCCATCACCACCCTCTTCCCCTCAAGTTCAACGGAAGAGCCCAGAAAGCTCTCGAGCTTGGCCGATCCGCCGTAGATGTCGATGCGACCACCCGAACCAGTCTCCAAACAGAAGCGATTATGGCGCTGAAGGAAGCCGACTGCGGGCGGCTTGGGATTGGAGCGAACCACCCCCTGGAACGTCTCGACTTCGTCGGGCGAGAACTCGTTCCAATCGGCTTCCGGGTGAAGGGCTTCCCAGCCAGCCATCAGGTCACCGATTCCAGCTGGGGTAGCAATTCGGGAAGGGAGTTCAGACGCGCCACCCAGCTCCACGGGACACCGGCACCACCGACTCCGTTAGCGGCCGCCAGCACTGCGCCCAACCAGATCGACCGGCCCGCATTGTCACCGCTCACCCAGATATTGCGCCGGATTCCAGTGACGAAGTCAGGCTCCTCCTTGAGTAAAGCGGTCGCCACCGGAATGGCCGACTGCATCGGGCAGGCCGGACCGAAGTGTCGACCCAGCGCGGCCAGATCCGACGTGTCTCTTTCTATCGCCTCAGCCAGGCGCTGGTGAGCTGTCTCGTCCAGGTCGGACTCCTTTAGGCTCCAATTGAGGGCGTCCCGGATGGTCTGGCCGAGAAGAACCTTCTCTAGCACCCGGGCTGCAAAGAGGCCGTAGGCGACGGCCACCGAGTTGTTATTGGTGACTCGAATCGCCTCCTCAGCCCGGCTGATCATCTCGGGTTGACCGGCAAAACACGAGACAACCACGGGGAGCTTGGCGGCAGCCGGCAGCTGGTTGTCGTCGGCCCCATGGTCAGCTTGGCGATGACGGTCGAAATACCGGGTGATGGTGCGGGCCCGCTCGGCCATGGCTGGCTCTTTATAGACCAACTGAGTCATGCCCACGATCGCCTCGACCAGCTCGTCGCCCCGCAGCAGCTCCCCCTTCTTGAGGACATACTTACGGAAAAAGCCCCGCTGCTTCTCTTCCAACCCTTCGACTTGCGCAAGAGAGGCATCGATCAGCTTTCGATTGGCGGTGGCTACATTGTCGAGCGTGCCCTGGGTGGCTCCGTCAATATAGCCTGTGAACGAACCTCCCCGGTCAAAGGTCTGACAAAAAACGCTCTGATAATGGAAAGCGTCCCAGCTTCCGCGTTCATGAAGAGAACGCAGGGCAACCTGCAGCTGAGCACCGTAGTGACTCAGGTCGCCGACCTTTTTTCCGTCGGCAGCGAAGTAACCGCTGGCATCGCGATAATCAGCCTCACTGGGGGGACGGAACTCGGGCTCTTCCGGGGCAAGCTGGGCGATGCGTTCTGGGTCGTAAAGCCAATGAAAGCCAAGACTGGCGGCGTCGGCCACGAAAGCCCCTAAGACGGCGGCTTGTTTTCGTTGACGAAGAGTGGCCTCAGGTGAGGTTAACGTTAAGGTCATGGGCCACTCTTCTGGCTGTTGCTGGGCCGCCCTTTCTGATAGATGTTCCAGTCGCGTTCGAAACCCCTCAAGGCTTGATGAAGTCTCTTTTCGGCCGGTTCACCCACCAGGGGTCCAGGGGGGGTTTTCTGGTGGTCTAGAACATCCCAGAGGGCCGCCCCTCCGGGTCCGGAAGCCGGCTGACCCACCAATTGAGCGCTGCCGTCTCTTGCGCGCTGCTCAAAACGGGTCACTCCTCCCCTATCGTTTCGGGTCACGGCCCGAAAGCCGGCGCCTTCTCGGATCACCTGGCTTATTACGCTGCCGCGGGCGGTGCGAGCCTCACCCAGGCTGACCCCATCGACAATCGAAGTCGACTTGTAGTTCTGGTCGGCAAATTCGGTGGGTTGGCGCGGTTGGAGCTGAACAGGCCAGTTGGTTCTGTCTATGGGAGGCAAATACGACATCAAACAAAGACTACCAGGAGGCTTTCTACCGGCTTTTCTAAAGGCCAGATCGATTTATTACGAGACTGTGTCATGAAGCCGACTTGGAGCCGACTTTCAGTCCCAACGGAAAGCAGATAGCCTTTGTCAGCGATCAGGATGGTCAGTTCGAAATTTACCTGATGGAGGCCGATGGCCCCGATCGCAGACGCCTCACGACCGAGCCCGGCCTCGATCGCGACCCCAGCTGGGCTTATTGAACACGCTCGATGTCGTAGTTGTAGGAGCGGTCCTCAAACTGCTGCTCGACATGCACCACTCCCTTATCTCGGACCCACTCGTAATGCCGGCGGGTCTCGCTTTCACCTTCTGGACCTGAGAGGGTGCCGGCGATTTCAACCGTCGGCCCTGGTTCAACCGTAAAGGAGTAATCGCCGTTCTGATGGCCGGCCACCTCTTTCCAACGACCTTTCTCAGCCTGGTGCATTTCGAACATCGCAAATCCGTCCAGGGTGTTGTGGGTGACGCTCCAGGTAACCGTCTCCCATCTCAGGTGGTGGGCGAACTCTATCTCCCCCATTCGACCCCGCACCATGACACGGTCGGTCGTTTCGACAGCGGCTGTCTCGGTTGGGTAACGGTTGGGGGTGAGATAGGTCACCACCTGACCGCCCCCAAAGGAGGGCGAAGCCCCCAGTTTGATACCCGTAACTCCTCCAGCCAGACCGCGGTCGCGCAACTCGTCGGTGAGTTCGACCTCCTTTTGGCTCCGGTCGACGGTCAGGACTCCGGTGACGGCCTCCCCCCCACTGTTCCGGACAGCTCGGCCACCAGATGGTTGTTGTCATCCCCTGCCACCCCAAAGAGCATTCCGTCAAAATTTGGCCGACTTTGCCGAGGAGTATAAACCTGATGGAGTTCAACCGAACCGATATAGCCATCAGCGGCAACTTCCCCGTTCTCCCCTTTTTGGAAAAGGATATCGATCGGTTTCTCTCCGTCTCGACCAGAAAGATGGACTTTCTCGGCTTCTCCATAGAGGCTCGCCACCATCATCATCTGTCCCACCACCCGACCAACCAGGGGATCGTGGGTAGGAATTCTTGCTAAATCCATGCGACCCCCAAACCTTACTGCGGTAGCCTAGCAAGCTCCGCGTCGAGGTTTGTGAACCGATCCTTAACGTCCGTCTGTCTGACCTTTTAGCTATTTTTCTGGTGACTCAGCTATTCTGTGAGGACTCCAATAGCGTGCTCGAACGGTTACGAGGAGAGATTATCTTAGAGCGAACTTCAGCCCGCCTCTTTACCAGAGCAGTGGCTTCCGACAAAAGCGGCCAAATGACCGAGCAGGAAAGCGAAGCCGCCAACCAGGCGGCTCAGGTGGACCGACTCACGGCCACCGTTCAGGATGCGGTCAGTGACCCCAGCCCTGGGAGATGGATCGAGGTGGAGACCGAAAGCTATCAGGGACGAGTCCGTTTTGGAGACGATGGCCAGATTGAAAGGCTTCGTCTCACCACCGGTAACGATGCAATCGGCGGGAAAGTCGAAATGGCACGCACCAGCCGAGGCTTTGAGGCCCGAGTCGCAGACTGGGATTACTGGACCACGTCCCTTGACGAACCAGGGGTTCACGTTCGCGAGGACTGGATCGTGACCGACGAAACAGCCACCTCCGGCCGACATAAAGGCTTGAACTACACAACCTGGTAACCCTAGCAACTCCTTCGGCCGGAAGGGGTAAAGTCGCGATTCGTCTTGACGGCTCGCTTGTTGCTGCTCCCACTCAATGTCCGGGATAGACCCATCGAAAACTCGCGCTCGG
>CAYRFU010000455.1:0-4578 GCA_964423525.1 uncultured Burkholderiales bacterium | reverse complement strand
GGGCGGAAACTGGCGGGCTTGGCCCGAGGCTCCAGCGTGGTGACGGAGCATGCTCCGCCGGCTGGGCGGAAACTGGGCGGCCTGGCCCGAGGTTCCAGCGTGGTGACGGAGCACGCTCCGCAGGCTGGGCGGAAACTGGCGGGCTTGGCCCGAGGCTCCAGCGTGGTGACGGAGCACGCTCCGCGGGCTGGGCGGAAACTGGCATGCTTGGCCCGAGGTTCCGGCGTGGTGACGGCGCCGCGACTCAGGCACGAACATGGGCGGGACTTAGGAGCGGCGGGGTCGGCGAGGTAAACGACCACCACGGCAAGAAATTCAAAAGCCTGTGACCTCTCATCGAACTGGCAAACTCCCGATCAATATCGAAGACCTTCTTCGACAGCGCCATGTCGAAAGCGAGCGAATCGAGTATAAAGCGGGGTGGAACCCTGATTCGGTCATCCGGACTTTGTGCGCCTTTGCGAACGACTTCGAGAACTTGGGCGGTGGATATGTTGTCATCGGCCAGGAGTGTGACGGCTCTGCCAAACCGGTCTTTCCGCCCAGGGGCCTCGATGATACCGAGATAGAGAGAATTCAGCAGGACCTTCAGACTTATTGTAACCTGTTCCAGCCCCCATATTTTCCCTTACTGAGCGTGGCGAGAATTGAAAACCGGAAGGTCTTGGTGCTTTGGGCACCCGGTGGCCAGAATCGTCCCTATAAAGCCCCCCGAGCCGTGACCGCTTCCCGCAAGGAATATCGCTACTACATCCGTCGATACTCGAGCACCGTGGAGGCTAAGGGACGCGATGAACACGAGCTCATCAGTCTCACAGCGAGCGTTCCCTTCGACGACCGATTGCACCCGACGGCAAAAGTTGGTGAACTATCCACTCGTCTGATAACCTCGTTTCTCGAGGCGGTCGGTAGCCGACTAGTCCAGGATGTCCAGCAACTACCCTTGGAGGCTATCGGGCGTCAGATGAATATTGTAGGTGGGCCCGGTGAAGGCCCGCGGCCGAAGAATGTCGGCCTCCTCTTTTTTCATCCCGAACCCCAGCAATTCTTCCCCGTGACTCAGATCGACATTGTTTGGTTTCCTGACGGTGCCGGAGGTGATCGTTTTGAGGAGAAAATCTTCACAGGACCACTCGATCGGATCACGCGAGATGCGCTTAGCTTTATTCAGCGAAATTATCTTAGAGAGATTGTTCTCAAGAGTTCGCAGCGTCCTGAGGCTGATCGCGTTTGGAATTTCCCCTTCCAGGCGGTTGAGGAAGCCGTAGTGAACGCCGTCTATCACCGTTCTTATGAGATTCGTGAGCCTATCGAAGTGCGCATCGATCCTGAGGCTGCTTCGATTCTTAGCTTTCCCGGACCGGATCGCTCTATTCGCCTCCAGGACCTCGCCCAGGGCAAAGCCGTGACAAGACGATATCGAAACCGTCGGATAGGAGAGTTTCTGAAGGAACTCGGCCTGAGGGAAGGGCGGTCCACAGGTATCTCCAAAATTCTCCGCGTCATGCGAGAAAACGGATCTCCTGCTCCGGAGTTTCAAACAGACGACGACCGAACTTACTTCCTTACCCGATTTCCCGTCCATCCTCTCGCGACCAGTGCCGAGAACTTGGGGGGAGCGCCCCCCAAGTTACCCCCCAAGTTACCCCCCAAGTCGCCAGGTTGTTAGTCGTCTTAGAAGGGTCACAACTGAGAGAGACTCTCCAGGAACGCCTCGAACTTTCCGACCGGAAGTACTTCCGTCGAGCCTACCTGAACCCGGCTTTGAGCCAGGGCCTCATCGAAATGACCATTCCAGACAAGCCTCGGAGCAGAAATCAACGCTACCGCCTCACACAATTGGGTAAAAGATGGAAGGCAGAGTGGGAACCGCTGGCCTAGTAAGGGCTTATCCCCGATTCAGGTGGCATTTCTTGTATTTCTTACCGCTGCCGCACCAACAGGGGTCATTGCGACCGAGCTTAGTGCTCGAAACCTTGGGCACAGAACGAAGTTCGTCCGCTCCGACCGGCCAGGTAACCCTGACAGCGCGGCTAGAACCGGGCAACCTGATCGCCTGCTCGCCAAGCTGGTCGAAATCGTAGCGGTCCAGAAGCCTGATGACGTCGGTGACGAGTTGAAAGCTCCGTCTCGCACCGACGGGGTCCTGGCTGAGAACGAAAGGAACCGTGTCGGGTAAAACTGGCAGAGAAAGCTCTTCAAGTTCCTGGCGGAGGTGAACGCTCGACCAGCCCTCCAAATAGGTCAAGAAGTGATAGCTGTGCTGGGGAGGTTGCCCTTCCAAAAGCTCCAGGGCAACCTCAGGATCTTCCACGATCGATAAGCCGAATTCCACGCCGGCCTGACCGAGAATGGTGACGATGAGGGGCCTCTCAGCAAAACCCTCTACCAGGAGCATTTCGGTATCGCCCACATCCCTCCAGGGAGCCTCCAAATAGAAGTCTCTTGTGGCCTCTAGGAAATCACGCAACACCGTCTTCGGCAGCCTCCCATAGGTCAAGTCCGGTTCGGCCAGGTCGGCTTGCATCTCGAAACTCACTTCCATCACTTCCGGCAGGGCTCGACGGATCTCGACCGGGCAAGAAAAGTATTCCTGCAGCAGCGGCTCAAGACTCCTATCGTCTACCACCAAGCGAGGTTTGACCAGAGCCTCGGAAAGAGCTTGCTCAACCGCCTCCAAGACCTTATGGTTGGGTTCGTCTTGAAACGCAGGGACAGCCGCCATCACCATCAGAGAGGGCCGTTCCACGACCAGAACCGTGTCCATCGGCTGACCTCCGACTCGAATAGCTTCGCTTTCAACACGCTTGATAAGAAACTCGCTCGACGAACACTCCAGATCCCCTAGAAAGGCCTGACGAAAATGGTTCTCCATCTCTTCGAAAGCGAACGGCTTCACCGCCGGCGAGGATCCGAAGCCGGCAATCGGCCGGGGATACCCTTCACTGGTCTCGTAACCTCGCAAGACGTCGATAGACACCGAGAAACGGTCGTAACGATAGATTCGGAAGGACTCCTCGGCTAGAAACTCCCCGATCGAGACGGTTTCATCGGCACAACCAACGAACTGATATGGGTGGAGGTCTTCCCAACCGAACATGAATTGAATCACCTGGTGGAGTTCGCTCAGGGGTTGCTCACCAGCAACCCTGACAAAGCGCATGATCGGCTTATCCTGGCTCCCTAGAGTCAGTTCCAGCAGAAGGTCGGGGGCCTGGCTGATCCAGGCCCGCTCTTCAGGCGCGGCGACCGTCTCGAAGAAATCAGCCCAAACCTCTTGAAACTCGTCCTCGGCCTCCTCGATCACCCCTTCAAGCTCAACCAGGAGTGCTTGGGCTACTTTTATCTGCCGGGCCTGGGCCGTCGCGACAAAGGTCTCCAAACGATCGCGTAGCGAGAGAGCCTCGCCCAGCGTCAAGCAGACCTTATGCCGACTCGACTTGGTCAAAGCCAATTCGGCTTCTTTCCCGGAAAGGAGAGAGGCCAACAACTTTCTTTGTCCGGCCGTGGGAAAGATCGTGAGTTCGGGGCCATCAGCTGCGTGCTTGTAAGCCGGACGGAGATCTCTCCCGTCCGAGTGGGGTCGAGAATGCGGGACTTGCAACGACCCCCGCAACACAATCGCTTCCTCTAAAGGACGCGCATAGGCCTGGAAAATGAACTCCAACCAGCTGAAATGCACGTGACCATATTTAAGAAAACGCTCTTGGTCGTTGACCACTTCGGCCTCTTTCAGGAGGCTTTGGCGCCACTGTTCCTGGCTGGGGCCCTCCAGAAGATAGGGGGTCGTGGCCACCAGGTAGGGGCTTTTTTCGTCCTCACCCGGTAGCAGACGCACCAGCCAGAGTTCTCCTTTTCGAGCTTGGAAAGGGCTGTAGCAAGCAAAGGTTTGCCCCGAAACCAGATCGACCAACTGCACCTTCCGCCCCCCTTGCTCGACCCGATAAACCCCCGGCCGGGAACGGGCCAGGTTTGCCACCATTCTCCCTACCTCGGCTCGTAGGCGATGGGAGGGAGCCTGCTCGAGCAACGCTTGCACCTCGTCAGCCAAAGTGGCCCGCTGAGATCCGAATCCTAACTCGAGGTCGCTGAACGCCCAATACGCGAAGAAGCTGTAGGTCACCGGGCTCATCGGTGGTTCGCTCGGCATATACTCTTCTCTGGCCGACGAGGTCACCATCATCCACTCCAAGAAGAACGGGTTGAGACGGGCCATGGCCTCGGCCAGAACCTCTGCCACCCGGGTCAGGGCAGCGTAACGCTCCAGTAGTGTTGAGCCCGGAGAAGAAGAAAACTCCTCCTCTATTTGAGTCAGGAATTCGGCGGCGATATCTTGCAAAGGTAAAAGAGTCGTGGTCATAGGCGCCCGGTTCTTAAGTCGGCCCCCGAAACTCCTGCGAACAAAGGGGCTCGGGGCCAGTGCCGCGACTCAGGCACGGACATGGGCGGGACCCACGGACGGCGGGGCCGGTGCCGGAACATCCGCCGTTGCCGGGCGACGCCCGGGCCGATGTCTGCGTGATCGGCGGCGGCTATGCCGGGCTGTCGGCGGCGCTGCACCTCGCCGAGGCCGGACGC
>CAYRFU010000454.1:0-4600 GCA_964423525.1 uncultured Burkholderiales bacterium | reverse complement strand
GGGCCTGAAGTTCACGTCCCGTGCGGGGAGGGGCCTCTTGAGGGATGGGGAGGGCCTGGGCCAGGGCCACCACCTGCTCGACCTTTTCCTGTCTGCCTGGCTCCAACTCGGGCAGGTAGTTGGCCAGGGAACTGGTTCTGTCGACACTCTCTAAGCTCTCAAGTTTTTCAGCCAGGGCCCTGGGCTCGTTCTCCAACGCGGCCACAGCGAAAAGACTCCCCGCCTCAAGCGAGCGCTCGACCGTCACCGAGCGAGAGAGAGGAGACTGCATGTTCAAAAGGTTATAATCGTAGCCCACGGCCGGCACCCACACCAGCGCTATCAAGGTCACCACCAAGCTGGAGCCCACTACCGCCTGGGGGTAGGCTTCCACCACTCGTTCAGCTCTGAGTGCGAAGTCCCACCGAAAGGTCCTGGCCGGTTGCTCGTCCTTCAGACTCAAAAAGGCTGGAAGGGTTACCACGATGGCCAGAAAGCAGATGAGAACTCCAGAGCCAGCCACCAATCCGAGTTCGGACACCCCCCGGAATGAGGTGGGGATCAGCGCGAAGAAGGCGGTGGCCGTGGCGATGGCGCCGGTGGCATTTTCAACCCCGGTGGTGGCCATCGTCTTTTCCAGGGCCTCGAGGGTTGGCGCCGATAGTCGCTCCTCTTCGAATCGATACAGGATATGAACGCCAAAATCCACCCCCAGGCCCACTAGAATGGAGACAAAGTTGACCGTGATCAGGTTGAGATGCTCCACCAGCAGGCTGGCCAACCCGACGGCGATGGCGATACCGACCAGGAGGCTGATGATGGCCAACTGGGGTCGACGAAATTCACCAAAAGCCACGGTGAAGAGCAGATTGCACAAGATGACCGACAAGACCGCCGAACGGACGGCGTCGTGGGTGGTTTGTTTCGCCTCCTCGGCTTGAATCAAAGGCTCGCCGGTGAGGTCGACGTGCAGTTCCCCCAGCGTCTTTCCAGCCAATTCCTGGCAACGAGCGGCCGCTCGAAGGGGGTCGGGGGTGCGAAAGAAGATCAGATGGGCCGACCCCTGAGGAAAGTAGAAGTCTTGCTCTAGTTGGGGAGCGGGGAAAGGGCTCTCGAAGGCCCTCCGACCTCGGTGCAGAAAAGCTTGATGGAGCTGTTCGAGGATTTTCTCCAGGCCTTCACCCTCGGTGCCCGGTCGGCCTAACCGCTCGACCAGCTTCTTCATTCCCCCTCGAGAAAGAGCCTCGAGCCACGGTCGCGATTGGCGAAGGTCCTCAGAAAGCTGGTCGAGTTCCGCGTTGGAAAGATAATAAAGGCCTCGCGTGGTGGTCGGCAGGGACACCTTTCCCAGCACCGACTGGAAGATCTCCGGCTCGTTGGAGAAAGCTTGCAGAAGATGGTCGACCGCCTCCTCCCGCTCCCTCGGAGCGCCCCCCTGGATCACGACCACCACATCGTCACCCTCCTCAAACTCGAGGCGAAAGTCGCGAAAGAGAGCCTGAACCGGGTGGTCGGCCTTCAGGAGATTGGTGCGGTCTCCGGAAAAAGAAAGGTTAGCCTCAGCCACCGTCAAGGCTAGCAACGCTAGTCCGAAGACGATAGCCAGGGCCTGGCGAGGCCGTCGATACACGGCCCGGACCAACCCGACCAGCCAGGTCACGAAGCGGCCGTAACGGCAGGCTCACCTTTCTCGACCAGACCGTCCTGATCGAGGGCATCGGCGGCGATCCAACCGGACATGGTTACCATCGGCATGCCCGGACCCGGATGAGCGGCTCCGCCCGCCAGGTAGAGGCCAGGAACCTCGCTGCGGCGGTTGCCAGGCTTGAAGGCTCCGTTCATTTTGCCATGACTGGCTAGTCCGTAGATGGCTCCATCCAGCACGGCGTAGCGGTCATGGATGTCCTGAGGGGTCAGGTGATGCTCGACCTGGATATGCTTTTCGAGATCCTTCATTCCGGCTGTTCTCTCCAACTTCTCGATGATGGTTTGGCGGTAACCGGGAAGCATCTTGGACCAGTCATGATGGGGTCGCAGGTAAGGGGTGTGGACCAACACGTAGAGAGCTTCTCCGCCTTCAGGAGCCACCTCAGGCTCGGTGATGGCGGGGGCTGCCAGATAGGCGGTGGGGTCGGGCGCGGGTTCACCTTTTTCATAGATGAAGTGGAACTCTTCCTCGGGGTCTTTCGAGAAGACAAAATCGTGGTGGGCAAGTTGTTCGTAGCGCTTGTCGAGACCCCAGTAGAAGACCACTCCCGAGCAGGCCGGCTCGTAGTCGCGCTTGCCCTGGAATTTCTTCCAGGCGTCGCCACCGAGCAGTTCCCGGAAGGTGCGGACGGAATCCATGTTGGATACCACAGCCGCCAGAGCGATTTCTTCCCCACCGGCCAGGCGAACCCCGCAGGTTCGACCTTTCTCGAGCAGGATCTGCTCCACCGCGACTCCGCGACGAAACTCGACCCCGAGTTCTTCGGCCAACTTGGTCAAAGCCACCGGCACGGCTCGAGTCCCGCCCCTGGGATACCAGATCCCTTCGGTCGTCTGCATGTGGGCGATGCCGCATAAGACGGCCGGGGCTGCCTCGGGCGAAGAGCCGACGTACTGGACGAAATGGTCCAGCATCTGAGCCACCCGCTCATCCTTGATGAAGGAGCGGACGCAGGTCGAAACGGTCTGACCCGGGCGCATCTGCATGAACTGCTTGAGCGCACTGAAGTTGGTGAAGCTCGAGGGCTCCAGAATATCCCAGACCGACTCCACGGGCTTCCAGAAGAAGTAGCTTTCGCTGATTTTGTGAAGAGTTTCGGCCAGGGCCAGAAACTTCTGGTAGCTCTGGGGGTCGTCCTGATGCTGGCTGAACTCGTTGAGCTTCTGCTTCATGCCCGAGGGAGACTCGATCAGATCGAGCACCGAGCCATCGTCGAAAAAAGACCGCCACTGAGGGTCTAGACGGACCAGGTCGAGACGATCCTCGAGTTGGTGCCCAGCTTCTGAGAAGACCCGACGCAAGACCGAAGGCAAGGTCAAAATGGTCGGACCCATATCGAACCGAAAACCGTCTTTCTCTAGCACAGCCGCTTTCCCACCCAGCCATTCGTTTCGCTCGAACAAGACGACCGAATAGCCTCGCGCCGCCAACGTGCAGGCTGCTGAAAGCCCTGCCAAACCTCCCCCGATCACTCCCACTTTTTGCCTCATATGGATGTCCTTTCTCTTCGTCGTCTTCTGGCTTTGCGGGCCCGTTCTCGGGCCACCGCTAGAATCATTCTCACCAAGCCTCGCCAACGCTCTCCCCAGGCGGCCGCGTGATGAGCCTGGAGATACCCCTCCAAAACATCGCGGTCGGTCTCGGCCGGCGGGTCTAGATGATAAAGTGGCCCGGAGCCTCGGGTCAAGCGCGAACGCTGACGAGTCATTTGGAGTAAGCCTTCCCGTCCCCGGGTCAAGCCGAATCCACTGAGCCGGGTTCCTCCGAAAGCGAGCCGGGGGTCGGCGGTGGGGGCTATCAGATCGTTGACGAGGATAACGCCCACTTGGAGCCGGTCTATCCAATCCCCGACCTCCCCGAAAACGGCCGCCGTCAGGCCGTAAGGGCAGGCGTTGATGGCCTCGACCGCCTTCTCCAACCGGCTATAGGGCAAAAGGCAGACCACGGGAGCGAAGGGCGCTTCTCGCAGAAGTTGAGCTTCGGGAGCGACCCGTGACAGAACGACGGGTCCCCGTTCTCTAAGACGGCGACCGCCGGAATGGTCGACCCACCCTCGAAGGGGTTCTTCTATCGTCGGTGTGGGTTCGGTAGGGAGAATCTCGAGCAGATTTTGTTCTAGCTTTTCGAGCTCCCCCTCAGCCACCAGGACCCGCCGGGTGGCCATACAGGTTTGCCCATGGTTGAGGGTCAAGCTGAATTTGAGAGCCCTGGCCACCAGCTCCAGATCGCAACCAGGGGTAGCCAACAGGGCGTCACACCCTGAAAGCTCGGCCACGACGGGCGTCACCGACTGAGCCGCTCGCTTCAGGACGGCGCGCCCACTTTCCACCGAGCCAGTCAGAACAACAAGGTCGACCCCTTCGTCGATCAGGTTTTGACCGGTTTCGGGTTTGGCATCGGCGACCTGAAGGAGACCGGCCGGGAATCCCGCTCGGGCCACTTGACCAGCCAACCAGACCATCGCGGCTTCTCCGCCGGGGGCCGGTTTGACCACCACGCTGTTGCCAGCGGTCAATGCCTGAACGGCTTGCACGGCAGGCAGAAAGAAAGGGTAGTTTCGAGGCCCTAGAATCAGCACCACCCCGTGGGGCACTCTTTCGACTTTGAGGTCCACCGCGCCCAACCAGAAGGGGCGATGGCGGTTAGACTCCTGCCGGGGAGCCAGAATCGAGGCCGCTTCCCCTTCCAGGAAGCGACAGGCATCTAGGGTCGGGATCACTTCAGAGCTAAGAGCCTCGGCCACCCGACAGCCCTTCTGTTCGGCCAGTTTCTCCGCCAAGCTTGGGGCTTCAGTTGCCATCTGATGGCGGAGCTGACGCATTAGCCGCAAACGCTCCTCCACCGGAGTGGCGGCCCACCCGCTCTGAGCGGCTCGGGCTTCTGTCAGCATCAGGCCTGGTAGGCCAGCTGGCG
>CAYRFU010000453.1:0-4602 GCA_964423525.1 uncultured Burkholderiales bacterium | reverse complement strand
GAGCGTGCCCCGTCGCCACGCTGGAAACTTGGGCTAGACCGGCCAGTTTCCGCCACCAAGGCGGAGCGTGCTCCGTCGCCACGCCGGAAACTTGGTTTCAGCCGAGAAGCCTCACTCCACCAGGGAGTTGAGGTATTCTACGGACCTGCGAAGCTCTCGGGTCAGCTTCTCGGCAAGATATCGGTCTCGACGGGGACGACCTTGAAAAACCGAGGCCGTTGGATTGATACGATGATAAATCGCCAAAACCAGCACCACGAGACATAGGAAAAGGGGGGCCAGGCCCAAGAGACTGGTAAAGAACATAAAGCCGAGTCTCAGCCAAGGCGCCAACGCTGCCAAGTGGCTCCAAAAGAAAACGGACTCCGTCCAGAGAGGACTTGAGAGGCTCACTCCAGCCGACAGGACGACACTCCAACAGAGCAGGAGGCATCCGGGGCCTGGTCTCTGATAGGGGCTGCGGACGGCCACCTCTTCGGGCAGGAACGGTGTTTTTTCAAGAACTCCCCTTAGCCTCGCTTCGGCCACTGCGAGCGTCGAGGTCCACCAGGCCGACTTCAATCTCGACCGGGCCAAGGAAAGCCCCGAGAGATCGGTGGGCAACTCACCCACCGAGGCGATCACAACCAAAGACAGAACCCCTGAGACTCTCAGCGGCTCGCGTTGGACCACGATGCCGTCGTGCATCCACAGAAACCGGCTCTCGTCCTCTCGGAACGACTCCAGGTCCAAAGCCGGAACAAGATGGTCTTCGCTCGGGGCCTCGTGATTGAGCACCAAAGCAACGGCTGCCGATTCCCCCTCGAACGAGAGCGGCTCGAAGGCTTCGGGGTTCAGGAACGGGTAGCTGGAATCTTGGCCGACTTCAGGAGGCCAGAGGGGATGAGCAGGTTCTTTCGCTTCCAGGGGAACGACGTTCAGCAGGGTTCGCTGGCCGCTCCCACGGACCTCGTCAAGGTGTCCTAACCCGTTAATAAGACGCCCGTCGAGTCTAATGGGGACGGAAGCCAGACAACAGTCTCTGATCAGTTCGCGGGCGATCCCGGCAGCGTAGCGAGTCGCTTCCCGATGAGTCCCAGTTAAGGGAAAGGCCCACCGACCGGAGTGCGAATGAGAGACCTCGAGAGTCCAACTGCCTGCAACTCCGCTTCCCTTGTGGGCTGGGCAGAAGGCTTGGCCGTTCCAGATCACCGAGACTCCCTCGGGGTAGGTTAGAGAGAGAGGCCTTTGGGAAACCAGCAGGGCCCTCAAGGCGATAGCCAGATGGCCGACAGCCGGGTGAGAGGCCGAGTTGCCCAAGACAGCAGCTTCGACAACGTCTTGGGACCAGTTTGAGACACCATGGATCGTCACCGATGACTTGCTTCGAGTCTGCACGATCGACAGAGAAGAGGCGCCCGACCGACAGGCCGCTTGCACCAGCTTCAGGATCCAGGCCGTCTCGGAAGGGAGCTGACAGGACCCCAATTTCTCCCAGGCCCGCTCGCTCGCTATGGTGAAGGTTCCCGAAGAGCGTTCCCCTCCGGCAGACTGTTCTGTCAGCCACTGTTCGAGAACGGATTCTTGGCGGCGGTGCATCAGCTGAAGGTTTCGCTCCCTCCCCCTTCCCTCCTTTGGCTCGTCTCGTCGCGATGACCCCAATCGAACCAGCCTTTCAGGGCCAGAACGACGTAAACGGCCGAGAGAGCCGCGAACCAGTCCAGACCTTTGAAGTGGTAAAGGCCGATATAGGCGATATCCACCACCACCCACCAGAGCCAGCAATCGCGCGACTTGTGAGCCATCAGCAGTTGAGCCACGACACTGGCCGAGGTGGTAAAACCGTCCGCAAAGGGCACGTCGCTATCGGTATAGTGGCCGAGGGTTTGAGCCAGAACCCAACCCCCGGCCAAGAACACAAAAAGCCAGCGCACCCATTCACGACGGGTCAGCCGGGTGACGGGGGGTTGCGTTTGCTCGACACCCCGAAGCCAATAAGACCAGCCGTAGAGCTGAAGCACAAAGTAGAAAAGATAAAGACCGACCTCACCGTAGAGACGAGCGTCGTAATAGACAAAGCTGGCCAGCAGGACCGCCACAGCCCCCACTGGCCAACACAGAATGTTCTCCCGGGTGGTCAAGTAGACGCCTGCCAGCCCCAGGAGAACCGACAGGCGTTCGGCCAGTTCGATCAGGTCTGGTTCACTCCCGAAAACTGAGGCTCAGCCTCAAGCTGGTCGTAGAGGAAGGCCCACTTGTCGGCTTCGGCTTCGATCAGCTTCCCGATCGGTTTGCCGGCCCCGTGGCCTGCGTTCTCTTCAATACGGAGCATAATGGGAGCGTCGCTGCCCTGAGCCGTTTGCAGTTCGGCCGCCATCTTCCGAGCGTGGAGAGGGTCGGTGCGGCTGTCGCGCGCTCCGCTCATAATCAGAGTGGCCGGATAGTCGGTACCCTCCTCGACGTTCTGATAGGGAGAGTAGTTCTGGATGTAGCTGAACTGAGTTTCCTCGCTGGCCGTCCCGTATTCGGGAATCCACAACTGTGCAATGCCGAACTGATCGTAACGGACCATATCGAGGAGAGGCACGGCGCAGATGGCGGCGTCGAACAGTTCGGGCGCCTGAGTGACGGCAGCCCCCACCAGAAGCCCCCCGTTGCTGCCGCCCATCGCCGATAGCTTGTCGGGGTTGGTGTAACCACCTTTGACCAGATGCTGTCCGGCCGAGATGAAGTCGTCGAAGACGTTCTGCTTCTTCTCCAGGCGCCCGTCCCGGTGCCAGTCGGCCCCGAACTCTCCTCCGCCGCGCAGGTTGGCCACGGCGTAGACGCCGCCTTCTTCCAACCACTGAATGGTGCTGGCCGAAAAGCGGGGAGTCAAGCTGATATCAAAGCCCCCGTAACCGTAGAGGACGGTGGGATTGTCTCCGTCCAACTCCAGGTCTTTCTTGTGGATGATAAACATGGGAACCTTGGTGCCGTCCACACTTCGAAACCACTCTTGCTTGACGGTGAAATCTTCTGGGTTGATCCCGGCATCGGTTTCCGCCCACACTTCGACCTCTCCGGTGGCGATATCGCGCTGGTAGATCGTATTAGGCCGGTTGTACGAGCTAAAGGCATAGAGAAGCTCTCCGTCGCGCCCTTCCGATAAACCTCCGACCGTTCCCAGACCGGGAAGCTCGAGCTGCCCCAGGCTCTCTCCGGTCATCGAGAAGCTCTGGATCTCCGAGCTTGCATCCTTGAGATAGGAGCCGAACAACTGGTCGCCGGCCACAGTGTAGGTCTCCAGCTTGGCATCAGCCCGCTCGGGAATGACCTCTTCCCAGTTCTCCTGGGCCGGATTAGCCAGGTCCACCTTGATGAGGCGGTTCTGGGGAGCATCCAGGTCGGTCAGCAAGTAGGCTGCTCCGTCTTGAATGTGGCCCCCAAACTTGGCCTCAACCCCTTCCACCAGAGGGGTGGTCTGGCCCGTCTCCCGGTCGTGGATAAAGACATCGTTACGGGTCCATCCCTGGGAAACCGAGATCATGAGGTGGCGCCCGTCTTTGGAGATGGAGAGATTCGGCCAGGCCTGGGGATTGAGGCCGTCGCCGAAGATTTTGGGGTCCTGGGCCGGGTCGTTCCCGATCTCGTGAAAGAAAATGTGGCGGTTGTAATCCTCCTGGCCGGGAGGCACGGTGCCGGGCTCGGGATAGCGGGTGTAGAAGAAACCGGATTCATCCGGCAAGAATGCGATGCTGGCGGCTCGGGTGCGGGGAATCTGCTCGCCGAGGTGCTCCCCGCTCTCCACATCCAGGATGTGGAGGGTGCTCCATTCATCTCCTCCTGTGGAGCGACCGTAGACCACGTACTTGCCTTCGGGGCTGACATAGTGCCAGTCCATGGCCTCGATCCCTTCCTCGCTCCAGCTATTGGGATCGACTAAGACCGTCTCGTTGCCTTCGGGGTCTTTGCGATAGAGAGCGGCCTGATTCTGCTCGCCGTTTCTCTTCAGGTAGAACTGTCCGTTGTCGCGAGTGTCGGGCACTCCGATGCCGCCCACCGTCAGCAGTTGCCGGAGCCGGGTCTCCAGCTCCTGGCGAAAAGGAAGCTCCTGAAGGTAGTTGGCGGTGTAGGCGTTCTGGGCGTCGACCCAGGCCTGAACCTCTTGGGACTCGCCGTCTTCCAGCCAGCGGAACTTATCCACCACCTCCTGACCGTGATAGACATCGGTCACCGGCTCCTGGCGGGTGGGGGGAGCCTGGTTGAGCGGCCGAGAGGCCGGTTGGGCGAGACTGGTAATCATGAACTTCCTCCTGACGACACTCGTGGCCCCAAATCTATTCATCCGGGGGCCCGAAAATGTAACAGGGGCTTGAACAATCGGACACCACCGAACCGATTGAGGATTGTTTCAGGGTGTCCCTATCATGATTCAGCGACCCCACCCCAGACCGGTGCTAGCTCTCTCTCCCGACGCTCCTGTCCTCCCGGGCAACGTTGTGAGGCTCTACCCACCCTGGAAGAGCCTGTCGAGGAGATGAGCTTTGGCTCGAGCGGCTTCAGAACCCGATCGAGAGGTCCCCAGAAGCTGGCCTTCGGGGTTTTTGCCCTCAGGGTCGTAGGCGCGAGCTTTTACCATCT
>CAYRFU010000452.1:0-4659 GCA_964423525.1 uncultured Burkholderiales bacterium | reverse complement strand
TCGTGGGCGTCGGTCCAATCGCCGAGAAGGCGGGCGACTCTGGCAGCCTCATCGAGACAACGGGCGGCGACCAGATTTTGGCCACTTCGCACATCCCGCAAAGCCGCTTGCAAAAGTTGTTTCACCCGCGAGTCCACTAGCTTCTAGTCTATCACGACCAGGACTGGAGTTCTAGGATGTTGCCCTCCGGGTCAGTCGCATAGACGAAGGTGATGATGCCCACCCCTTCGACCTCTTTTTCGACGACTTCACCCAGGCTGTGGCCGCCAGCTTGAAGCACTCTCTCCAGGAGACTTCGGACGTCCTCAACCTCAAAGGCCAGGTGACCAAGACCTTGGCGGTTAGCGGCTGGCTCCGGCTTTTCCAGCATCTGCTTGTAGGAGTAGATCTCTAAGGTCGGGCCGTGTTCGCCGTGACCTGGGAGCCGGAGATGAACCCCTTCTAGGGCCGCTTGTTCTACCCCAGTTCCTCTCGCCAGCCAGGGTCCCGATTGGTTGCGGGGCGGAGGCACCCTATAACAATCAAAGATCTGGGAGTAGAATCGCTCCAAGACCTGCCAATCCCGAGCGATGATATTGGTATGAGCATAACGCATCACCCGAAGTTCCCAGTGAAGCCCGGTTACCCTGGCGCCTCGGTCTCCGTTTTATGACGATTTCAGGGTCAGCCCCTAGGCTGCTCGAGATATGCAGACGCCGACTCTTCAAAGCCTGGCTCGGTCCTTCGTGCCCCAGTTCTTGAGGCTGGCCCGCGAGCAGGGCTATGAGGTGAGTCTTCCCCAGGACTCAGTCGAGATCGAAGTGGAATTCAGCAGACGCCTCCCGGTGAAGGTTAGGGAGTCGCACTCGGTTGCTCTGCAAACGGCCCTCCAAGCGATGCCGCTCCCGTCAGCGGTGGCTGTGGCTGCGCAAGCGGCTCAATTGGCAGTGGACCCAAAAGAGGACCGTGCTTTGCTCAAAGAGGTCCGACCTTCGAAGCCGTCGACCGACGGTCGGGCCACAGAACTAAAGCAAAGGTTGGGGGACCGAGTGCCCAAAGAGGTCGAATTTTGGGTCCATTCTCACCCCCGGGCGAAGTACTCCGACGCTTTTGTCAATGGGGGAGATCTTTTTCTCTCGAAGGAACTCCTGACTCGCTACCCTGTGACCGCCCAGGTCTGGGTCGCTGGTCACGAGTTAGCTCACCTCTCTCAACGCCATCAGATCGCCCAGATCGGGGTGGTGCTGCTCCAAGATCTTGCTCGGGTAGAAAGCGATGGATTTCTGGAAGAGTTGGAACAAGAATTCCAGTCACTGCGAACCCGCCAAGAAGATGAAGCCGACCTGAAGGGCCTGGCCCTGGCTCGAGAGATGGGGTTCTCGCAATCCGAGGTGGTCGAAGGGGCCGAGAAGTTTCTCAAGGAGGTCACTCCCCCTCGCCACCTGAGTCAGACCAAGGGCGGCCATCGTCGCCCTGAGGAACGCCTAGCCTTGATGACAGGAAAAGAGCCGGAAGACTTCCGGGATTCCTGGTGGCAGCTCTTAGGTTTCTAGCGTATCGTAAGTCTTAACATAGGCCAGTGAGTATTTTAGTCCTCTTTCAGGGTTCCCTCATAAGATTCCGTCAGGGATTGATGCAGAGTCCTCGTGATGACCAAACGAACGCATCCGCCATCTTTGGAGTGGGTGACGAAAGAGGATGTCATGAACAACGCCGTTGCCTGCTCTCGTCTCGCTAGCCCTGGTCGCTCCTGTGGTAGTGATCCCTATGCTTTCACCTTCCGAGTCGAAGGCCAACCTCCCAAGCGTCTCAGTGGTGAGAACTGGATCGTCTCCGTTCCCCCCGGGACCGACTTTTCCCTGACCTTCCCTACACGAGAGAAGGGTCTCTCATGGGAGGCTTCACCTAGTGGGTCGGAAGAGGTCAAGGTGAGTGCAGCTCCCCAGCAGGAGGGCCAAAGCGCCTTCAAAGTCGAGGTGGGAGAGCCTGAAGGCCTCACCGAGCTGGTCTTTCATCTCGGCGACGCAGCCGAACCGAAGGCTCAACGGATTGTCACGGTGATGGCCGAAGAGGGTGAAGTAGGTACCTATCCCAACAGTGAACAGGTCGCCTTCGAGAGAGACGGTCACTGTAGGCCGACAAAGAAAAAAACCCCGGGGGTTACCCGGGGGTGGTCCAACCAATGCTCATCTCACTGAAGCCAGAGTAACGCGTTTCCGTCATGAGAACGTTAAATGATCGCTTAGGCTCCAGGAGGCTCGCTTCCTAGAGGGAATTCCCAGCTATGAGAATCGGGATTCTTCTCACCGACTTCGGGGTCAAGAAGTCCTACCACACAACCGTGCGGCTGGCTCGCGAAGCCGGCAACAGAGGTCATGAGGTTTGCTTTTTCGGTCCAGGCGACTTCACTTTCCAGCCTGACGATCACTTGAGCCTGAAGGTCACTTGCCCCCCTCGCCAGCGCTATAAGTCGTCTTCGACTTTTCTCAAAGAACTGACCGAGCAGCCGGTTCAAACCACCCTGATGGCCACCGATCTCGATATTCTCTTGTTGCGAGACAATCCGGCCAAGTACAGTAAAGAAGAGGGTTGGGCTAAGCCCTGCGGCACAACCTTTGGTAGGGCCGCTGCTCGCGAGGGGACGATCGTTTTAAACGATCCCGACGGATTGGCCCAGGCTAACAACAAGATGTACTTCCAATCGTTTCCAGAACCAGTTCGGCCGCGTACGCTCATCACTCGAGAGCTGAAGGCCATCAAGGAGTTCGCCAGGGACCTCCAGGGGGACCTGATCCTCAAGCCCCTCCAGGGCTCTGGCGGGGAAGGCGTTTTCATGGTCAAGAAAGACGCCAACTACAACTTGAACCAGATGGTGGAGGCTCTTCTGAAAGAGGGCTTCGTCATCGCCCAGGAATATCTGACCGACGCCGAGCAGGGCGACGTGCGGCTCTATATGATGAACGGTCGACCTTTGAGGGTGAAAGGGCGCTACGCCGCCTTTCATAGGGTGCGCGACGGCGATGATATTCGCAGCAACATGCACGCTGGTGGCAGCATCGAGAAGGCCGAGGTGACTACCGAGATGCTCGATATCTGCGAAATGGTTCGACCCAAGTTGGTGAAGGACGGGATGTTTCTGGTAGGCCTCGATATTGTTGGTAGTAAACTCATGGAGATCAACGTGTTCTGTCCTGGCGGGATCCAGGGGATGGAGAAGCTCGAGGGGGTGAACTTCTCCTCGGCTGTCATCGAGGCCCTCGAACGAAAGGTGCGTTACAATTCATACTACAACCGCACCTTCGACAACGTGACCATGGCCACACTTTGATCTGAAGAAGACCTGGTCGATCGGCTAACCGAGAAAATCGACGAAAGAGACACCCTCCTGGAGGTGAGCCAGCCGGGATTGGGCTTCGGGAAG
Organism: uncultured Burkholderiales bacterium; assembly: GCA_964423525.1. Lineage (GTDB taxonomy): Bacteria > Vulcanimicrobiota > Xenobia > Xenobiales > JADMJV01 > CAYRFU01. Next base: position 1,259 of record CAYRFU010000452.1, on the reverse strand, counting down.
AGTTAGAACCCTGGGGGTCAAAGGGGGAGGGGAGAGCACTTTGCGCCACTGGAGTTCGCGCACCAGAGGGAGATGATGTTGGGCGATTTTGGCAGCAAATAGAGGCTCGAGCTCCAGACCCTTGCCGAGGTCGTTCAAAAGAGACACCAGACCTCGGAGGTAGATGGCGTCTTTGGTCAATCCTCCCCCTCGGTAAACTCGGCAGAGTACTCGGTAGAGGTGGCTGGCTGACACCTCGTAGTCGGTCCTCAGGCAGTGGAAATTTTCGTGAAAGGTGGCCCCTTCTAGCATATTGGCCACGGCCAGCACACGAAAGGCCAATAAACGCATCCGGGGCCGGCTCAGCGGGCCGGTCAAGAATTCGGAGAGGACGGCTAATCCTTCTTGGAGTTCAAGATAGTCGGCGAGTCCGATGGCCAATTGCCGTAGAGGTTGGGCCAGTCCGTTGTAGTAGGTGACCAGATGGGTGCCGACCTCGTGGTGGAGCAAGGCGTCCACTCGTGAGGCAGCGACTTTCGCCTGAGAACCGATCAGCAGGTTGCCGTGGTCGCATAGGACACTCGCCTCGATGTCTTCGCGCAGTTCGACTCGGGGCTGGAAATCGGCGTATTGGGCTTGGTAGTAGGCCACCTCTTGTCGGGCACGGGTAGCAAATTCTTGGGCCGAAACCATGCGAGGGTTGGCATCACGGGCCCTCTGAGGGAAACGAGCCAGAACCGCTTTGGCCGCCTCCATCAACTCCGGAGTGGGTCCTCCATAGAGAGCCAGAGAGCTATAGCGAAAGTCTTGACTGCGTCGCCTCATCAGCATCGTCAGCTTGGTGTCGAGTTGGCGTTGCTTCTCCAAGAAAAGATGAGCTAAGGCCGGGTCTTCCACCCGCTCGATGGGGATCTCGAAAAGTCGACGTTTCAAGAGGATAGGATCGACCGGAAGAGGTCGGTAGATAAAGTCGGGATTTCCCTCATACCCTCGCTTCTTGAAGCGGAGCCAGTTCTGATGAAGGTTGGTGGGGGTGACCAGCAGCAGAAATGAAAACGATTGAGACAGTTCGGCCAGGGAGGCGTCGACCTGCCAAACCGCTTTGACGGTGGCTCGGGGGCCGAGGGTATGAAAGTTGGACGGGGTCAGCCGCGTGAAACCTTTGACGAAAACGTAGAACATCTCTCGCAGAGCCCGGCCAAATCGGCGTTTCAAGCTACGGAGCACAACCGGGTAAGAGCGGCCCTCGGGGGCCCGGTAAAAGGGGTTGAGTTCAACGC
>CAYRFU010000451.1:0-4681 GCA_964423525.1 uncultured Burkholderiales bacterium | reverse complement strand
GGATGTCAGGGCCTACGCTCGCCCTTTCGTCGAAGATTGGCTCAAAGGCCAGGTCGAGCCCGCCGACTGGCCGACCTACTGCCGGCACTACGACTTTTCTAAGCCGGTCAAGCCGAACAGGTTTCAGCGCTTTCTTCTCCGCTACGGAAGAGACGGAACGCTCAACGGTCTCCTGGCCCGGCTCCATCATTTCCCTCAGCTGGTCCCGTTGTTGCAGCAAGAAGCCGAACGAGCCTCTTCGATGGAGGGCGAGCTAGCCCGACTGTATCTGCGCACTCGCGAGGAGGGACCGTGTCTACTTATTTCAAGCCAGCCGGAGCTCCTGCTTGGCTGGCTCCCCTTCCTCGCACTGGCGCCGGTTGAGCAGCTAGGTTGGAGCGCCAGGTTAGCGACTGGCCACACGGTCAGCCCGGCCCTGCTGGCCAAGGCCTGCAATCTGTTCCCTCAAGACTGGCGAGCGGTGTTAGAACTCGCGCCAGAGGAGCACGCTTTGTTAGCTCGCGGGGTGGCCGAGTGCTTGCACCAAGATCCCTTTTTAGCGGCCTCGGCTTACCGAAGCGTGGGAACTTTGACCACCTCTCGAGCTCTGGTGCTAACCAAACCAGGGCTCGAGGTGACCTTCGGTTCGAGACCGGGTCGGAGTCTCTTCGAAGCCCTGCGGCAAGAGGCTCTCCGGGCTTGCCAATACCGAGAGTCAGCAGGAAGGCGCTAGGGGGGGTGCAATAAAATTCAAAAGGAAATGCAGGAACAACGAAGGAGGAAAGCAGCCAGTTTTCTCGGGGGCGGGGCGTAAGCTGTGGAAGCCGTCTCTCGCTACGTCTCCCGAGCCATTATTTACATTGTTCCTGCAGCTTTGATTACAGCCGGCCTGGGAAGCTTAGCTAGCATCTGCACCTTTAACATCTTGCTAGGCTTAGTGATGGTGCCAGGGACAGCCGTGATCATGGCTGCCGTCGGACTGGGCGTCGGCGCCTTCACCCGTTTCGTTTTAAAAAAATCGACTCAGATGGTTCAGGATGCCACTATCCTAGCGGGCCTGATCGTAGGTGGAGCTTTGGCCCTGGTCTTCTTGACCTATCTGGGTGCTAATCCCGTCTGGGCGGCGCGAGGCGCTTTGGTTGGGGCCCTGGGCGGAGTCGGATATTTGGGCTATAGAACGGAACGAAGCCTGAGCCGCAACCTGGCCGCGAGAAGGGTAGAGAACCGCTTGGAAGAGGTTTTGCGGACCACCTCTCCTGAGAGCCTGGCCGACTCCCTCAAAGAACTTCTCCTGGACTGCGAGATGGCCTTGGGTTCTCTCGACCCAACCACCGCCAGAGTGGTTCGCCATATCGCTGATGCTTATCGCGCTCGCCAACGGATCGACGTAGCCGAAACCCTTTACAAGCGTGTCCTCTACGTTTACCAGGAGTATTCTGGCGATACCACCCTAGAGCAATCTCAGCTGCTTCACGAGATCGCGACCATGTATCTTGCCAAAGAGGATACTTCATCCGCTATCCCAGTCTGTCGAAGAGCACTCTCTTTGCGGGAATCGAAGGAGTCTCAAAACAGCTTGGGAGTCGCCCGGATTCGCTGGACCCTGGCACAACTTTACGCTGGCAATGAAAAGTATCGCGAGGCAGTTGCGATCGGCCGAGAGGCTCTGGAGTCTATCGGGAAACACTTTGGAGCCAGCCATCCCGAAACGGTGGAAGCCTGCCAAATCATCGCCCTCTACTGCCAGGAGGCAGGTCAGACCAACACAGCCCTCGATCTGATCACCAGCGTGCTCAAGCGGCAGGAAGACAACCAAGAGCAAGCCGGTCCGGCCCTGCTTAAGCTCCTGGCGGTCAAAGCCAACATCGAAACCGAGCTCGGAAAAAAGGACCAAGCCGCAGCTACCAAAGCCAAGGCTCTGGTAGCTTTGAAGCAACACGGTGGGCCCGAGCATCCGAAGTGCAAAGAGGTCCTCGACGAGGCCGTGGACCTCCTTTATCAACCCGAATGGACCGAGGAACAGAAGGCCTTCTGGTCTTCGGTAGCCCGAGGGGAACAGAGCAAAGCAAAAGTAGCCATCGACCAAGACGCCACTTTGGTGGAGCTGGTCGACAGCGACGGCTGGACAGTCTTTCACTGGGTCGCCTTCTGGGATATGGACCGCTTGTTGGAGTCTCTTCTGTTCCGCGGAGGAAAAATTCCCAATACGGGACTCCCCCCGACCCTGGTGGCCGCCCGCTGGGGCAATCGCAAAACGATGGCGAGCCTTCTGTCTCGCGGAGCCGAGGTGGAAGCCCGCGACCAGGAAGGCAACACCATTCTCCACACGGCAGTCCTTTCCGGTGATACCCGGACCGTCGAGGTCCTCAGTCACCGAGGCACCAAGTTCAATCTCAAAAACGACCAGGGCCAGACTTCCTTGTGGCTTGCCGCGAGCCTCGGGCTAGATTCGATGGTGGTGGAACTTCTGGCCCGGGGTTCTGATATCAACCTACCCGATCAGCAAGGCCGGACCCCCCTTCATATCGCGGTCGAGAAAGGGCACGAAACGGTAATACAGTGCCTCGTTTATAACGGAGCTCGAACCGACCTCCAAGACCAAGAGCAACGCCGACCCAAAGACCGGGCCGCCCAGTTGGGTTTTCAAGACCTGGTCCAGCTGCTGGCCTCTCACGAAGAGACAGAGGAGACTCCAAGCGATGGCTGAGGACTTTCGAGAACTGGCGGCTTCCTTGAATACCCAGCTTCGATTCGGGCGCCACAAGGACGCTCTTCGGGAAGCTTATCGACTCCGTATACACCTACAGACAAGCGGTTTGAAGACCGAAGAAGCGGCCCGCACCCTGGACACCGCAGAGGAGGTAATCGAGCTGCTCGAGAGAAGGAAGAGTGGCAGGGTCATGCGCCTTGTCTTGACATTTCTTCGCTCGATCAAAGAGGCTTTCAAGAGGTCAGAAGAACCCACCGCCAGCGAGCAACAGGACCCAAGTGACAACACATCGGAACAGACAGAAGATATAGCGGATGGCTGAGATCGAAGGCATTCCCCCACGCCTCCTGAGTGCGATCCGCGCCGAGGTCAAGAAATCTTCCGAGGAACAACTCAACGACCTCTGGATGGTCGTCCATTCTTTGCGAGATGGCCTTGAGGCCGCGGCCAAAAGGAGCGGCGGAGGGGGTCCCGACCTGACTCCGATGCTCGAAGAGATCCAGGCCCAACTGGAAGAGCTCAAGAAGACCAGGTCTTCGGGCGAAGCTACCACCAGTGAGGTCTCGGCGGAAGACCTGAGCCGCCTGGAACAAAGCCTGGGGATTTTCGAAGGGGCAGTGGAAGACCGCTTCGCAGCCCTGGAAGGCGAGAATTTCGCCGTCCAAGACCTGGAAAGAGAGTTGGAAAACCAAAAGGCTCGATTTCAGGAGAAAGTCGAAGATCTTGAAGCGGTCAACCAGCTGGTAACTCGCCTCCAAAAGAGGGTCGAGCAGGCAAAAAGAAAAATGACCGCCCCTCCCCCGCCCGGCGAGGCCCCTCCCGCTTCTCTCGATCCGGAGCTGATGGCGGCCATCGAAGACCGACTAGCCGCTCTCGAGAGTCGCCCCTTGACGGTGGCCGCCACGGCGCCAGCCTCACCCACAGCGGCCGCTGAGGGGAGCGAAGGCTTGAGCGACGCCGAGCTTGATGCCCTCCCCACCCGACTGGGCTACGAGATCGAGGATCTCCTGGGCGTGGTGGTCAACAACGGAGCCACCGATCTGCACATCAAAGCGGGCTCCAAACCGATGGCGCGCTGGAATGGGAACCTGACTCCGATCGGCAAGTCGGCCCTCAACGAGATCGACTGCAAGGCTCTAGTGATGAAAGCGCTCCCCATGGAGAAACGCCGCCAGTTACAACAGCGCAAAGAGGTAGACCACGGCCTATCGGCGGCCGATGTCCGATTCCGAATGAGTGCCTTCTGGGGATGCGCCGGTCTGGGAGCCTCTTTTCGCCTGCTCCCCACCGACGTCCCCAGCCCTGAGGCGCTTCAAATCCCGGAGCTACTCGAGCGACTCGTCCTTCAGGAGCGGGGTCTTTTCTTAATTACAGGCGGCCCGGCCTCGGGCAAGAGCACGACATTGGCTTCCCTTCTCAACTATGTCAATTTGCACCGTAAGCTCCACATCATCTCCATCGAAGACCCGATCGAGTATTTTCTCAAAGACCAGAAATCTTTTATTTGTCAGCGCGAGGTAGGAGTCGACACCGAAGGGGTGGTGGCTGGTATTCGCCACGCCACCCGCCAAGATCCTGACATCATCGCCGTGGGTCAACTGGAAGGACGCGACCAGGTGGTGGCGGCTCTCAACGCCGCAGCCTCTCACTACCTGGTCGTAGCCACCTTACAAAGTGACGACCCTGTCTCAGCCGTAGGTGAGGTGCTTGGTTTCTTTCCCAAAGAAGAGCAGCTTAGGGCCCGTGAGTTGCTGTGTGGAACGCTGTTGGCCATCGCGGGCCAACGCTTGGTGCCCACTCCCGCCCGAGACGGCAAAGCTCCTGAGGTGGATATCCTCGTTTCTAACGCCAAAGTCCGGAGTTTGATTTACGACGGCAACTTGAGAGGCCTGGTCGAGATGGTGAGCCGAGCGGGCGCGCCGGTGGCTGGCTCGGGGGAACGCGAGACCCCGCCCCCTGCGGCTCCAACCCCTCCCAGTCCCGACCAGGAAG
>CAYRFU010000450.1:0-4684 GCA_964423525.1 uncultured Burkholderiales bacterium | reverse complement strand
TCAGTGGCCTCCGTGTTATAACCCTTCTTCCTCGGCCAGTCGAATGTCAACAGGCGTTACGACCCTCGAAGGAGTTGTAACATAAAAGTTACAACCGTGGCCTCACTCTCCAATCGACCCGCGAAAACGGTCTGTCTTAATGAAGGAAAGGACTACGAGGAGAAGATCGATGTTAGTGAACTATGAATGGACGCCAACCGGCTCGATGCCCCACAACGGCAACACCCTGAACCGCTTGGAAAAATACAATTGGGACCAGGGTGGAGAGGCCGGAATGATAATCGGAGTGACTCATCAGACGCCAGCGTTTTGGGGAAGCCAGACCGACTCCAGCACTTCTTTTTCGCCCTCTTCGGAGAACAGGTGCTCGGGAATGCCCATCGGATAGCTCCCGCTAAAGCAAGCAGAGCAGCGACCCCCAAGGCCATCGCGACCCTCCCCAACAGCTTCCAGCATACCCTGGTGGGAAAGGTAGGCCAGACTATCAGCGCCGATCCATTTTCGGGTTCCCTCGACATCCTTACGATGTCCGATCAACTCGTGACGCGTGGCCATGTCGACTCCCAGGAAACAGGGATGCTTGACCGGAGGCGAGGCCACCCGAACGTGGACTTCTTTCGCTCCTCCCGAGCGAAGAAGCTCCACCAGGGGACCGGCCGTGTTACCCCGTACGATCGAATCGTCGACCATCACCACCCGTTTGCCTTCAAGATTGGAGTGGAGGGGATTGTATTTCAAACCGACGCCCACTTTGCGAAGCTCATCATCGGGTTGGATGAAAGTCCGACCGATATAGCGGTTTTTGATCAAACCCTCGGTGTAGGGAATACCGGAGGCTAAGCTGTAGCCGATGGCCGCTGAGATAGCCGAGTCGGGAACCCCTACCACGCAGTCGGCTTCCACCGGGGCTTCCTGAGCCAGACGTTCCCCGAATCGGCGTCGGACCTCGTGGACGCCCTGGCCTTCCAAGACCGAATCAGGGCGAGCTAGGTAAACGTATTCGAAAACGCAGAAGGCTGGTTGGGCGGGTTTGGCCCCTTGGAAAGACTGAATGCCTCGTTTGTCGATGCGCACGATCTCGCCTGGTTCGACTTCCCGAATCAGGCGAGCTCCGATGGTCTCAAGAGCACACGATTCTGAGGCTACGGCCCAGCCGGTGTCGACCTCACCCAGACAGAGGGGCCGGACACCGTGAGGGTCTCTCACTGCATAGATCGCTTTGCGAGTCATGACGGCCAGACTGTAAGCCCCACGAGCCACCCGCATCAAAGCGCGCAGCGAACTGAGCCAACGATCTCCGTGGTCATCGCCGCCCGTCTCGCCCCAGACTTCCGGAGGCGCCGCCAAAATCTGAGTGATGGCCTCGGTGTCGCTACCCGACGACAGACCAACTCCTCGCTCCAACAGCTTGCGACGGAGCTCACGAGTGTTGACCAGGTTGCCGTTGTGAGCCACACCGAGGGGACCGTGAATGGTCTCGATCACCACCGGTTGCGCATTGCGCGGGTGAGAGGAGCCTGTGGTGGAGTAGCGGGTGTGACCCACAGCCAGGTGACCCTTTAGCGGCTCAAGATTCTTCTCGTTGAAGACCTGAGAGACGAGGCCCATCCCTTTGTGGAGGGTGGCCGATTTTCCGTCGCAGGTTACGATTCCAGCACTCTCCTGGCCGCGGTGTTGGAGGGCATAGAGAGAAAAAAAGGTCATCCGGGCGACATCGCGTCCGGGGGCATAGATTCCGAAGACGCCGCACTCGTCTTTAGGACCGTCGTGATACACGTCAAACTCCTACCGATCGATATTTTTCCAGGGCTTTGTCAAGCGACCGGTTCGGTTCGTAAACCTCTTCCCCCGTCAGCCTCTCGAACAGATCGCCGTAAAGAAAACTGAGTTCCGCCGCTTTGTCGGCGGGAATCTTGGGCACTTGGCCCTCACCCCGATAGCCCTGCGAGGCCAACCAAAGCCTGAGCATCTCTTTGTCGCGTGGGGCGTGGCTGCCATCGTCTAGCCAGTAGCGACTCGAGTCGGGGGTATGGACTTCGTCGATCAAAGTGAGTTGGCCGCCGATCAGTCCGAATTCATACTTGGTGTCGACCAAAATCACACCGGCGCGCCGAGCCACTTGCTGCCCTCGTTGGAAAAGCTCTAGAGCGACTCGCTGAGCCTCTTCCCAGAGAGCGGGCTCGACCAATCCCCTCGCCAGCACCTCGTCGCAGGTCAGCCGCTCATCGCGTTCACCCGGCCCGCCTTTCGAAGTGGGAGTGATGACCGGTTCAGGCAGAGGGTCGTTCTTGTTCAGACCAGCGGGCAAGTCGAGGCCGTAGGGCTTGTCGACTCCCTGAGAATAAAGCATCCATAGGGACGTCTTAGTGGTGCCGGTGATAAAGGCTCGAACGACCACTTCGACAGGAAGAGTCACGGCGTTCTTGACGACCGCAACGTTAGGGTGAGGAGACTCGATCAGGTGATTTTGGACCAGGTCTTGAGTCTTTTCAAACCACCAGTTGGTCAAGCGGTTGAGGACCTGTCCTTTAAAAGGGATCACACCGAGGACCGAATCGAAAGCCGAGACCCGGTCGGTGGTGATCAAAATCCGCCGACCCTCAACCAGATAGGCCTCGCGCACTTTGCCCGAAATCTTGGGGCCAAGACCCTCTACATCCACTTCGGCCAAGCCGGTTTTGGTCTTGAGATACTCCTGGTCGAACACGACAACTCCCTGCTGAAACTTCCTTCTCCTTATGCCCTGACGAGCCGAGAGAAAACCACGGGAGCCGAATTCAAAGGCCCCGGCCAAAGCCGGGGCCTGGTAGCTCTAGAAGTCGTAGCGAAGACCGAACTCGCCTCGAAGTTCGCCGTCGAAAGGTTGACGGACTCCGAAGTTCAGTCCAGAGCCGTTGCCTTCGCCAGTACTCGTCGTTCGCTGTTGAAGCAGCTCTTCGTCGTAGGCCTCGGCAGCCGAGATAGAGCTTTCACCATCAGGGCTGTAGAGGACGATCTGTTCGCCCTCCATCCGGGCCGTCCAGTCTTCGTAGCCTCTGAGAGCGAAGGTGTTCACCCCTCGACTCTGGCTCGCGTCGTCGTTTTGAACGTGGACCTGGGTGCCCTCGCTGTCCAAGACCGGCACGGTCTCGTAGACAGGATTGCCCTGAGGGTCGAACATCAGTTTCTGCTCAGTTCCTCCCGGATACCAGGTCAGTTCCGCGAAAGCACCCTGTTCGGCCTCACGGGCGTTGTTACCAATAGGTCCTGTAGCGTAGAGGCCACCCCGGATCGTATTCCCACCGGCTGTGTGCCAGGTATCGGAAGGACCCAGGTGAATGGTTCCTGCCAACTCCGCCTCGTAAGCGGCCACCACACCCAGCTGACTGCTCTGGTCGGTTTCACTGGTGGCCGGTCCGCTCGCGTAGGTTTGAGAGTCTAGCAGCGTGCGGTCGCTCAGAACTCGATCGCCGGTCGGCTGAAACTCAGTCACCCCTTGGCCATCGGGCACGAACGAGCTCTGGCTATCGACCAGCAAGCTTGAGGCCGTGGTCTCGACATTCTGGCCGAGGACCTCGGGTTCGTCGAAGGTGATGGCATCGTTACGGATCTCGCCCTCTCGCCTGAGGTCGGTGGTCGTCGTGGTCGTAGTCGTGTCGGCGTAGGTGTCCTGCTGGCGGACCACACCGTCGGTGGTGGTGACGTCGTTGCCCTCTTGGGCATAGGTCTCCTCGTAGGTGTTCTCTTCGGTCATCGGCTGGGTGGTGGTGGTCTCGGTCACGCTCTGACGACCCAGGCCGGCACCAGCTCCCACGGTGAGATCGAAGCTCATTCCAGTCCCTCGAACTTCGGGCTGACTCTCCTGGCCAGGGATCTCCTGCTCGACGCTAGCCTGCGTGTCGAGAGTTGCGTCGTTGTAGTCGACGGTGGCCTCGGGCTCAGTCTCACCAGGATTGATGTATTGGCCGGGAACGCCGTTGAAGTTCGCATCACTATCGTTTCCAGTGGGTCGGGTATCCTCGAATCCGGTCACCACCTGACCGAGGTCCTGGTTGAATTGGTGAAGGGTGGTATTGCCCGGATCAGTGTCTGAGGCGATGAGGGGATCGACGGTGCCGTCGGCGTAGCGGATCTCGTATTGCCCCTGGTCATTAGTGGCGATGTCATAGGGTCGGTCCAGTCCGATATGGTCGCCACCGTTCTGAATGATAGCCGGCACGGCCTCGGTGAAGTTGTGACCCTCGGGGAGCTGGACCTCCCCTTCACGGTATCCGTCGGCATTGAACATCGGAATACCGGTCACGCCTCCCTCGTCGTCTTTGAGCAACAGCATGCCAGCGTTCTCATAGTAGGCATCGCCGTTGCCGCTGAGAGAGGGGTCAGGTGCCTGGAAGTTGACCGCTTCCCCTTCGGGCAGCTCATAGATACCCTGCTCGTTAGGGGCCAAAGGGGTCTCGAGTTGCTGGGACGGAACGTAGCCCTCATGCACCACCGAAGAGCCGACCGCGTTAGGCAGATAGACCGGCTCGCCGGCCCCGTCAGTGATGGTGTTCCCGTTGAAGTCCTCGGCCTCGCGACCGATGGGCGTTCCCACCGTGGCGAAGACGCCGGCCTCCAGGAAGGTCTCGTCCACCCCAGCCGTCGGCCGAACTCGCACGGCGGCCCCAGCCGTCAAGCGGACATCGTCGAGGTTCTCGGCCAGGGG
>CAYRFU010000449.1:0-4697 GCA_964423525.1 uncultured Burkholderiales bacterium | reverse complement strand
CATCACTCGAGCTTGCTCGATCCACCAATGGGAGAACCCGCGAGCTAGCCAGCTTGAGCCAGGGGAGGAGTGGCGACTGAACTCCGTTGACGGGACCATCCTTCTGCCTCATCAAGGCAGCCAGATTGAGCCCAACCTGGAGACGCTCTTCGATGAGAACGAGCTGGCGCCCGGTTTGAAGTTTGATCACCATTTCCTCGAAATCAACGGTTACGGCTTTTCAGACGAGCGCTTCGCTTGTGAACTTGGGGCCAGTTGGGAACGGGCTTTTCCCATCGACACGGCTACCGGGCAGGCGGTGGCTGGTCTGACTGACAAAGGTCGATTGCACTGGTTTGAGCCGGGTCAACCCCGTAAGGAGTTCGCCGTGGGTGAGCCGATTCTCAAGTTGTGGACCAGCTCTGAAAGAGGAGCCCTGGCTGGCTTGACCGAGTCCGGTCGCTCCTTCGAATTTCGCTTCGACGCACCTCGGGGAAGCAAACCCGGCGACCTGGTGCTTGAGATCGACGACGAGAGCGTATCCATCGGCGATTTCCTCCTGCCGATCCAAGACTAGAACAGTGACTCGAAGAAACTGAAGCCGAACTGATGACCTGAATCGTTCATCGTGATAGAATTGAGGCCCGTGGATACTCATCAGCAGATAGACCAGCGAAGTTTGAAGCTGGCCCAGGCGGTCGCCGAGCGAATCGATGCCGAGGTAGCACTGCTTGAGAAGGCGCGAGAGTGGGCGGCAAGCCAGGAAAGCCGAGCTGTGAGGGAGTGGCTGCCTATTCTCAAACAGCCCTGGCCGAAGGTTCGCGAAGTGCTCCTTTCGGGAGATGAGAGGGGAGCTAGACTGCGTCAAAGCTCGCCATTCGTAGGAATCCTATCACCTCGGGAGCGTTGGGCCATCTATTCGGAGGATTGCAGCTGAAACGTCATCAACTGGAGCACATCCTTCGAGCGGCCGGGAGCATCACTGACGAGCAGGACTTTGTGGTGGTCGGTAGCCAGGCTATCCTGGCTACCAATCCTGAAGCTCCAGACACCCTGCTTGTTTCCATTGAGGCGGACCTTTATCCACGAGAGAATCCTGCTCTGGCGGATTTGATCGACGGTACGATCGGTGAGCTCTCTCCCTTTCATCAGACCTTCGGGTACTACGCTCACGGTGTCAGCCCGGACACCGCTACGCTAGCGAGTGGCTGGGAAGAGAGATTGGTTGAGATGACAAGTAAGAACACCCGAGGTGTTACCGGCTGGTGTCTCCACCCCCTTGATCTCGCTTACAGTAAGCTCGCAGCCGGGCGCCCGAAAGACCTGGACTACGTGCGAGAGTTGTCCCGACACGGATTCATCTCGCGTGATGCGTTGGACGAGCTCATCGACTCTTCCGCGAGCACCTTGCGGAGCTTGCTGCTTCAAAGCGCAGAAATCGTTTTTCGAGAGTAGCCGCCGTAGAGGTGTTATTCCTATCTCTGCTGTTTGGCCTCGTTTAAAGCTTCCTTGTTCAGGAAGGCTCTCTTTGACCGCTTCGATCAGCTCCAATTCCTCGCCCGGTCGGCCGGCTCTCAGTTCAAAGTGCTTTCCCCGGTGCTCGAAGGGGAGCCGGGTGGGTGGGGGAGGATAGGCGCTCAGGGGCCCTCCTTCATCTTACGGGGTGAGCCCATGGCCACCGCCATCTTCATCATACCGGGGACTTTCGCCCCGGGTCCGTTGCTCCCCTAGAGGCGGGTCCGCCTCTAGATCGACCTGACCGCGCCGGTGGCTTGTTTGGACTGAAAGCGCTTTCTACCGAACCGAACTTCACGGAGTGGTGGGCGCGGCTGCAGTTATTGGACGATTAGAAGGGCCGGCTCACGAGCTCTCGAAAACCCGCATCGGAGGCCGGCAAATGGACTGGCAAAAACTCGAATCCGCTACCATCGATGCTGTTGCCTATGAGTCAGGGCAACTCCGCGTTCGATTGACCAAAGGCCGCATCTACGAGTATGAATCCGTCCCGGAGTCTGTTTTTCAGGAGCTGGTCAACTGTTCGGACCCCGAGACCTTTTACGGGCTCAATATTCGAGGGGAGTTTCCCTCGAAGAAGCTTCGAAGCCCATCGGGAAACGATCGAAAATCTCAAGTAGCCACGGGCGCTGGCGGCGATCTCGTCGGAGCGTTATTAGCTTCTATCGAGATGACCAAAGCCAGCCCAACTGTGTCCCCAACTCCTAAAAGGGAACCAGAGAAGGCCCTCGAGCTCGAACCGGTCAAGAGTTCCGATGAGGTTTTACCGCCAGCACCGGTTCTGACTCCGGAGCAGCCGGAGATAAACCAGGAGCCAGCTCGACCTCATCCTCCAGCTGCCGAACCTCCAGCGACGCCGGACCCCCCGGACGATGAAATGGGCAACTTGGTGATCACCGAAACGTTGCTCCGGAGCCAATTACGCACCGTCGAGGAGCTCTTCGGCCGGCCAGCTTGTAAAGCACTCCTGGCCAGGGTTTCGGCCGATTTCGGTCTGCGAGAATCTTTTGATGACCAGATCGACCCCGGTGTGCTCGACCGTTTCACAGCCGTCAGGCTGAGGGACCAACTTCGTCAGCGTTCCGAGTGGGAAACGCTTTGCGACTTTGAAGTGCCGCCTTGTTTCAGCTTTCAATCAGAGTCTACCGCCCTGGAGCTCGCTCGAAAGACCCTAAGGTGGGTGGAGCAGGCCGGAGGGTGCCTTCCCGTGGAGGAATTGCTCGACCAAGAACTTTGGACCGAACTAGACCGTCGTGAGGCGGCCGGTGTCCTTAACGCCTTAGGCACTTCTCTTGATGGCCGGATGAAGGCTGTGGCGCCAGGTCTTATCTTCATGCCAGAATTTTTCGAAGAAACCCTGGCCGCCCTCGAGAAGGAGCTTCCACCCCCCTGTCTCATCAGTGAGGCGGTGGATACGATTGTGAGTTTGACCCAGGGGCGGCTACGTTCAGAGATGGCTGAAGAGTTGCTTTATGGAATCTGGGGTGCTACGGATGCCGACGTTCGAGGCGAAGCGACCATCACCCGGTATCACGGTGAGGAAACGGTCGCCGACCGCATTCAAGCTCTACTCAAAACCTATCCCGAGGGGCTCGACGAGGTTGAGCAGATGTATGCCGCCATTTTTCCGGAGCACCACCATGACGATGTGATAGGCTGGCTACAACGGCATCCCGTGTTTAGCTGTGATCGGCATGGCTACTGGAAGCTCCGTGCTGCACAACCTTCTCGAGGTTAACCACTTTCAACTGGTCCCTCTCAAACACAGCCTCACCCGGACCGGGGATTTCATCTGGGCTTAAGTAGTCGAGAGGTCGACAGGTCAAGACGATGACCTGGGTCTTCTGGCTGACTTCCCTCAAGTAATCAGAGAACCAAGCCATCCTGATCACATCGCTTTGGGTGAGCTGGTCATCGAGAACCACGGCACTGCCTAACTGCTCGGCTAGAGAAAGCCGAAAAATGGCCGAAAGCTGATCACGCGTGCCAACCGAAAGGGCGTTGATGGAGCGGCGGCTGCCTTGAGCGCGAACCCCCCGCGTCTCCAAATTTGGGCCGAGCTCGAAGCGTTGGTAGAAACCGTCCGTTAGCTCCACAAAACGGTCGGTGATGAGCGGCACCAGGGCGTTGCCGAGGTTGGTTCCGCACTGAGCGTCGACCTCGACCATGGTGTCCTTAAGGAGTCTCCAAGCTTCGTAGTCAAGCTCAATGTCAGCTTGCTCTTGCTGGAGGCGTTCGAGAACCTCTCTGGCTTCGTCGTGGTTGTGGCGCACCGCGTCCCCACCGACTTGGTTCAGGGCCCCTCGGGTCTGAAGATAGTCCCTTTGGACCTCTTCAAGCTTGTTTTGCGTCTCATTCAACTGTTGGCGACGACCCTCCACAACCTTGTCGAGGCCCGGGAGAGGATCGGGAAACTCGGCCAGACGTTTCTTCAACTTCTCGATCTCCTCAACAACCTGGTCGTAGCTTTGTTTTCCAACCTGCTCGAGCAGGGGGTCACGACGCCCTCTTGCAGTCGCCAATTCTTGCTCTGCCGTTTTCAGCTGGCCTTCGAGTTCGTCGAGACGTTGTTTGGCTTCGGTCCAGCTCGACTCGGCTTTCTGAAGTCGCTCGCGAAGCTCGACCTCTCGATTCTCACCGGCTGCCTGAAGCTTTTCGAGTTGCTGTCTTTTTTCCACCAGCGTCTGGTCGGCTGCTGCGAGGGCGGCTTGGGCTTGGTTCATCGTCTGCTCGGCCGTCATGCCCTCGAGAGCCTCCAACAGCTTCTTCCGTTGGGCTCGCTTTTCTTGTATGGTCGACTTTTTTTGGGCCAGCTCGTGCTCAGTCTTCTCCTTAGCAGTGCGGCTTTCTTGAGCGAGTAGCGTGACGTCTTCGCCTCGGCTCAGGGCGTCTTTCTCTGAACCGACGTTCTGTTGAGCGGCCAGGTTTTCGATCATTTGCACCGACTGCCCCTCAAGGCGTTTTTGCAAAGCTGTGACCTCACCCAGGCTCGCTTCAAGTTTTGACTCTAATTCGTGTTGCGGTTCGAGATGAGAGCGCGACTGTTGGAGTTGCTCATCGAGCGACCGAATCCGTTGCCTGCGTTCTCTCTGTTGAGCGCTCGCCTGGCTCAGGGTGGCCAGATCGCTCACCCCGCACTGCTCGAACACCCGAACGGCCTGTTGCTCCCATTGGCGTTCAAGAACCTCTAGCTCGGCGCGAGC
>CAYRFU010000448.1:0-4737 GCA_964423525.1 uncultured Burkholderiales bacterium | reverse complement strand
CCGAGGCGCCGGCGTCGGTGGCTGCACGGACGGCGGCCACATCTCCTCGCACCAGCGCCGTGACATAGCCGGCACCGATTTTCTCATATCCGATCAGCTTGACGTTGGCTGCTTTCACCATAGCGTCAGCCGCCTCAATCATCGCCACTAGGCCTTTGGTTTCGATCATGCCCAGGGCTTCATAAGTCGTGATCATTGCTACCGCCTTTCATCTTCTACGGGCCGGGTCGTTCGACGATTTCTGGGGGGGTTCCTTTGGACCTATTCATAGCCAAGAGAGCGGAGCCAGTCGGCTCTTTCGCGCCAGTTCTCCTTGACCTTGACCCAGAGGTCTAGAAAGACCCGTGTGTCCCATAGACTTTCTAGCTCGACTCGAGCCTCGGCCCCGATCTTCTTGAGCAGCTGCCCACCCCGGCCGATCAGGATTTTCTTCTGGGTATCCCGCTCAACGAAAAGATAGGCGTTAACGTAAAGCACATCCGGATTGTCTCCGGGTCGGAGTTCCTCCACCATCACCGCCACCGAGTGGGGGATCTCCTGACGGGTGTTGAGCAAGACTTTCTCTCGGATCATTTCAGAGGCAAAGAGACGTCGATTTTGATCCGAGACCTGCTCAGGGGGAAAGTAGGGGTGTCCTTCAGGCATCTCCTGGCGGAGTCGCGAAGAAAGGCCTTCGACCCCCTGACCCGATAAGCCAGAGCAAACAAACTGTTCAGCCTCGGGAGCGAGGGACCGATACAGCTCAGCCGCGCCCGCCTTCTCGCGGTCTGATTTGTTGAGAACCAACCAAAGGGGAGGCTTGAGTTGCTGCAAAAGGCTGGCCACCGACTCATCCTCAGCCGTCGGGGCATGAGTCAATTCCACCACAAACAGAATCAAATCGGCCTCTCGCGACTCGTCCAGAGCCCACTGCTCCATCTTGCGACCGAGCAGGTGATTGGCTTTCATCAGGCCGGGCGTGTCGACCAAGACAACCTGATGGTCTTCCCCGTGCATCACGCCGAGAACTCGATGGCGGGTCGTCTGGGGCTTGCTCGACGTGATGGCCACCTTCTCCCCCACCAGTCGATTGACCAGCGTCGACTTGCCTACATTAGGCTTACCGACCAGAGCCACAAATCCACTTCTATACACCGCAGACCCAATCGTAAACGACTCTTGAAACGGCCCCCAAGGCGTGGTCGACCTCCCAGGCGGGTCCCCCCTTTTGGGTCAGGAGGACCAGGATATACGGTTTGTCTGGATGCTCGACCAGAGCAGCGTCGTGACGGACGCCTTCCAACTCGCCGGTTTTGTGGGCCACTTTCAAATGCTCCGGGAGGCGAGCGGGAATCTTCTCTCTGAACTGCTGTCGACGAAGAGTCTCGAGGGCAAACAGCCGGCTCGGTGGCGACAGCTCCGAAAGGTCGTCAAACCAACGGGCAACATCGATACACCGGCAGACGTTGTCCCGGTCGGGGGTGGCCGGTTCCATAAACAGTCGACCGAGTCGAGCCACCGGTCCGATCCTTTCGTTGACAGCCTCTTGACCCACCAGCTTTACCAGCAAATTGGAGGCCGTATTGTCGCTGACGACGATCATTAAACGAGCGAGAGAGGCCACCGACAGCTCAAGCCCAGGATCGAGTTCGAACAAGACCCCAGCCCCGCCAACCCAGTCCTGGCGGGCCACAGACACCCTCTGCTCCAGGCTGAGTCGGTCACCATCGACCTGATGAAGCAGTTCCAGCAGCACCGCGAGCTTGATCACGCTGGCCGCCGGAAAGCACTCTTGATGGCCCAGAGCGAGGGATTCTCCGCTGGCGAGATCCCGATACAAGAATCCAGTCTGAGCCGGCACCGCTTCCAGGCTGGGGCCGACGCTAGTCGCTAGTTTGGCGCAGGAGGAAGATGACATAATCACCGAGCTGCTCGACCTCTTTGGGAGTGGGATCGGCGAAGCGGAGGCTCAAATGAAAGCCTCCATCGGGTTGCTTCACCGTCGTGATGACCATCGCTTCGACGGCCAACGGTCGGAACCGTTTCGGAGGGTCGATTTCGAGCCGAACGGCCTGACCCGGCCCGTAGGCCTCCTGGGATTCAAAGAGAGCCCCACCGATTCCCAGGTTGATAACCTTGCCGGCCACGAACTCACCCGACTCGAGACGGCAACGGGCCTCTAAGGCTGAAGGAGCCCGAATCGCTTTGCGCCGACTATAAATGGCCCTCTCTTCGAAGCCCAACTCTTTGAGCAAAAACTTCACCCAGGAACGCCGCATATTGCCCGGCGTGTCAGCGTATTGCAAACCGGCCTCAAGCTGACTGGAGCGGGCCTGCTTTCGACACCATTTGACGGTGCACATCACGTGTTCGTTGCTGAATCTGTTCGAGGGCTTGGGATGGTGAATGTAGACGGTGGACCCCTTCTTGAGTCGAGAGGGGATCTCCAGTCGCAACCCGTTGAGCCCCATATCGACCACCTTGGCGGGAAAATTCCGGCTGCCGATGATGCAGCTCACATCGTAGTCACACTTGACCCGGATGAGCCTTCTTCGCTCTTCAGGTGTTCGGCCGCCTCGGGGCAAGAACATCGAGAGCAGACCATCGATCAGATTTTTCATCGCTTCCAGCAAGAACGGTCCCCTTACCAACAACCGCGGCCGGGCGGCTACGCGGGTGGCCCATCTTTCAACAGGCTTTGGAACCTGTCCTGTGGAGAAACTTGATGGACTCAAATCGGTTCTGTAGCTATAATGAAGCTTGAAAGGGGGCTAAGCTCTGAGGACTGGAATAACACTCTTCCTTTGCTTGCTACTGGTCGGCGTGGGCCCCGCCTGGGCCGAGAAAGCTCAGCTCGGCCCAAACGACTTTATCGTAGGAGTTCCCTCGGAGGAATTCGTTCATTTCGCCGCCCCTGAGGGTCGGGGACGCCAACGTCAGCAAAATTGGTGCTGGGCGGCTTGCATCCAGATGGTTCTGAACTATCACGGCCTCTATGTGGATCAAAACGACATCGTCCGCCGCGTTTTCGGTGTCACCGTCGACCGACCGGCCTCGGGCAACCAGATTGTCAGCGCCTTACGGGGCTGGGCCCCGGACATCCGGGGACGGAACTCGGCCATCTACGCTGACCCCTATAACGTCGACACGGCCACCGTCATTAACGACCTGGAGTACCGCTGGCCTTTGATCGTCGGCCTCTCTGGGCGTAGGGGTGCCGCCTCGGGCCATGCCTATGTCTTGACGGCTGCCTACTATCGAGTCACTGCGGCTGGGGAGCCTGAGATCTACCGTGTCATTCTGCGCGACCCCTACCCCAACATGGTCAGTAAGATCGAGATGCCCATGTCAGAATTTGCGAGCCGCCTGGAGTTCGCCACCCGGGTCTACGTCGAACGCCTGTAAGTAAAAGAAAGGGCCCCGTCGCCGGGGCCCTAAGGGGTTATCAGTTCACTATGAACTATGCTTGTTGCTCGCCTTCCTCGGGAGGGCACTCGCAGGGAGGGGGTTCCGGGCAAGGCTCGGGGTCGGGGCAGGTGGCTTTGTGGTCGCCGGCCACTTTGACGTCGTCGACATAGACACCGTCTTTTTGAACCGAGCGGTCAGAGGTCATTCGGAAACGAACCTGGACGGTCTCACCCTCGTAGGCCGACAGGTCGAGGGAGTGGTCAGCCCAGTCCGACAGGCCTTCGTAGCGAGCTAGCTGATTCCAGTTCTCTCCACCGTCGTTGGTGACTTCCACGTGAACCCGGTCGAAGCCCGCTTCAGTGTCGTGCTTCATCCGGAACTGAAGAACCGGATTGGCCACCGAAGAAAGGTCGAAAGCCCGTGAAGTAAGGCTGCTGTTGGCGTTCGGCTCGTAGGCTCCCTCAGGGGAGTCAGTGTAGACTTTGCCCTGACCCTCGACTTCCACCTTACCCCAACTGCCGTCGGTGGTCCAGTTGTCGTTGTCGACTTCCATGTCGTCTGAGAAGGCCACCGTGGCCGGCTTGGTCTGAGCCGCGCCGGTGACCAGTCCGGAGGCGTTCCCCATGTTGTCGAGAACTCGCAGGCCGAAGTATTTGAGCTGAGCTTCTTCGTCGGGCGCGACACCAATCCTCACCGACTCTGCGCTTCCAGCAGCGCCCGGTAGAGGCGTGCCCGGAACGGGGTTCGCTTCGGCAAAGTTCTCAGCGTTGATAGGGGCATCCGAGACACGAAGCTGGTAGCTGGCGGCCTGACCCTCCATCCCGTCGTCACCGGTAGCGGTGAAGCCGACCGTAATTCCAGTGGCGCCGATATCAGCGATGTGAAAGTCTTGAGGGGTGGCGGGCGGAACATCGTCGGTCTCCAGAACGTTAAGGGCGCTGACGCGACCGTTTCCGACCATCTTACCCTGGTAGGCCTCGCCTTTCACCGTGGTGCCGATCAGGCGAGCCCTGATTTGATCGTTGTCGAGTTCGGGCTCGTTAGCCAGCATAAGACTGACCACACCAGCCACGTGGGGAGTCGCCATCGAGGTACCCGAGAGGGACTGATACCCACCGCCGGGGACGGTCGAATAGATGTCGACACCTGGTGCGGCCACATCGACCGAAGTCTCACCGAAATTGGAGAATCGGGCCAGATTGTCGTTGCGATCGTGGGCGGCCACTGAGATCATGTTATCCATGTCGAACCCGGACGGGTAGTGGGGACGTCGGTCAGCATCGACACCAGAGTTTCCGGCAGCCGCAATGTGGAGGGCTGGTGATGCCTCAAAGGCCTCTTTAAGAGCCT
>CAYRFU010000447.1:0-4738 GCA_964423525.1 uncultured Burkholderiales bacterium | reverse complement strand
ACGGCGCTCATGCTTCCGGTGGTGCAGGTCTACTCGTCTAAAGTGGGGGTTGCCAGCCCAGGGCTCCACAACGCTGGCGCTTGGTTGGCCCGCTTCCCCACCTATCTAGCTGAAGGGTTTGGGTTGGGCTTTCCCATTCTCAGCCTGATCTTGGTTTTGGCTGCTTTGGGGGGTCTGGTAAAGCTGCTCAAGCAGGGTGATCACTTGTGGTTAGCCTTTTATCCGGCCGGATACCTGGTGCTCTATCTGATGTGGCCTTACACCGACATCCGCTATATGTTCCCCTGGTGGCCGCTCATTTTGATGCTTGCCATCTGCGCGGTCCCTACTCTCAAAACGAGGGCCCTGGCCCTTGGTCTTGTGTTGGCCATCACTGCCCCCTCGATGGTAACGCTGACCCGACAGGCCCAGGCTCGTGCGGAACTCAACCCTCACCGCTGGGACTCCTACCACTGGCTGGCCAACCATGCAACCGCAGACCAGACCATCTGGACCGAGGTTCCCTACCGGGTCGAGCTCTTTTGCCGCCGTCCGACCACCTCACCACCTTTTCACTTCCCTACTCTATCGGTGCTCTTGGCTTCGGCTGGCAGCGGTCGAGCCAGCTATATCCTGGTCGACCGTCAACGCCTTCAATACCGCACGGTCCACGGTGCCGAAGCCGACAAATTGGTGCGCAGTGACCTTTGGCTTGCCAGCACGACGGCGGCTGAGTTGGCCTTCGAGACCCCCTACGATGTGGTGTACAGGCTCACCGCTGACCCGACCGTGCTGACTTCGAGTTTCGACACCTATACAGCCGCCCTGGGGGCCCTTGAGAAGGGTCATCTCGAGCAGACTCGGAGTTTGCTCGAGCAGGCTCTTGAGCAGCGTCAAGGCGACTTCCCTGAGGCCCTTTACTGGTTGGGTCGGGTGGCTTTGGAAGAAGACAAGCCCAGGGAGGCGATGGTCCACTGGAGCACTCTGCTCGGCCGCTACCCCATGGATATTTCGACTGCCCTGGAACTGGCTTTGTTGCTGAGAGCGGAGGGTCACGAGAAGGTCGCCCAAGCCACTCTGCAAACGGCCGAGAGTTGGGCCCGTCAAGTCAACGACCCCAAGCTGCTGGAAGCAGTCCAGGCGGCGCGCGCGGGCGGGCCCTAGTCTTGGGACGATGTTGCAGAAATGTAACAAGCCTGAGAGCTTTTCTGAATTTTAGGTGAGTTCCGTAGGCCAAGATCGTATGACAGAGTCGCGGTCAACAGATAACGACCACAGAAAAGGAAGGCTCCATGAATCAGCTCATCCAACCCGTCCCTCTTTTGACCTGGAAGTGGCAGGCTTAGGCCATGGCCAGCACCGCCAGCGTCGGCGTATTCTCCAGACCAGTAGCAATAGTCGCGACTACTCTCCTGAGCCACCAGGTCAGGTCGAGACCGGGCTCGGCGGCGGCGACATTTTCCGGTGGACCCCCTTATTTGACCCGAACACGGTCAAGAACCGAGCCGATCTCGTCGAGAAGACAACTACCCCCACGGACCCCGCGAAGCTTTTTGAGGCCGAGTCTACCCAATCTTTGTTGGGGCTCACCGCCAAGGCCACCAGCCAGATGGAGCCAGAGGAGCGGGACCTCTTCCGACAACTAGTTCTGGACCAGATCCATCCTGCCAGCAGAAATTTGGGCGACTCTCTCAAGAGTCCCCATCCACCCCAGAGTCCCCCGCGCACGGGCCGACCAGACCCGTCACAACCTTTACAGCCTCGCCGTCGAGGGGAAGCTTGAACAGGAGGATGCCAGCGGGACCACGCTGCTGGAGAATCTTTATCTTTTGCAGGACCAGGGAGATCGGGAACTCTTTCAGCACGCTGTAGCCGATCTGGTGACCCCGGCCCGAGCCCGAGGTTCGGTGGGCTCTGAGCTAGCTGCCTCGGAACTCCAGGAGGCGGTGATAGAACGGT
Organism: uncultured Burkholderiales bacterium; assembly: GCA_964423525.1. Taxonomy (GTDB): domain Bacteria; phylum Vulcanimicrobiota; class Xenobia; order Xenobiales; family JADMJV01; genus CAYRFU01. The sequence continues at coordinate 2,800 of CAYRFU010000447.1, read as the reverse complement.
CACCCTCCGACTACATCCGAACTTTCACAGAACTGAACGAAGAAGGGGTCAGTCAGATTTCGGGAGGTCTTCTGGAACGCTCTGAGGAGCGGTTCTCGCAGCTCACGGGGCGCTACGGGAGTCATCGGTCGGCCGCTTTATTTCAGTCAAGCCTCGACCCGGAAGCCACTCCGACCATGCTGTTTGAGGCGGAAGTCCTCGCCCACCCCGAAAGAGAAGCCGCTTTCGACGCCCTCTCAGCGACCGATCAGGAAGCTTTCGAGGAGCTTTATGGAGCGATGGTTCCCGACGGAGTGAGGCCAGGTTACTCCGATATGAAGGCCCATCTAGAACAGATGGGGCCGGTCGGTCGCCAAAATAGCGTCCGACGAGACCTGCTCTCCCTCCTCGGTCAGGGTCACCTGGCTGACCGTGACACCCAAGGTGACACTTTGATGACCAATCTGAGTGAGCTCCATCAGCAACCGATGGCGAGAGGACTCCAGGGTGACCCTTTCCGAGAGATCCTCGCCCAAGTCGAGGACCCTGGGTTGATCAAGCAAGGCGCGAGGGGAACCTGTACTGTCACCACAGTTGAGCATTTGCTGGCTACTCGCGAGCCGGCTGAGTATGTGCGCTTGGCAGGAGGGCTCGTTAGTGCGTCAGGCGCTGTAGAACTCCGTAACGGCGACCTCCTCCATCGTGACGATGGTTTGCTCCAGGAAGACGGCAGTGGACGCTCGACAGCGAGCCGCGTCGTTCAAGCCAGTTTGATGGAGTATGCTAATCTCTCAGAAGACTATCGTAACGATGTTGATGCCCACTATATTTCGCCAGGGGAGAAGGGTAGCCCCGTCCTAACCTCGTCCGGAAAGGTCAAGAGTGGTCTCTATCCAGACGAGATAAAGCGGGTTTCTGAGGCGGTGCTCGGAGGCCAGCATGAGATGGTCTACCCTTCCTCCTCGAGCGACTGGGCCGTCGATGCAGCGGCCACTCTTGAGGCGGGCAAAACGGTCCAAGCTGGCCTCGAGTGGAGCCGAATGGGCGACGTCCACGGTCTCCACGCCCTCTCCGTCTCAAAAATGACCCCAGACTACGTCATCCTCCGCAATCCTTGAGGAGACGAGGAGTCGGGAAACCAGGACCCGGTCGTGGGGGCCCGCCGAGATAAGGTCACCGGTGGCGGGTTTATGGCCTTCTGGCAACCTCCGGTCGAGGAAGGGTCTATCAGGATGACGCGGGCAGAGTTTGACTCCCACCTGGTGTTCTTGCTGTTGGAGGAGTAGGGGCTGGTTCGCTTTACTCACTTTCAGAAAGAAGCCCCTTTCTCCCAGGAGGTTCTGACTTTCCTTGACGAATGGAGGGGTCGTGCAAGATAAGCCTTGGGAAGTTGAACCGGTCGTTCATGAGGGGGTGCGTTACAGCACCGCCAGTCTTGGCGTGAACCAGAAGGGAGGATGGGTTGTGGCCAGAGCGGCTGACGACGAAAGGTTGCTCTGGTGCAAGCGCCTCTATACCACCCACTATTCTCCCACAATGGACCGCCAAAGCCAGCATGTGTTTATCACCTCGCTCCAGGTTGAGGGCGACAAGTTGGTGGTCGAAGATGAGCTGGCCCGGCGCTTTGAGGTGAACATTCCTGACGGCCAGCTTACCTACCCTGAGTCCCAATTAACTAGCTTTTATCAATGCTATCGAAAGCAGACTTTCCAAGAAGGGGCCAAGTGCCTCCTAGAGGGCGCTGAATGGGGAGCTTCTTTGAAAACCCAGCTCCAGACCTACAAAGGCGCCGGCTGGCCCAGGCAGCTCAACAAGATTCTCGAGGTGATGAAATGGGCGGGGGAGGATCTTCGTGAGGAATGGAGGCTCTCAGAGCCAGAAGGCGAGACCCCCGATAGCCGACTCCCGTCGGTGGCAGAACAAGCCAGAGCCTTTGTCAGAAAGCGCTTCGGACACTATTCGGCACCTCTCCGAGGGCATTTGAAATCGCTCTTCCAAGAAGTCAACGCTCGAGATTCCCAGGCACCACCGGACCTCGTCGCGCGCTTGAAGAGCCTTCACGCAAGCCTGGCCGAGGGTTCGCCACCCGCCCTGGTCCAGCTGCTGGCCGAACAAGTAGAGCGATCGGTTTCCGGAGAGGAAGGCTTCAGCCGCCAATCTCTCCTCCAGATTCGGGAGTGGACAGTTAGAATGGCTCAACTACTGGGTCAACCAAGCAGCCCCCCCGGGTAGTTTGGTGTAACTGCTCTCTAATCTTTCTAGCAGCCGCTGAGTTGTCTTTAGCGTCTTGGCCGCTTCCTGGTGGTCAGGATTCTTTTCAAGAAGTAGCTGAAGAGCCTTGTGAAGCTCTTCCCATTTTTCTCCTCTTTCCAGGTTCTCTACTTGGTTGAGGAGATCTTGCTCGGACAGCGACGGTGAAGGTTCTGGGCTCTCAGGAACGGCGGGGACCGGGGCAGGGACAGAGCTGGTCTGGCTGACCTCAGGTCCGACGCCTGGCCCTTGTTCGAGGGGAGCCTGCGGTCCTGTGGTGGCAAACAGGTCCCCTTCCAGAGGATCCTGCGGTCCGCTGGTGGCGAAAAGGTCCGCGTCGCTCGGGGCCTCTTGGCTGGCGGGGGCAGGAGAGCTTTCTTCGAGGGGAGCTTGGGGCCCGCTCGCCGCGAAGAGGTCGCCGCCGTGGTCCTGCACGCGCTCGGGCACCCGGGGGGTGAAGGCGGGCCAGAGCAGGTCGGGCCGGCTGTCGATCACCAGTTCGCGCAGGTCCGACATGCCGATCAGGCCCTTCAGCGCGACCACCTCGCGCTCGGTAATGCCGAGCTCCTCC
>CAYRFU010000446.1:2543-4753 GCA_964423525.1 uncultured Burkholderiales bacterium | reverse complement strand
CCCGCAAGCCATCGATGGCGGGTTTCGCGCTTCGGTCACCCTGGGCGGCTCGGCACAACTCGGGCTCGGCTACAGCTGTGGAAAGTTCGATCCGGTGCGCGCGGTGACCCATTCCCTGAACGAGATCAAGTCCGGGGCGGACGACATGATGAGCGCCATGACGGCGGCCGCGTCCTCGGCCATTGCCGCGCTGCCGGCGCTGATTCGAGCGGCGCGGGCCTGGTGCCTTAGGCCCTGGTGGAAAAGATTGATGACGACCAGCATAGCTGCCGTCAGGAGAAAGAGGGCCACCACCGCCTCGGCTAAACTGACGCCGATCAATCTCCGGTTCCACACTCCAGCTACTTCCCTGACTGTAGTCTTGAATCCTACAGAATCAGGCTTGCGAAGAGTTGAGCTAGTTCTGGGTCGAACTGACGGCCGGCCTGGCTAAGGATTTCTGTGGCCGCCACTTCTGGAGTCACTTGACCGCGATAGGGGCGATGTTCCGTCATGGCGTCGAAACTATCCACTAGGGAGATGACTCTGGCGGTGAAAGGGATATCGTCACCTTCAAGGCCATCTGGATAGCCTCTTCCATCCCAGCGTTCGTGATGGCCCCGGACCGCTGAAAGAATCGAGGGAGGCGCCGACAGGGGATCTAACAAAGCTTCTCCCACCACAGGATGGAGGCGCACGATGGCCGCTTCCTGATCGTTTAGGGGTCCGCGTTTGTTGAGGATGCGCTCGGGGATGGCGAGTTTGCCGATATCGTGAAGTTCGCCGCCTACCTCCAAAGTTTCCAGCAACTCTTCTTGCTCTTCGGGGTCCAGCGAGGCCAAAGTGAGGGCTAGGAGGCCTCCTTCTTTAAAGCGCGCGACTCGCCTGGACTCTTGAGGGTCAAGCCCCAATTCTCGAAGAAAGCGAGCAGCCAAGTGGCCGACTCTTCGAGAATGTTGGTGGCTGTCTGGGCAAAGTTGGCGCAGTCCGAGTTCGAGGGCTTGCTCAGGATCAAGGTGGGGGTAGGCGTGGCTGAGAAAGGCCAGGGTGGCGTTGGATAGCTTATGAGCCAAGAATTTCTGGGCCAAAGGGCCAGGCGGGTGGCTGCTTCCCAGAACTCGGCTAATCAGCTGGTCGAGTTGAGTGTCGTTGAGGGCTTTGCTCGCCTCCAGACTCAACTGGACCTGACAGGAGTGATCGGCGTTTCCGTTGTTTGGTGGATTGACAGGAGGCTGATCGGACCCGGAGGGGAGCACGATCGGAGTTGGTTTGGCTGATGGTGAGATTTTCAGAACAGTGGTCCTTCCCTGCTCAACCTGGTGACTTCTCCCTCGACAATATTAGAAAAAAGAGTAGAAAGGATCAAGATTTTCAAGAATTTGTTACAAAAAGGACGGGTTGGATGACGAGCAGGCAACCAGACTAAAGCTTTTCGAGCCAATCGGGAAGGGGGGGCGATGCCTGGCTGACGTTGGCTGCTTCCAGAAGCGTATTGGTTGGAACATTTCCGTTGGGCCCTCGGAACAGACCTTTGATGGCCCCCACAGCCACCGTGCGCTCGCCTGCTAAAAAGCGCTGCTCAATGTAGAACCATTTTTCGTCCCAGGCTACGATTCGGGTGGCCAGCTTGAACTTCTGAAAGGGGTTTAAAGAACCTCGATAGCGGATGGTGGCCGAGGCCACTAGCGGACGCCATCTTTCCCGCCAGATGATTCGGCCCAGTCCCGAGCGGACGATCAGGTCGACTCGCCCCAAGTCCATCAGGCTCAAAAACCGGCCGTTGTTGAGATGAAGGTTGGGGTCAAGGTCAAAAGGCCAGACCCTGAGAGTCACCAAAGTCTCCTCAAGCGGGGCGGCCTGGGGCCGAGAGAAGGCAGTAACGATCGAATAAAGGTAACGAAGAATCAAGCTCACGCGAGGTCAGTGCGAGCCATCTTGAGAGAACTCCTACCCTCGCCGGGGGTCGGCCGCGAGAATGGGAGTTCAGGGCGCCCTCGAGCCTGGTGCTCTCGGTCAACGAGCAGGCGTGTTGAAGAACCAGGTGGAGTCGGGGGGCGACCCCGATGCGGCAGTTCGCCTTTTGGCCAATTGGGAGAATTGGGGTCTCGATTGGTTGAACAGGGCACCCTGACCTTCTCTAGAGGGCCTGTTGACATTCGACTGGCCGAGAAAGAAGAGTTATAACACGGAGGCCACTGAGCTCACGGAGTTCTTTAGGGTGGACAGTGCTT
>CAYRFU010000446.1:0-2533 GCA_964423525.1 uncultured Burkholderiales bacterium | reverse complement strand
GCAGGCTAGACCGGGCCGCCACCCGTCTCAACCGGGAGGCGCGCGTGGGCGCGGTCGGAGGTGCCCCCGCTGAGCCGACATGTAAACGGAAGCGAAAATAGATGGAAAAAGTATGAAACCTCGGTCAGGTTTGTTTGAGGGGCCTAGGAGCGCGGCCGGAAACCCCATTGACAATGGGGTCCGGCCAGAGCGACGACCCACAGGTTGTGCTAGAACGTCCGGCCATCCACCGTAGGTTGTGTGGCGGAACTTGCTTCCGCCGCTCAAAGTGACTTTCCGGCCGGACTTCTAGGGCTAGACTAGAAAAGTCCGCCGCTCCTCACAGTTTGGAGAGTGCTATGAACAATCACACTATGCTTGCCCCCGCAACCATTAGTTTGGCGGACAAGGTCCGACCGAGGGCGCACACCCCAGAGGCCTGGTCAGAGAGCCAGCGGACAGCCAGAACGTTAATAGGAACCGTAGACCAGATGGCCTGGACCGACCACGCCTATGGTGATCCGGAAATCCGGGAAGTCCGCCGACAACTTAGAGGCCTGGGCGAAGCCATGAGAGAGAATCTGCCTGATCGTCACATCCTCTCCCGCGAGGGAGGCCGATGGGAGCAGTCAGACAGAGTCGGTGTTCCGCCAGAGATGCTCGAGCGCATGATGGGGAGTTGGGTCGACCGAACGAGCTTCGTCCTCCAGCACCCGAAGGGCTTGTCTTCGATTGTTGACCACTCGATGGTTCACCACTCACAGGGCCACTCCGAGGCCACCCTGGAAGGCTTGACGGATTGGGAGGCCAGGGGAAGATACTTTCGGGTAGGGGAAAGTCGAATCGGCGCCTCGATAAGCGCGGACGCGACCGTTACGGGAGGGTCTCAGAGTCTTGGTCTACGTCACACCTCTGACAAGAACTTCCTACTCGATCTGGCCGAGCAAAGAAGCCAGGTGGCTCCCATCGAAACCTACGAATTCGGCGGAGCGAAGACGACGACCGGTCTTTTGGGAGAGCCGATGACAATCTCCGTGAGTCCCGCCAACGATCTTCTTGATTGCAAGTCGGATGGGAGTTTCTCGGAACTCGTGACCCGTGCCCAAGACAAAGCGGGCTTTAGAACCTATATCGAAAACCAGGCGGAGGAGCTAACCAGTGAAGCTAGCAAGTCGCGAACCAGTGGTAAGAGGTGGCTACGCTTGGCTGCTTTTAGCGGACTGGCAACAGCCGGCTTTCTGGCCAGCCCTCTCCTGGGAATGGCGGTTCCCTTCTTACCTGTCATCGCTAGCGGAATTGGCTTCCTTGTTGGGGGCCTTCGAGGACTCGACGATATTACGACAGCAGATGTCAACTCGTTGCAGGCCGAGCAACTGCAAGACCTGGCTAGTAAAGTCACTCAGGCTATGGAGGCCGAGCAGCCCGTCGGGTCCCGAGCCGGCCCATAGGCTATTGGCCGGTGTCCCGCGAGTTGTTTTCTTGAAGGAGCTTGGCCGTTATGGCGTTCCAGTGATCGACCTCTCCCGTGAGGAACTGGAAGCCGAGCTCCAGCTCCTGGAGCAACTAAGACCTCAATCGCATGACGATTAGCGACACCGGGCCGCTCTATTATCTCGATCAAGTCGAGCAACTCAGCCTTCTACCCCAACTCCTTGGCCCCATCATCTACGTTCCGCAGGCCGTATTGAAAGAATTGGAAGTCGGCCGCAAGAACGGCTTGGCGATGTTTGAACCAGCCGATAAAGAGTGGTTAGAGCCGAGAGCCGTCAAGATACCTGAGTTGTTGCGCTTGATTGACGATCTTGGGCCGGGAGAGTCTGAGGCTCTGGCTCTCGCCCTCGAGAACCCTGGGACCATAACCATTCTGGATGATGGATTCGCCAGGCGAGTGGCAATCAACAACGGAATCGCCGTGGTCGGAACGGCGGGATTGCTCCTCAAGGCCAAGGCCGCGGGATTCCTTGAGGCGGTTAAGTCCATCCTCGATGAAATGCTCGACTTGGGTTTTCGGCTTCACCCCCAGGACTGCGCAAGCTCCGCAAAGAGAAGGGTTACACCCAGGAAGAGCTAGGCCGCCTCGCGACGTTCATAACGTCAATCTGAGTCGATATGAACGTGCGCCGTCGTAGCCCTCAGCGGCCGTGCTCAAGCGATTCGCTGAGGCGCTAGAAGTTTCTGTTGGCCATTTGGTCGAGGGAGAGCCTAACGAGATCCCTGCCTCACGATTAGAAGACCCTGAGCTACGCCGTCAAGTTGAAGAAGTTGAGCAATTACCCGAGAGAGAACGAGTCATTGTCAAAGAGTTCTTGGAAGCTTTCTTATTTCGGCATTGTGTTCGTGGCCTCGCCGGTTAGGTGAACCTCTTGGCAGCCCGGGTAGGCTGAGGTAAAATACAAAGAGGCCCCCCGCAAGGTGGGGACCTACCTAGTCAGAGACTAGGTGTTAGATCCGGAAGAAGCGTTTCTCTCGCTGCGGGTTAGCCAGCCAAGCATTGCCGCAGTGAAATCGAGAAGCGCTTCGACCGTTTCAGGGGTCAGAACGAGCCTGAATCCCA
>CAYRFU010000445.1:0-4770 GCA_964423525.1 uncultured Burkholderiales bacterium | reverse complement strand
CTGCCGGCCCCGGTCGGCTGCCATGTGACGGGCCCGTCCCCCCAACACGAAGGTCTGTGGGAGTTGTCCTTGCTCATTGCGCTCGACCGTCCCGATAACCCGCCCAGACGGGTCCACCACCTCCACCTCTCCTTTGCGACGACGCTCCTGAGTCAAGTTCTGATGAATGCGGGCCTTTTCGTAATCGCGTAGGAGCCGCTCACTGGGAACAAAGGTTTCTCCAACGGCCTCTAACCAATCCTTTTCAACCAGACGATTGAGAATCGACTCGAGCTGGTCTGAATCCAAATCAAGCCAGGCCGGAAGACGAGCAGCTAGAGGTTTCACTGCAATCTTTTGACGCGGGTTCTGAAAAAGAAGCGAGAACGCTTGCTGAACGGCTACCGACCGAAAAGGCCGGGGTGGTTCCATCCACAGGTCGGCCTGACGGGCCGACTCGGCCAGATGCCCGAAACGAGCCTGCTCGGCTCGGGTCCGGTAAAACCCGAGGACCTGGCACGAGCCGCCCCGGCGATTGCCCCGCCCGATCCGCTGAAGGAAGGAACTCACGTCAGGGGGAGGGGTGAGCAAAGCGACCAGGTCGACATCGCCAATGTCAACCCCGAGTTCTAACGTATTGGTGGCGAAACAAAGGGCTGAAGGCGCCCTCAGAAAGCCTCTTTCCACCCTCTCCCGTTCCGGCCTCGAGAGAGAACCGTGGTGGACGAAGACGCGGTTCTGAAAAGGCGGCTTCCCCACCAACTGGGCCCCATACTGTTCGGCATCTTGACGGCTGGGAACGAAACAAAGGACTTTCCGCAAACCCTTCGAGCGACAGAGGGGAGCGACGCTTTTGAGAAACTGAGGCGGACTGAGGCACTCACCCAGCTCGATCTCAAAATCCCGATGAGAATCGTCGCGAAAGACCTCGGCGTCCTCCCCGAGGTAACGCCGGGCGACCTGTTCAGCCTGGGCCACGGTGGCGCTGGCCGCCACCCGTTGAGGAGGAGCGCCCCCCAAAGCCGCCACCACTTTCTCAAGACGGTTTAAGAGACAGAGCAACTGATCGCCCCGGGGAGTGCCTAACATGACGTGCAGTTCGTCGACCACTACCGAACCGGTATCGCCCAGCCAACGAGGGTGGCGCGAGAGAACCGAGTCGAGCGATTCAGGAGTGGTCACAACCAGGCCAGCTTGTTCTTTTTGGAGATGGTTGGGATGGTCGCCCGTGCGGCGAGCCAGGTGAATCTTACAACGCCGACAGGGGGGCTCAAGCCGGCGAGTCAGGTCGTTCACCAGGGCACGGGTAGGGCTCACCACCAGAATCCTTTGGCGCCCGGCCACGCAGTCTTCGAACCACCGCTCCACCAAAGGGGCAGCGTAAGCCTCCGTTTTACCGGAAGCGGTGGCTGATGCCAAGAGGACCGAACGTCCCTCCAGAATCGGTCGAGCTGCCACCTTCTGGATCGGTCGCGGTTGGGGATGGTGAGCCAGGAAGGCATACCAGGTCTTGGTGAGCTGACGACGGAGATCCACGCCCGCCCGTTTCGGATTTACTTCCGTTCGGCCTGCCGCCCGAATCGCTTACTACATTCGGGACAAGTCGGGCAAGATTTGTTGAAACAGGCGTCAAAACCGAGTCCATGAGCTCCTATCGCCTGTTCCGTTTTGAAGACTGGAACGGTTTCTGGGCCTTGCTAGCTGATAACCTGGCCAACCTGGTCATCGCGGCGGGCATTTGCAAAGGCCTGCTCGGCATGCCTGATAGGATTGTGTTCGGAAGAATTCTGCCAGGTCTCGGGGTTGCCCTGGTGGCAGGCTTGGGTTTCTACGCCTACCAGGCCGTCCAACTGGCCAAGAAGGAAGAGCGCGAGGACGTGACAGCCCTCCCTTACGGCATTTCCACACCGGTCCTCTTTGTTTATCTCTTCGCCGTTCTGACTCCGGTCTATTTCTCGCTCAAAGCAACTCATCCCGACCAGGCCGCCACGATGGCCTGGCAGGCGGGAGTGGCGGCCGCCTTCCTGGGCGGAGCCATCGAGTGCTTGGGAAGCGTATTCGGTCCCTTTCTCAAGAAACACACTCCTCGAGCTGGAATGCTTGGAACCCTGGCGGGTATCGCTTTGGTTTTCATCGCCACCGTTCCGATGGCGGCCATCTTCGAAGACCCGCTGGTCGGCTTCCCGGCCCTGACCCTGGTGTTCTTTGGTTTGGTGGCCGGTCGTCGACTCCCGTTCGCACTACCGGCAGGCCTGATGGCCATCGGGCTAGGAACGGCTATCGGCTTGGCCACTGGGAGCGCCCAGGTCACCAGCTGGACTCCCCAGCTCTATCTGCCGGTCCCGGTGCTGGGAGACCTGTTGGCAGGTCTCGCCATCCTGGCCGCTCACAAGACCGTGTTGGCGGTGGTTCTCCCTATCGAAATCTATAACTTCATCGAGACCATGAACAATGTCGAATCGGCCGAAGCCGCCGGTGATCGATATGATGTGAGGAGCTGTCAGATCGCTGACGGAGTGGGGACCATGGTGGGGGCTCTTTTCGGGAGTGCCTTCCCTACCACCGTCTACATAGGTCATCCAGCCTACAAGAAGTTGGGTTCTCGCTGCGGCTACGCACTGGGGGTTGGCCTGGTTCTCTTTGTGGTGGCCATCACCGGTTTTCACGCCTTTCTCTATAAACTCATCCCGGCAGCCGCCGTCGACCCCCTCCTCGTGTTCGTGGGAATGGTGATCGTGGGACAGGCCTTTAATGAATCTCCGAAGCATCACTCGGTAGCGGTCGCGGTGGCTCTTATCCCGCACGTCTCGAGCCTGCTGGTGACCAAGATCGGCATCGTGGTCCAGGCCGTTAAGGCCGAACTTAGCCCGGAGATTGTCCAAGCTTTGGCCGCTCGGAACGTCCACTGGGCGGGCCAGACCGCTCTTCACCAGGGAGCCATCGTTAGTGGACTGATCTGGGGAGCGATGGTGGCCTACCTGCTTGATGGGGCTGGTCGTAAAGCCTGCCTTTTCGCTTTGGCCGGAGCAGCTCTGACGGCGACGGGACTGATCCACTCCGCTCAACCAGGATGGAACCCCTCAGCCATCGCTCTTGCCTATTTCCTGATGGCCGGGCTGATCTTCATCTTGAGCGAGTCGGAAGGCCGACCTTGAGCGCCGCCCTGCCTCCACCCTCAGGCCACTTCGACTGGCTGGAGGAGAGCCTGCTACTAGAAGGTCAAAGGCTGTCAGCTCGATTCCAGCGTGCCGAGCTGCGACCGGCCGTGAAGAGATTATTGGAAGCTTACCGAGAGCACGACCTGCGAACTCACCTCTCGGTGGGATGGTCAGATGTGGTGCCGGTTGCAGTAGAGACCGGCAAGATGTTGAGTGAACCCGACTTCTCGAAGGGCGAGCCGTTTCTCAACCGGCGCCTGGACTTGACTACCACGCTGGAGGTGGCCGCTGCCCAGGCCGATCTCTTGTCTCGAACCGGTTGCCTAGCCCAACACTGCACTTACAAAGATCGCGTCCTGGTTGCCGATGGCGCCCTCGAACAGGACCGAGTCGTGCTCCATCGCCACGGCGATGCCCGAGACGGCAACTCTGGATGGTATCTCGGTCCCGTCGAAGGAGAGGCCATCCAGAAAGTGGACGGATTTGAGCGTCTGATGAGCGCTAGTTTATGGAGCCGTCGTCCCACCCTGGTGGCGGCGCTGGCGCTTCCCCACGGAACCAGGGTGCTCTTCTGTGGAGAAACGATCACCGAAATCCGCGACCGCCATAACACTCTTCTCTATCAGCCCAACAACCGGGCCTGATGATAGGCCTTCAAGAGAGCTGTGGAGGGTTCGATCTCGAGTTCTTTCTTGAGGGTGGACTCCAACTCTTGAAACCTTCGAACCGCCTGTTCCGGTCGCCCCAAAGCACAATAGGACTCCATCGCGAGAAGACAAGCCGACTGGTTGCAGAGATCGTATTCGCAAGCTTGAAGAGCCAGTTCGAGGGCTTCAATGTGGTGATTTTCCCCCGCCGCCAGTCCGGCAGCCTTGACCAGAGCTTCGATCACTTCAATCTCGATGGAGTCCCGCAGACGGATAGCCCAGTCCAGGTAACATCCTTCCAGATAGGGGCCTCGAAAAAGGGCGGTGAGTTGACGACAGGCGTCGACGGCTGGAGTGGCACTGTGACACTCTTTGACGGCTGACAACAGCTTTTGAACTTCCTCAAGATCGTGCCATCGTTCGTTCTTCTGAGACAGGCACTCCGCGCGACAACAAAGGAGCCAGGACGTAACGGGGCTTGTGACCCTTCCATTCCTTACTCTGAATACGGCGCTCCCCCACAAACACCTCGAAGGCTCCGAAGGAATGGATCCGGAGCAAGGGGAGCCCTCCTTCCCGCCCCTTCGCGCAGACTCTCGGCCACTTGTCGCCGGACCGCCGGTGAGGGGTCGTCTTTCAAGAGTTCAACCAGGCCCGCTTCCCAACCACTGGGGGACAGGCAGCCCGCCACAGCTTCTCGGTGTGCCACCGTCAGCTCTCCACCTTCCAACGCTTCTTTGACAGCGCTGGGGTGACCCAGGAAAAAGCGAATAGCGGAGTACGGCTCGATGGCTTTCTCGACCAGGCCTCGAGCCACCACCGGAACGAGCCAGGCGCTCCGATTAGCTATCAATCGTTCGTGACGCGGATCAAGCAAAGTAGCCAGACTCTCAGCGGGAAGCTTGTCGTCTTTCTTCCAAAGAGCCAACCGGGCCAGCGCAGCCTCGGGCAGCCCGAGCAAGAGACCGATCCGCGCGCGCAGCGCA
>CAYRFU010000444.1:4391-4776 GCA_964423525.1 uncultured Burkholderiales bacterium | reverse complement strand
CGCTGGTCTGCCCGATGCCCCCCGAGCGCCACACCCGGATCGGGCAGGCCGTGCTCGGCACTCTGGCGGGAGGCGTCGCGGGAGCCGTCTCCGGAATTCCAGGCGGCCTGGGAGGGATGGCTGCGGGAGCTGTGGCTGGCGCCGTGATAGCACCTCTTGGGAGTATCGGGGGCTCGATCGTCCGCCAGGTGATACGAAACGGCCAGGTCGACATGATCGAGGGGATCAATAGTCGGTGGATTGACCCTTACCTCGAGAAGCGCCAAGGCAAGATTTCCAACACCACCAAGATTTTGGCAGGAGCAGCCGCTTACGGCATCGCGGGGGGCTCCATCGGTCTGATCGGGGGACTTCATGGGGTGGCCGTGATGGGCACCCTGGGAGC
>CAYRFU010000444.1:0-4381 GCA_964423525.1 uncultured Burkholderiales bacterium | reverse complement strand
GAGCTGCCGTAGGAGCCTACCATACCCACCGACTGATCGGCCAGGTCGAGGAGCAACGACGGGTCGAGGACCTTCTCGAGCAGTATCGGCCCTACGCTCCCGCAAACTATTCCGTAGGTCTCTATCAGGAGGCGCTCGTGGACGACTATCAAAAAGCCAAGGCGGCCTGATCCAGACGGTGCGCCGACTCGTTCTCTTAGTTTTGCTGCTAGCTCTGGGCTGCTCTGCCCGCCTGCCTCCCAGGCCGGCCGAGGAGAGTGTGGACCCGGAGCTGATGGGCCTGGTCGCCAGGGCGGTCCACGACGGGGATCGGGTGGGTCTGATGGGTCTGGTCGACCAGCACCCGGCCTTGCTTGAGCCTTCCCTCTCGGGCCGCGTTTATGCGTTCTATCTCAGTCTGGAGGCAGAACGTTTAGAGATGGTCAAAGTGCTGCTGGCCCGCGGCGTCGACCCTAATCTGGCCGATGAGTCGGGCCAACGCCCTCTTCACTGGGTGGCTGGTTCGGGAGGCTCGAGCCAAGCTCTGAAAGTGTTGTTAGAGGCGGGGGCTGACCTCAACGCAGTCGATCTAGAAAGACGCTCGGCCCTTCATCTGGCAGCCCGCGAAGACCAGTTCGAATTGGCCCGGTTCTTGATCGACCAGGGGGCCGATCTGGAACTGAAGGACTCGGCCGGCAACACCGCCCTTCACTACGCTGCCGAAGCGGATGAAGAGTTGGTGGATTATCTCGTCTATCGGGGGGCGGCCGTGGATACTCCTAACCAGCGGGGAGAAACCCCTCTCTTCCTGGCAGTGGTGGCTGGCCGACCCGCCTGCGTAGCCGGGTTGATCGGACGAGGGGCCGACACGGCCACGGTGCCGAGCCCCCTGGAGCGAGCCAAGTTGGAACTGGAGCGAGCCCGAGAAGGATCGACTGAGGGCCTGGGCCCCGAGATTCTCCGACTGGTCGAGAGGGACATCGAGTCGCGGCTGACCTGTCTTGCTCTGATGAGAAATCCGGCTAAAGTTCAGGTCGGGGCTGATCACAGCGACGACCTGTTTACCGTTCCCCCTCTGGAGATGTGGCCCTGGGTCGAGAGCAAAAGCCCCCAGGCCCCTCGTAGTTAGTCGCGGTCGCGATGGCGCCGGTAGCGGCCTTTGCCGCGGCGACTACCACCCCCACCCCCACCGCCGCCGCCCTGGCCACGCTGAAGGTAGTTCGACTCAGCAAATTCGGGGAGTTCGTTGACTTCATCTTTGGTCAGATTCAAGAAGATGCCGCGATGAAGAACGCGTCCCACCGAGTCGACCGGGGCGAGCGCATCACTGGCGAGCATCATCCCCTTCTCGAGCACCAGATGAGAAACGCTGGCGCTGGTGGGGTTGACCACCATGAATCGGAGGCGGCCGATTTTCTCGCCAGTTCGGGTGTAGACGTTGGAGCCCACGTGAAGTTCGGGCGTATTGTTCTGGGTAGACAACTTTTTTGGTTCCTTTATCCGCGAAGCAGTCCTTCGCTGGTCTTATCGTGGCCGCCCCTTCGACCTCCTTGGAAGAATTCCCTCATCGGCCGGTAAGACAGCTTGGAAAGGATTCCACTCGAACATCTGGAACGACTTTTACAAACCCCATGCCGGAGGGAAGTCTTTGGATTTTAACGTCAACATACTCCTGATGGAGATGGTTCAGCAAGGGGGGTCCGACCTACTTTTGGCGGCTGGCTATCACCCCGCGATGCGAAAATTCGGAACTCTGGTGTCCCAAACTGAGCGGCCTAAGCTGTCCGTCGATGATATCGAGAAGATGATGATGCAGCTCCTCTCCGAAGCTGAGCTAGAAGTGTTTCGTCAGCAGATGGATATGGACTTCGCCTACCAGATCGAGCTGCCTGGTGAGGGTTACTGGCGTTTCCGGGCCAACGTCTTCTGCCAGCGACACGGCCCCAGCCTGGTCTTCCGAAGCATCTCCCGTAAGATCCCCACTCTGGTCGAACTGGGTCTCCCCGAAGAGCTTGGCCGTCAGTTAATGGAGTTCCATCAGGGCTTTGTGCTGGTCACCGGTCCGACCGGGGCCGGCAAGACTTCGACTTTGGCAGCCTTAGTGGACTACGCCAACCGAACTCGCCCCTCCAACATCATCAGTCTGGAAGACCCCATTGAGTTCGTGCACGTGCCCAAAAGAAGTCTGGTGGTGCAACGTCAGATCGGCATGCACACCGACTCCTACGCCTCGGCCCTGAGAGCCTGCCTGCGTGAAGACCCCGATATCATTTTGGTCGGTGAACTCCGCGACGCCGAGACGATCTCGCTCTCGATCACCGCAGCCGAAACGGGCCACCTGGTGTTGGCCACGATGAACACGATTTCCGCAGCCCAAACGATCAGCCGCTTGGTCAACGCCTTCCCCCCTCGCCAGCAAGCCCAGATCCGTATGATGTTGGCCGATTCTTTGCGGGGTGTCATCTCCCAGCAGTTGCTGCCCCGGGCCGATTGTCAGGGACGGGCCGCCGCCGTCGAGATCCTGTTGGCCACCCAGGCCCTGTCGAACTTGATTCGAGAGAACAAGATGCACCAGGTCAACTCGGTCATTCAGACCTCTAGCAAGAAGGGGATGAGAATGATGGACGAGAGCCTCTTGCAGTTGGTCAAGGACGGCCTGGTCGAACCCCAGGAAGCGATCGACCGGGCTCACGACAAGAACAGCTTTATTGAACGCGTTAAAATGGCTGGAGGTCCCGCTCTTTGATTTCTCGCTCACCGAGCCTCGAGCAATATCTCACTCTGACGGTCGATCGAGGTGGTTCTGACTTGCATCTTCAGACCGGAGCCCCCCCGGCTATCCGGGCTCTGGGTCAGATCGAGTTTCTTGATCAGCCCCCTCTCGATCACGCCACCATGGAGACGATGGTCTCGGAGGTGCTCGATGACGCGCTCTTTGACAGTCTGTTCTCCACCGGCAGCGTCGACTTCGCTTACGAGGTGCCCGAGCTAGCCCGTTTTCGTGCCAACTTTCTCCTCCAGCATTACGGGTACGGCGCCGTTCTCAGGGTTATCCCCTCCCGCATCCCGACCCTCGAGGAACTCGATCTGCCCGAGGTTCTCTACGAGATCTGTAACTTCAGAAAGGGTTTGGTGATCGTGACCGGGCCGACCGGCTCGGGTAAGTCGACCACCCTGGCGGCCATGGTGAATCATATCAATCAAACCGTTCCGGCCCACATCATCACCATCGAAGACCCGATCGAGTTTGCTCACCCTTCCCTCAAAGCGATGATTCAGCAGCGTCAGGTTGGGGTCCACGCTAACAGTTTCGCCCAAGCCCTGCGGGCCGCTCTGCGGGAGTCACCAGACATCGTGTTGGTAGGTGAGATGCGAGACCTGGAGACGATCGGCCAGGCTATCAGCGCGGCCGAGACCGGTCACCTTGTGTTCGGAACTCTTCACACCAATTCAGCGGCGAAGACGGTCGACCGGATCATTGACGTTTTCCCTTCCGACTCTCAAGACGGCATTCGGTCCATGCTGAGCGGAACTCTGAAGGGCGTGATCGCCCAGCAGTTGGTGCGCACCGAGGATGGTCAAGGGCGGGTGGCTGTTCAAGAGATCATGGTGGTCAATATGGGTCTAGCCGGCCTCATCCGCGAGGCCAAGACCTCTCAGATTCCGTCCTTTATTACGATGGGTTCTCGCGAGGGGATGCAGAGTATGGACCAGCATCTGATTCAGCTGGTCAACGACAAGCGCATCTCGGTCGAGACGGCCTTCGAGCGGTGTCACTCCCCCAACACCCTCAAGCGAGCTGGCCTGGTCGAGCCCCCCAACGTCAAGCGTCTGGAGTAGGCTGGCGGTTAATCCCGGATGAGTTGGTGAGCCGGCTCTCGCATCGGGTCAGGGTCCTGATTGTGAGCAGGTCGGAAGCATCTTGGGCCGTTTGGGCGTCAAGCCCCTCGGCGGCTAGCACCTCTCGGAACAGTTCGTTAGCTCCCCAGTTGGGATCAGCGGCGGCCTGCTCGTTGATGGTCAAGAGCAGATCGCGGCGAAAATCCTCGAGTTCGGGAGTGGCAGCCAGGTCGTGGAAGGCCTCAACCGAGTCGAAGGCGTCTCCCCAGGCCATTTTGGACCTCGGAATTCTCGACCACTACCGAGGCCCCTTTGGCCAAAACGTTGGCGTCGATGTTATTGCCAGCGGCCACCACCACGGGAATGCCAAATTCCTCCTCGATACGACGCAGGTTGGCGGCGACCCGTTGAGCGAATTCGTCGTCATCAGTGCCCTGTTGGGAAAGATTGATAGCGTCGAAGGACTCGCCGCCCTCCAATCGAGCCAGCAACTCGTCAGTGGCATCGGCGGGGTGCTGATCCCAAACGTCGGTAAAATTACGATTCAATATGAAATAGCCCT
>CAYRFU010000443.1:0-4821 GCA_964423525.1 uncultured Burkholderiales bacterium | reverse complement strand
CGCGAGATGGCGGCCTATCGAGGGGTTCCTGGTGTCCGCGGCATCCTGGTCTCTGACGTCCAATCGGGTAGCCCCGCCGAAGCAGCCGGACTGCGCTCTGGCGACGTGATTACCAGTCTGATGGGCGACCCGGTGGAGGCCGAGCAGGATGAGGAGATCAATCGTTTCGCCCAGGATGTCACTGCCCTCACTCCCGGCACTGAGGCTCGCTTGGGGCTCTTGAGCCAGGGCGAGAAAAGGGAGACCACCGTGACCATCGGCACTCAGCCTCCCGTTGACGCTCGTGAGGTCGACACGGAGTTGGGCTTTTTGGTCAAGCAGATCACCTTCGCGCTCTACCTGGAGTTCCGCCTCGATGATCGAGACGGGGTCTTGGTCTCCTACGTCTCTCGAGGGGGTGCCGCCGACGAAGCGGGCATCGAGGTCGGCGACGTCTTGCTCGCGGTTGGAGAGAAACCGATCAAAGACCTGGAAGCGCTGGAGGGTCTCCTGCCTGAGGTTCGGACCAAGAAGCAGATTATGCTGACCTTAAAGCGTGGCAAAATCCTTCGCTACGCTTTGATGGACCTGGCCAAGTTTGGCCCTGAAGCCGACGAGTCTTAGGGTGAGTCCACCAGAGTCTCACATCTCCTTAACACGCTGAAGCCGGCCACCGGCTACACTCTAGGGACAGGATGTTCCCAACCTCTCTATTCCCAGACTCAAACCGGAGATCGTCGTGCCGGAGATCCCCCGCATCGGCCTCTATCGGGCTTCGACCACCGATGACGAGGGAGAAACGAAAGACCTCCCCTACTCCCCGGTTGGCCTGCATCTTGGCAAAGGCCTCTTCCACGACACCAACGGAAACCTTAGTGTCGTTCCCCACTTAGCTCTCTCAGAACCGGGAGCGGTGGTGCCCGAGTTCTCTAGGGCCACCATCGACGGCCCGGGTTGGGGCGATGCTGTCACGGTTGAGAAGACGGCTACCGGCTGGAAGGTCGACGGCTTTTGGTGGAACGATTTCACCATTGAGGGCGAAGGAGAGTCCTCGGTTATGGATGGTCCCTCCTGGGATGAGGTTCGTTTCAGCCAAACCGGCGACACCACCCTCGCCGACGGTCCTCTTTGGGGCGACTACTCAGTGAAATGGAATTCGGCCGGCTTCGTGGTCCAGTTCCCTTTGACAAGTTTCAAGGTGGATATCGAGCAGGATAGCCTGGAGGTTACCGGTCCTTTGGGCTTCTCCACCGAAGTAGAACGTTCCGGTAACGAGATGCTCATCGACGGGCCGGTCTGGTTCGACACGACGAAAGTCACCCGAAAGCCCGACCGGATCGAGATCGACAAACCAGGTCCCTGGAATACCTACTGGGTCACTCACGAGGGCAACCGCATCGAGACCGACGGCCCGCTCTGGTCCGACCACACCATCGAATACCAGTAGGCTCGGTTGGGGGGCTACGGCTCCTCCTTGCCCTGAGAGCGACGACTCAAGTAAGCGACCCAGTCGTCCTTCTTGTTCAAGAAGGGCTTCTCCAGGAAATGATAACTCAAAACGGAGACGACCATGGTGAGAAACGCACCGATCAAAGTTCGCTTCCATTGTTCCAGGCCTGGAGCCGAGGGTGGAAGCCTGGTGGCCATAAAAAACCAGATCGGCCAGTGGTAGATGTAGATCCCGTAGCTGTAGTGACCGACCTTGCTAAGCCATGGCCAACGCAACGCCCAGCGAACGGAAGAAAAGAGGCCCTCGTCGTTCACGCTGAGATAGATCCAGGACGCAAAAAAGACGGCTAGAACCGTCGCGATGACCAGTTGTGTCACCATCAGAAAAGGATTGATGCCTTGATGGACAAAGCCAAAGCCGAGCAGTCCCAAGCCGGAACCGTAGAAGACAACCCGCATACCGGGGAGCACGATTTTGGGTGAAGCGTAGCAGTGAAGATAGGCGGCCAGGCCACCGAGCGCGAAAGAGTCAACGCGAGCGAGAGTATTCGAGTAGATCGAAACCCAGGAGCAGTCTAGGCCGTAAAGGGCCAGCCGGGATGCCAAAGCCACGAGGAGCACGGCCCCCATCAGTCGAGGCAGAGACTTTCTGGCCACGCTAAAGACGAGGAAAGGCCAGACCAGGTAAAACTGCTCTTCGACGGACAGACTCCAGAAATGATTGAGCACCTGGTTCTGAGGCCATTGGTCGTGGTAGCTGACGTGAAGGTTAAAGGTGTAGGTCCAGTAGGAGATGGGGGGAGCCGTATTTCGGAACAACTGTTGGGCCAGGGGTGACAGCCATTGGGCCACCACGATTGCCGTGAGCACGAAATAATAGAGCGGAAAGATTCGCAGAGTCCGCCGTCCATAAAAGACGGAGTAGCGATTCGGGTCGTCTCGGGTGGCCATGAGAATCCGAGTGATCAAAAAGCCTGAGATCACAAAAAAGAGGTCAACACCCAGCCAACTTGAGTCTCTTAAGGCGGCCCAAAAAGGCCCCAGCGTGATTCGGTCGGGAAAACAATGAAAGACGAAGACCAGAAGAATCGCGATCCCTCGCAGACCGTCAAGTTCCGGCAATCTCGAGGTGAGTTTGGCTTGGCGCTCGGGCTCCACTTTGGCGTAGTAACACGAAAGGTCCCCAGTCTCCTGCGTCAGTCTCCAGCAGACCGACTCCGCGACACTATCATTCCGTCCGAACTTCTAGCTCCACATCGCCGATATGAACGGCGTCTTCATAGATCTCCACCTCGACGCTCAAAGGAGCTTGGGGCTCCTTCAAAGCCAGAACCACGTTGTTCTCGTCCACAGCGAAGATGCGGTAGGGTTCGCGACCCGAGTCGACCCTGACCTGTTCTGAAGCCAGATTTCGACAACTGGTGGCCAACACCACCGAGCTCCCGTCACGATTGAGAGTGGGGTGCATCGACTCGCCGTAATCACGACGTCCTGAGTCGAATTCGCGAGTCACCACCTGAACCTCGTCGCTGAAGAGATGCCTTTGCAAGACCACTCGTCGCTCCTCGGCCACGTAGGCGACGGTGCGGCCGTCCCCGGAGAGAGCGAAGAAACCGACCTGATCCAGGGGCTCGCCTTTGAGGTCCAGAGCCACCGAGCGGTTGGTTCCGTCGGCGTGTAGATACAATCCCCCTTCACCTTTAAAGGCAAAGGCGGAACCGTCCTCGGAGAGTTGGGGTCCGGTGGCCCAACCGCCCTCTTTGACCGCTCTCCTCTGGTCGGTAGCACGCTCATAGACGACCACTCCGGAGTCCTCCTCCCAGGCCATCACCTGACCGTCGAAAGAAAGGTCGGCGTTGCGAGCCTGGACGCCGGCCACTCGCTCGGTCTCACCTGTCTGCAAGTCACGAAGAAACAGTCCCGACTCACCGCCGAGGTCGCGACTTTGAAAGGCCAGCCAGCGCCCGTCACCGGAAAGTTCCGGCTCGCTGCAGTGATCCCCGGCCTCGGCAGTGACCCGCTCGAGCTCACCTGAGTCCCGGTCGAAAAGAAACACGTCGCGACAGCCGTTGTCGTCGTCGGGTACGAGATTGCCGGCGTGAGAAGCGAAAGCCACATAGCGACCATCGGCCGAGATGGAAAGGGCGTCCGAGCCTCCGTCGGCGGCGGCGCCGTCGTGGCCCCGACTTAGCAACTCGGTGGTGTCGTTGACGCGATCGCTTAGGTAGACGTCGAATCTCCCCGCCGGGGACCCGGGTCGGCGGCCCATCCAGGCCACAAAACGGCCGCTGGCGCAGACCACCGGATCGCGCGCAAAAGACACCTCGGCATCGCCGCTGACGTGTTCAACGTGACGGGGTATCGCAAGGTTCGTCAGGGCGTGGGTCACCCGCTCGATCTTCATCGTGGGTCAGAGTGTAGCGAAGTCTTTGGTCTAGAGTGTTAGCTCGCTGTGAAATTGTTACCTTGGAGAAGTGGCGACATCCCATCAGAGAGCAGCCACGCCCTCTATCAGACGAGCCACCTCCTCCTGGTCGTGTAACAGGCGCACCCAGCTCGGACCAGGCCAGGCACACCCAACGTTCTCACGACCGTGGTGGCGTAGAAATCGCCGTGAGAGACGAAAACGCCGGGACGTGACAAATGCTCGGCCACTTGGCGAGGCTCCCTCCGCCGCGCCTCAGTCCCAGACATAGGTCGGGTATCTGAACCGTCTCCATCCTGCTGTCCTCCGGTAACCGCGGTTCCCGGATCGTCCGAGAGGCTGCCGGGTAACCTACTACGACGACACTGGAGACTTCGTGGTCCAGGGCGTCCGACGCTAGCTTGGATCGGGGTGAGGATGTCGTTGGATATCCTCGCCCTGATTTTTCAATTAGAGCAGCAGAGCGAATCTTGCTCGAACCGGCCACAAAAGCCCTCGAAAGTCGGAAGGGTGTTGACGAGCCCCTCACGCAGTCTCGGGGATGGGAAGAGAAAAGCGGACTTTCGCCCGTCTGGACTGTCAACTGGAGCTGAGTATTGTCAAACCCGGCCGCAAGCTCCGAGCCTTCTCTCACGACATCAGTCTGGGTGGTCTCAGGCTCGAATGCGGGCAGCTGAGACAGGGCGACCCTCTTGAAATCTCATTAGAAGGTCACAGGCCAGTCCGGGGGGAGGTCCGATGGACCCGACTCTCCGGTATGGCTGGCGTCCAGTTCGTTGGGGACCTCCCCAAGATTCTGGACACCTGGGTGGGTGAAGTCCTGGCCAGGTTTCCAGTGGACTATCAAGGTCTCTTCAACTAGAGGGCCTGTTGACATTCGACTGGCCGAGGAAGAAGGGCGGAGGCCACTGAGATCACGGAGTTCTTTAGGGTGGACAGTGCTTGGCGAGCAACTTCCTATCTAAGGC
>CAYRFU010000442.1:0-4866 GCA_964423525.1 uncultured Burkholderiales bacterium | reverse complement strand
CCAGCCGTTCCCGCAGGTTCGGGTCGGCCTCGGCGGCTTGAGTCAAGCTCTCAAGGAGTCTTTCGCCTGGTTCACGCGGGTGAGGCAGTAGGACCAGAAGGCGGCGTTTTTGTAAGCGTTCGCTGGCCATACCCGCATTGTAAGGCTTTTTGAGAGTGGTGTCTACAATATCTATACAGAAGTTTGACAAAATGTTTGTGGTGTGCTAATCTCTAGAGGCACGGCGGCCTCACGCCTCCGGCAAAACCGAGAGGAGTTGGACCTATGCCGACCCAAGAAATTCAAGACACGAAAACCTGGCCGGAGCTGGCCATCGGGCTCTACGACCAGCTAACCGGACGAGGCTCCGAGATCAGCTACGAGTTTGAGAAGATGGAGATTCAGGTGCCCAGCTGTACTGGACCGAGTGCTGAGCACGCCCTTTGGAAAGTGAACGGAACGCTAAAGATTCGGACCCGAGATGCCTGACTTTGACCGCCTGCTCATCGAGGCCGACGTTATTGTCGAGACCCCGGCCGGGCAAGCTCACCTGGTGGGCAGCGACTCGAAACTGACCCTAACCCTGGAGAACCCCGGTGTGCTTCGTGCTCTCCTACGGACACCCCACGGAAATATCTCCCGAGCCCGAGCGCTTTTGGCACTCAACAACCTCTTAGCGAAAATGAACGTCGACCTGACCGTCGAGTGCCGCAACTTTGTCTCCATCCGGCTGGGCCGCAGGGATAACCTGGTCAACCGGATTGTGCGAGGGTTGAACTAGACGGACTCGGGCTTCTGATTAGTCCCCTCCTCGAACGGGTATGAAAAACGATACCCGTTTCGAGGAGGTTTTTTTTATTATGGCAACCGAGACGGCCAGCAAAGAGCTGGTTCTTTATCGTGTCGAGGATGGGATCGCGGTTTTCGAACTCAACGATCCGCCTGCCAACACTTACACCTATGAGATGATGCGTCAACTTGACGAGTGCATCTTGAAGGCCCGGATGGATGATTCGGTTCACGTTATTGTCCTCACCGGCCACGGCGAGAAGTTTTTCTCGGCCGGCGCTAACATCAAGATGTTGGCCGAAGTCACCCCCGGCTTCAAGTACTATTTCTGTCTCCACGCCAACGAGACGCTGTGCCGACTGGAGCAGACCCCTAAGCTGGTCATTGCCGCTCTCAACGGTCACTGCGTGGGCGGCGGCCTGGAGATCGCCATGGCTGCCGACCTTCGTATCGCCGCCAAAGGCAAAGGCAAGGTGGGTCTGCCGGAAGTGAACCTGGGCGTGTTACCCGGTACCGGCGGTACCCAGCGTTTCTGCCGCATCGTAGGCAAGAGCAAATCGATCGAGATGATGGCTACTGGCGAGACGTTCTCCATGGAGAAGGCTCACGAGTTGGGTCTCGTCAATCAGCTGTTCGAAGCTGACGATTTCATGGGCCAGGTCATGACCTACGCCCGTCAGTTCCTACCACCCAGCAAGGCTTCGATGGCCGTCGGCCGAATCAAGCGGTCGGTCCAAACCGGCAGCGAGATGTCGTTCTTGGACGGCTTGGCCCTTGAGCGCGAGCTGCAGCAGCAGCTGTTCTGCTCTGATGACGCCAGAGAAGGCTTGAACGCCTATGCTGAAAAGCGGTCGGCTAGCTTCAAAGGCCAGTAGACTGAATTAGCCCAAACGGGAGTTCGAGGTCGACCTCGAGCTCCCGTTTTCTATTATAGTTGTGTTAGAACGGCATAACTCGAACCAGGCCGTGGTATCTCTTTAAAGAAATGCCCTTCAGGAGGATGCGATGAGTGCAGTAGAAACTTTCGAATTTCAGGCCGAAGCCAAGCAAGTGCTGGAGTTGATGATCCACTCCGTCTACTCAGACAAGGATGTCTTTCTGCGCGAGCTGATCTCGAACGCCTCTGATGCTCTCGACAAAGTCCGGCTCGAGAGTCTTCTCAACAAAGAGGTCGAGATCGACACCTCCGACTTGCATATCTTCCTGGAGGCCGACCCTGAGCAGAGAACCCTGACTCTCAAAGATAACGGGATCGGCATGAGCCGAGACGAGGTGGTCAAACTGATCGGCACCATCGCGAAGTCGGGAACCAAGGAATTCCTGACCGCCCTGAAGGAGTCGAAAGACCAGGATGTCTCGGCCGAGTTGATCGGCCAGTTCGGCGTCGGCTTCTACTCCAGCTTTATGGTGGCTGAAAAAGTCGAATTGATTACCCGCAAGCCGGAAAGCGATCAAGCGATTCACTGGGCCAGCAGCGGCGACGGAACTTATACTATCGAAGAGTGTGAGCGAGAAGGTCACGGAACGACCATCGTTCTTCATCTCAAGCCAGAGGACGAAGAGGACGGACTCCACGACTACACCCGGAGCTGGAAGGTGCGGGAGCTGGTCAAGCGGTACTCCGACTTTATCAGCTACCCCATCCGGATGGAGATCGAGCGCCAGGAGCCCGAAAAGGACGCCGAAGGGAAGCCGATTGAGGGCAAAACAAGGACCGTGGTCGAGACCGAAACCCTCAACTCGATGAAGGCGATTTGGGTTCGCGACCAGGACGACGTCAGCCAGGAAGAATACTCTCAGTTCTACCGACATGTCTCCCGAGATTGGAACGAGCCGTGGAAGACCATCCACACTAAAGCCGAGGGCACTTTCGAATATCAGTCCCTCCTCTTTCTCCCTACCAAAGCCCCCTTCGACCTTTTCATGCCGGAGGCAGAGCGTGGTCTCCAGCTCTATGTGAAGCGAGTCTTCATTATGGATAACTGCGAAGAGCTGATGCCTCCGTATCTTCGCTTCGTTAAAGGGGTGGTCGACGCCACCGACCTCTCTCTCAATGTCTCCCGCGAGATTCTCCAGAAGGACCGCCGTATCCAGATGATTCAAAAGCGACTGGTGCGCAAAGTGCTCGACACCGTCAGTGAGGCTCGCGAAGAAGACCGTGAGGGCTATGAAAGCTTTTGGGCCGAGTTCGGGCGGGTGCTCAAGGAAGGCATCTACACCGATCCCAAAAATCAAGATCGCATTCTCAAAGAGAGCCTCTTCCGGTCGACCCAGGGCGAGCAGTGGACCACGCTCGACGACTACATCGAGCGGATGAAGGAGGGCCAGGAGGCGATCTACTACCTCACCGGCGAAAATCGTGATGCTGTGCTCAATTCCCCTCACCTGGAAGTGTTCAAGGAGAAGGGCTACGAAGTCCTGATTCTGACCGATAGCGTCGACGAGATCTGGCTGAACTCAGTCTTTGAATACGAGGGCAAAAAGCTTCAGTCGGCCGCCAAAGGAGACCTTGAGCTGGGCTCAGAGGAGGAACGTCAGGCGGCTAAAGAGGAGCGAGAAAAGAAGCAAAAAGAACTGGCCACCTTCATTTCTTGGATGCAGTCGAAGCTGGAGAACCAGGTCAAAGAAGTTCGCTTGACCGACCGCCTGGTGGATTCACCCGCTTGTCTGGTGGGCGACCAACACGACATGAGCGCCAATCTGGAGCGCCTGATGAAGGCGATGGGCCAGCCGGTCCCGGCCACCAAGCGGATTCTCGAACTCAATCCCAAGCACCCTCTGGTAGAAAAGCTGCATCAGAGTTATGAGGAGAAGAAGGACCAACCCGAACTGGCCGAAGCTGCCGAGGTGCTCTTCGCTCTGGCGGTGTTAGCGGAAGGGGGAGAGCTGGAAGAGCCGGCTTCCTTCACTCGCAAGATGGCTCGGGTTTTGGCCGAGACCCTCTAGGGGCGTGTTGACCGTTCAGGATGATTTCAGCCCTTGGTGCTAGACTACCGCGGTGATTGTCCAGGCTTGTCGGCCCACGCTAACCCTGCGTCGTTCGGCTCCCCCTCAGCCCGACCGGGTCGAGCTTTCGGAGCCGGCTGAAATTGGTGGAGTAGCTCTGCCGGAGTGGGCCACCCGGCCGCTCGGTTTCAGCTGGGATGGCCTCTCCAAAGAGGTCTTCGCGGCCAAGATGCTCGAATTCGAGGCGCTTCTGAGTGACCCTGAGGCCACCATCGCCGAACGAGTCAAGCTGGGAGAGAACTTTACTAATCCCGTCTATCTGGTTCGTCTCAGCAACGGGGTGGTAGGCATCTGGAAGCAAGAAAACCAGGAGTATCATCGAGCCCTTCGGTCTAAGATCCCACCTCGGCAAGAAGGTCGGCGAGAGGCGTTTGGCTATGAAATCGATCAGGCGATGGGTCACCTTGCTCGGGTTCCGCCGGCTGTCTATCGCGAGTTCAACGGACAAGCTGGCACGATCCAGCTTTTTGTTCCCAATACGACCCCCGATGCCAAGAGCGAGCGCCACCTGAGGCCGGAGCAAGATCGCTATCAGGACATCGCTATCTATGATCACGTGACCGGGAATCTCGACCGTCACGATTTCAACCTTCTTCACGACCCTACTTCTTCGATCCCGATCGACCAAGGCCTGATTCTGCCGGAAGACAACGAGGACCAGGGAGCTCATAATTTCTTGTTTGCTGATCAGGTCCAGTTGAGGCAGCGTCACCGTGACAGCTTGGAGGATGTGCTCGAGTCGATACCCGAGCTCGAGGAGAAAGCCACCCTCCTGAAGCTTGACCTGGAGGGTGTGGAGGCGATGGAGGAACGGGTCGACTTCATGCTGGCCACTGGCGCCACTTCCAACTTCTGGCGAGGCGGCGATGACTTTCCCACAACTTTCGCCGAAGGTCTGCGTTACCGCCCGCCGAATTAACAGGGGATGCAGCGTGGCTACAGCCTGGCCGAGATCTTGGTGGCGATCGGCCTTTTATCCCTACTTTTGGCCGGTGCCGTTTTGGGTGGGCGGTCCACCATCAACAAAGCCAGCACCCGGGCTGCCGCCCAGACGGTGGCCGAAGAGCTTCGGGCCGCGCGGGCAAGAGCGAC
>CAYRFU010000441.1:0-4953 GCA_964423525.1 uncultured Burkholderiales bacterium | reverse complement strand
CGAAGTGATCCAGAATTTGGAGGATGCCGCCTGAGAGAAATGAGAGTTACACCCAGCCGACAAGGGCCCCTCAACATAACCCAGCCTTCTACTCTATGGCTGAGCTGATCAAGCTGGGGTAGAGCCTGGGTGGCGCAGGCAAGAAGCGAAAACGCGTCAAGTTCCTTTCGACATTCATTAATCGGCAACAAATCGGCAAGGGTTTGGTAACGGTCTAGCCCGCCTCGCGTTAACAGGCGGTCGTCATAGTGGGCGCTGAGGAGGCGTTGTGATACTCTATGATTATGGCCGATACAATTCACGAGGAGGCGCTGGCGCCCGATCTTTGCCACCTTATCACCGAGGACGACAACCCGGTGGATAACCGTTTTTCGGAGCGGCAATTCAAGCTTCTAACCCACTGCTTGTTAGAGTCTTGGAATGAAGGGAAGCCCTTCGAGGCTCTTTCTGATGTGGGACTCTTCTACCGTCCAGACAACGGCAGTCGTGTGGTGCCGGACTTTCTGTTAGCCCTCGGGGTCCTCCCGAGACCCGTTACCAAAGCCAAAGAAGACCTTTGTTATTGCACTTGGCACTATGGGAAAGCGCCGGATCTGGTGGTTGAGATCGTCTCTAACAAAGAAGGGGGAGAGCTCACCTCGAAGCTGGAGATATACGAAACCATTCGCGTGGCCTACTACGCAGTCTACGACCCCTTTTTGCAGCTTGGTCGTCAACCTCTCAGGCTCTTCCAGCTGGTAGGACGCCGTTATGTCGAGATGAAGGACCCCTTGGGCATCACCGAGTTGGGGTTAGGATTCACCCTGTGGGAAGGAAGCTTTCTGGATGTTAAGGCTACTTGGCTGCGCTTCGTTGACCGTGAGGGGAGCCTGATACCAACCGCCAGGGAAGGGGCCCTCGAGACCAGGCGGGAACTGGAACGCATTCTTCACAGCGCCGATGAGGCCCAACGGCAAGCCGAAGAGGCCCGACGGCAGGCCGCAGAGGCCCGCAAAGAAGTGGAGCGTGAGCGACTGCGGGCCGAAAGGGAGAGACTCCGAGCTGAGAAGCTTGAGGCGAAGCTGCGTGAATTTGGACACGAATAAGACGACAAGACCGCCGCCAAACTAGGGGTTGCTTCAAGCTAAAAGCGGAAACGCTCTTTGACGATCTTGGGCGGGGGAGCCTCAGGGGAAAAATGGGTGCTCAAATAGTCGACCAGGACCGACTTTTGGGCTTCTGGAATGGGAGAGCCCCAGCCGGCCATCTTGTCCACCTCTTTGGTCCAGGCTGGGCGGGATAGTCTTTGACCGGCGATGATCTCCCCCGTATCCGCCAGGGTTCCAGGGGCTCGCCTCAACGGACTGCACCGAGTTTTGACTGTCGGTTGCCCGGCAAAGCAACCGGACCGATCCCGTCTGGGTTGGTTGCCAGTCCAGGCGCCAGAGCCTCCAAGCGTAGATTTGTGGGGCCGTTTCGAACTCAGCCGACGTCCAGGTTTGGCCGCCGTCGTCGGACACCTCCACTTGCACAACGGTTCTTTCTCCGCCGGTCCAGGCCACGCCCTGGAGGGGGATAGCCCGAGAGACAGACACCTTCTCTCACTGGGCTGGGGCGGTGAACAGAGACCGGATCGAAAGTTCTGTCATCGGTTCCATCTGCTCCGGAGCGACGGCCTCGCCGGGCTGGCAGGCGACTTTCGGATAGCGATAACCTTTCTGAAAGTAGAAGCTGGCGCAAGGCTCGCTTTGGATGCAGATAGAGTTGACCCACTTGATCCAATCGTCGCCGACCCAGCCCGGCACCACCAGTCGCACCGGCCCGCCGTGCAGGCGCGGCAGAGGTTGGCCGTTCATCTCATAGGCCAATAGGGTATCGGGGTGGAGACATTTGGAGAGAGGGAGTTCCCTTTCAAAAACCGGCACCGTGGCCATGAGGGGCTTGTCGGCTCCTCGAAAAACCACGTGGTCAGGGAAACTGTCTGTGACCCCTGCCTCTGCCAAAAGGTCGGCCAGGCGGATCCCTCCCCATTGGGCGTTGCCCACCGCGCCTCGCCCCCACTGAACACCTGCCACCCGGGGCCGGTAAAAACTCCGGCTATTGCCAGCGCACTGAAGAACGGCTGTCACCGTAGCCTTCTTGAACTCCTTGAGGTCGGCTAGTCCCAAGCTGAAGTCGGTCAGTTCAGGGGCTTTGAGGGTCAACTGCCAGCGGTCGGGGGAGAGGGTCGGTTCGGGGTGGTGGGACCTCAGGAAGAACCGTTCGGTTGGTGTGAGAAAGCTGCGGAACACTTCCACCGGTGTCTCGAGGTCCTTGGGCCGCCGGTTATGGACCAGGAACTCGTGACCCGGACTTGGAGCGGAAGAGTGGGGTTCTCGGCAGCCGGTGAAAAGACTCAAGCCGCCCACCATACCGAGACTAAGAAACTCTCTTCTTCTCATCTTGATATGGTTTCCTCGGCTATCAACTCATCCCTTTGCAGAGCTCGTTTCGAGCCCGTCTCGAGTCTCGCTAGGACTCAAGAGAGGGCAGATAAGAAGCGGCCAGAATCCCGCAGGGATGAGTGACCAAGCGACCCTGTTTTGGCCGGGGACAAGAGTCCTGGTGGTAGACGACGACCCTATTGCTCGCACGATGCTGCGGGCCACTTTGGAGAGTTGGGGGGTAGAAGTGTGGGAGGCTTCGGATGGCGCCGAAGCCCTCCAGGTGCTCCTCGGGGATGACCCTCCGTCCCTAACGCTCCTCGATTGGGAGATGCCCCATATGAAGGGCGTGGAGGTCTGCGCCGCTTTGCGTCAGTCCAGAACCGAGCCCTACCTCTACGTGATTTTGCTGACAGCCAAGACCGAGAAGGAAGACCTGGCCGTGGGTCTTGAGAGCGGTGCTGATGACTTTCTTTCGAAGCCGTTCGACCCCGTCGAGCTAGAGGCTCGGTTGAAATCCGGCCAACGACTAGTTCGTCTCCAGGAAGACCTTTTTAAGACTCAAGCAGCCCTCCGCTATGAAGCCACCCACGATGCTCTGACCGGCTTGCTCAATCGACAAGCGCTGTTTAAGGCTCTGGAGGAGAGGGTCGGCACGGGTCGACAGGCTCTTCTCGGGGGAGACCTGAAAGGGTTTGGCTTCGTCAATCAGACCTTCGGCTACAAACAAGGGGACGAGATTCTCAAAGAGGTAGGTCAGCGTATCGCCGCAGCGGTTCCCGTCGATAGCCTGGTGGCCCGAAAGGGTGAGGATCAGTTTCAAGTCTTACTGACGGAAGACGATGCTGCCAAAGCCAGCGAAACAGCCAAGAGCTGGCTAGAAGCGGTTCAACGACCTTTTCAGGTCCAGGGCCAAACCTTTTTCCTGGATGGCAACGTGGGGGTCAGTCTGGCTCCCGATGATGCGGGCACGGCTGAAGAGCTGGTGGAGCACGCCGAAGCGGCCCTGGCCCAGGCCAAGTCTCGAGGGGGAGGAAAAGTCGCCTTCTACGACGCTGAGCTCCACCAACGACGCTCTGCCCGCGTGACCCTGGCCAGTCAACTGGCAGCCGGGCTTCGAGCCCAGCAGTTCTCGTTGGTTTACCAGCCGATCGTTTTTCTGGAAACGTCTGAGGTGCTCGGGGTGGAGGCTCTGCTTCGCTGGAACCACCCGGAGCGGGGCTTACTGCTTCCCGGGGAGTTCTTGCTTGTGGCTGAAGAGACCGGCCTGATTGTGGAACTCGGTCACTGGGTGGTCCAGCAAGCTTGTCAGCAGCTCCGCCAGTGGCAGGAACAGGGCCTGGACCTGTTTGTGAATCTCAATCTCTCAGCTCGAGAACTCCTGGCCCGGGACATGGCCACCGCCTGGTTGGAAGCTTCTCAACAGGGCCCCAGAAAGGGCCGTGATTTAGTGGTCGATGTGAGCGAGCATACCTATATGACCGAGCAGTTCCGTCCCGCTCTCCTCGAACTCGGAGAATCGGGAGTCGGCATCGCTCTCGATGACTTTGGCACGGGCCTGTCCAATCTTGAAACGATCCGTTTCGCCCAGTCCAAGTTTCTCAAGATTGCCGCTAGTATCGTCAGCGGCATTCCCAAGAATCGGCGCTCCATGAGTCTTTGCGTGGGGGTCATCCGGTTGGCTTCCAGTTTGAATCTGCGGTCGTTGGCAGAAGGGGTGGAGTCGGCTCAGCAAAGAGACTATTTGCTCAAGAACGATTGCGTTCTGGCTCAGGGTAACTTCTTTAGTGAGCCGGTGCCTGCCGAGCGGATCCAACAGCTGGTGAAAAACGGGACTCCCGGTCAACAGATCCGAGGGGTCAGGTGACCACAAGAAGGTTACAAAGCTGAAACGACTCGAACGCCGGTCTTCGGGTAAGGTCGGCGGGTGATCAGTGGCCGAATTGCACCTCGAGAATTGGCTGAGACGGTGCTCAAGTCCGGAGGAAAGTTTCGGGCCAAGCGTTGGCTCCGGTTTCCCGGACAGTCCGATTACGACGAGGCTAGCCCCAAGAAAGCCGCTGCCAAGCTCGAGCAGGGCAGAGAGCTTCTCTATCAGGCCGACGAGCAGGTGGCCGAGTTGCCCCTGCGCACCCACCAAGACCTGTTGGAAGCAGCTGTCTTCCAGGGGAAACGCCCAAGCTCAGAACTGCCCCATAGCGAGTTGGCCGAGGGCCTTCTCGAGCTTGGTGAACTCGGCTATCACTTTGAAGCCTGGACCACTGAAAGCTTCGAAACAGTAGGGCCCTATGGTGCCTATAACGCCCTGACAGGAGAACTCGAGCTGAGGGATTTACGCGCCTGGCGTTCCGGGGCGGCGACCTGGTTAGGTGAGCCTCGGGAAGTTTCCGAGCTGGTCGATTTCGAGAAGCAGAAGGCCCCATGCTCACGCTTCAAGAGGAGCAGTATCAGTTCTTTGATGGCTCGGGTCGTCGGGTTTCTCCCTTTGAGGCCTCCCGCGACCCTGAGGCTCGCCTGGGCAAAGGTCAACCCTGGTTGCCAGCTATGGCCA